>JACPPQ010000109.1 GCA_016190925.1 Chloroflexota bacterium | reverse complement strand
TGATAGTGAACATCATAGACTACCCCTCACTTACATCTCTCCCGCAAGGGGAGAGAGACCACGTGTAAGGCTATTTGAGGGACACATGACTAGGGGTATTTAGAGAATTCCAGGTCATTTCCCTATTCGGTTAGTCGGGGATACAAAAACCCAGGAAGTGAAAAAGGAGCAACACGGCATGTTGGAACTTATGAATGGTATCCGTTCTATTCTTGAGGCATGTGAGTCCGTAAAGCCGGGAGAAAAGGCATTGGTAATTGCCGCCGACGACGGCAAGTCCATGTGGATAGGTTATATCCTTATGAACACTATTAAGGCCATAGGGGCAGAGGCTGTTTTAACCGTGATTCCGCCGCAATGGAATTATGAAGAAGAGCCACCGGCGCCGGTGGCGGCTGCCATGAAAAGTGTGGACATATTCTTCCATGTTACGGACAAGGCGACTGTAGTTCATACGATGGCGCGGAAAGAAGCTACCGCTCTTGGAATCAGGTACTGCGGCATATGCCAAATTCCCGTTGAAGATTTGAAGGTAAGCTATACCGCCGCAGATATGCGTCTCATAAGGCAGCGGACTGAAAACATGGCACAAAAACTAAACAAGGCAAAGATAGCCAGGGTAATTAGTCCATCAGGTACGGACATTACCATGAGTCTGGCCGGCCGGGAAGCCATAGCACTCAATCCAATGAGCAGAATTGCTGCAAGTTTACCTTATTATGCAGAGGCAGCTATTGCTCCGATGGAAGGGACTGCGGAGGGAATCGTTGTCGCTGACCTGGCTGTTTCCAGTTGGAATAACCCACTCAGGGAACCGCTACGTTTAACCGTTAAGGAAGGAAGGGTAATAGATATCTCAGGCGGCAAACAAGAGGCTGATGCGCTGCGTAAGATTGCCGCCACCGATGAAAATGCCAACAATATTGCCGAGCTTGGAATAGGTACGAGTCATATAGTGCCGCCCATGATACAGGGAACAAGAAGGGACTACGCGAGAGTGGGTACCGCGCATATTGCTATCGGCAGGAATAATGACATCGGAGGGGAAAGATGGAGCCGTATTCATATTGACCATTTGTTTTCCCAGGCTACAGTTGAACTCGATGGGGAATGCGTACTTAAGGATGGCACATTGCTCATATGACACCCGAAGTACGGGCGGATAAACTGAAGTCTATCGGTAGGCTCGGGGCTGAACGGTATTGCAGAACAACAGATACTTTTGAAATGAAAAGGCCATATGCGTTTTCTTGATACGTAAACAGGAGCCAGCATCGGGGAAATATATCATTTTTATTACTGAGGTTGATGCGTTAACAGCGGTGGTCGATTTAAGGAGGTACTTACAATGGCAGAAGTCAGAAATAAAAGGATAGCCCCGGAAGAATTTGAACAGATGAGGAAAGAGGTATTGTCTGCCTGGCCAACCGGGAAAGAGGTAGATTTACAAGAAGCAATGGGGTACCTTAAAAGCCTGCCCAGGGAGAAAGTCGCTGCCAACGTTATCGATGATGCCGAGCGTCAAGACCGTATTTTGCTTTCTACACAGGCGGGGCGTGCTACGATAGAAGAAAACCTCAAATTATATCAACTCTTGCAAGAAGCGGGAGTTGACCTTTTACCAGTTGGTATTGATAGCCATACTCGCAGTGGAGAATTCAAGCAGGCTGAGGTGTCCCTCGCGGAATCCGAGAAAAGGGGCCGCAACTTGATGAACGGTGTGCCGGTTGTAGCTTATGGGGTAAAAAAATGCAGATTACTGACCGAGGCAGTGAATAAACCCCTGGTTATAAAGACAGCCGCAAACGATGTCAGACTGCTTTCGGAGATAGGTCTGGCTGGCGGTTTCACCAGTGCCGATGGTGACGCCCTGCTTGGCTTTACTCAGTACAATCGCATAACTCCACTTTCAGAGATAATCCGGAATTATCAGTATGTTGACAGATTGGTGGCAATTTATAATGAGAATGGGATTCCCATACTCAGGGAACACCCGGTTTCAGCAGGAGGGGTTATAGTCCCACCTTCTCTGGTAATAGTGCAGCGGATTGTGGACTCTCTGATATCGGCTGAGCAAGGGGTACGCTATTTGTTACATGATTTTAAGAGTCAATGTAATATCATGGAGAGTGTCGCAACGATTAAAGTAGAGAGTAAACTGATGAGGGAATATCTGGATAGATTCGGATATCACTCAATCAGGATAATTTCAGAGATTGCAGCATCTACTGTTCATTATCCAAAAGACCAAATTACCACAGCGGGGCTACTGGCGATGGTGGCCATAATGGCTGCTGGTGCCGGTGTCAGGGTCTTCCATTGCCAAAAGAGTATCGCAGAGGCTAGCGGATTACCAACACCAGAGTCAACAGCAGCGACAATGAGGGAAATTAGAGCTTTGCTTGATGTGCTGCGTTACCAGAGATATCCCGAAGGTGACGAATTAAAGCTGGAAATGGATTTTATGGAAAAGGAATGCAGGCAGATATTAGAGCGCATGCTGGAATTTGGAGATGGCGATATAGCTATCGGTGCCTCAAAATCCTTTGAAACCGGGGCAATGGATATGTGTTTTACTGCTAATGCGTTGATAAAGAACAAGATTATGGCAGCAAAAGACCGTACCGGGGCGGCACGTTTCCTTGACTTTGGGAATCTTCCGTTCACATCTGATGTCAAAGAATGGCATCGCCAAAAACTGGCTGAGAGGGGGCGTGGTGAAGGTAGAGAAATCGGAATCAACGCAGCCCTTGAAGACATTGCCGCTGGTCTATTGGCCAAAGCATAGATTAAGGAGGCAATATGGTAATCCCGTCCAGACCATTGATACTTGGGGTAATCGGCACAGACATTCATATGGTTGGCTCAAGAGTGCTGGAACGGGTGCTCCGGGAAGCCGGATTTAACGTTGTCCATCTGGGAGGGGCTGTCCCTTCAGACGAGTTTATTAAGGCAGCCATGGAAACGGACGCTTGTGCAATATTGATTTCTTCACTGTCGGGATATGGCGAGTTTTACGCCCAGGATTTCAGGAAGATGTGTGATGAAGCAGGATTAAAAGACATTAAACTTTACATGGGAGGACATGTGGTTATGGGGGAGGAGATCGAATGGGAAGAGGTTGAAGCCAAGTTCAAGATGTTTGGCTTTAATGGAGTAACCAGACCCGGGATAAGTACAGATGAGGTGATTAAGATGTTGAATGCAGATTTGTGCGATGCTAATCAATGAACACAATGTCATTCCGTTGACGAACTTTGGTCCACTGTGTTATAAACTGTGCTCATAACGATTTCTCCATAAGATATAATATCAAAATTCTAATTAACAGCAAACAGCCAGGCGATATATTCAATGTGGGGGTGAGAAAGATGCCTTAGTTAATAACAAATAATAGGAAAATTTCTAATAATATGTTGGAGGTGAACAATGAAACGCAACGGCTTAAATTTAGCGGTAAATGTAATACTAATTCTCAGTTTACTCCTTATCACACTTGGTTGTGCCCAAACTCCTACCCCGACAACAGCACCAGCGGCAACACAATCCCCGAAAGCAACTCAAGCCAAGGTATATACACTGAAAGTCAGCAGCTACGGAGGAGGAAAGAATTATCCTCCAACAATAATTATTGAAAAGTTCATGGAATTGGTGAAGGAACGCTCCGGTGGGCAAATTCAGTTCGAGCATTTCCCAAATAGTTCGTTATATGATATGCCAGCGACCGGCAGAGCCATCAGCTCGGGAATAATACAGTTAGGAAATACGACTACCTCTTATTACGAAGATAAAATCGGTGTTTTCTTTAACGCGATGACACCTCCGTTTACCTACGACTGGAAGAGGTTCAACGAAAATTACAGAAAGACATGGCTTCAATGGCTTCAAGACGGCATCGGGAAAACGATGAACTGGAAGATTTTATGGGCTCCTAAGCATGACAATACCAACACTATTTCAAAAAAGCCTATCAGAAATGTTGCGGATTTCAAAGGCAAACTGATTCGAGCCGCAGCCTCTCTTACTGATATGGTCAAACTTCTGGGGGCTGAGCCTGTTATTATTTCCGGAGCCGAGACGTTTGATGCTTTACAACGAGGCACTGTGGATGCTGCTATGCTTTCTAATGCTAACTTTATCTCAGCCAAGATGACGGATGTAGCTAAATACGTGACTGTAGCCAACCTGGCTGTTTCTTCACTAGCGGGAATCATGCCTCTTGATTACTATAACGAGCTCCCAAGCGATTTGCGCAAGATAATCGACGATGCGGCGCTAGAAGTGGATAAGATGATGAATCCTTTGGTTGAAACTGGTATTAAGAGAGACCTGGATACTCTTCGCGCAACCCCGGGTGTGGAGGTAATAGAGTTCGGCAGAGCGGAGTTGGACCAGTTGAACCAAAATGTCGGAACCAAATACCACGAAATAATAATTAAAAAATATCCCAAGTGGGCAGAGCTTCTGGAGATAGTGAAAAAGGATAACATGGGATTATAAGGGCCCGGTATCGATTAACTGTTAGTTCTCAAAACAAGAGGCGGTGAACTTATGAAGAAACTTACACACCGGATAGATATTTTTAGTGAGAGAGTCGCTAATTGGCAGATGAGAGCAGCAGGGTTTGCGATAGTAGTTTCAAGTCTGATGATAGGCTACGGGGTGATTATGAGGTATTTTTTCAGACGCCCCGTAGCCTGGACATACGAAATGCCCAGTCTTATATATTTAGTCATAACCGTTCTTACCCTCGCTTACGTTCAGATACTACGAAAACACATAAATGTTGATTTGCTACTAACCAAGCTGAATGAAAGGCAGCAGAATATTCTGAAGGTATTTGATAACATCGTTTTCTTAGTATATTGCGCAATTCTGATAGCTGCTATGGTGGTTATGCTGAAGGACGATTGGATTGTCCGTACTGAAGTATCAAGAATACCTATTGCCCCCTTCGAGATTGTAATAATCGTCGGGGTTGCAGTTTTGATGGTTCGATTGTTTATCGAATTGAGTAAAGGGCTCGCGGGGTACAAACATTAAGACAAACCAGTTGAAACAATTTAATTCGTGCATGTAAGAGGAGACAAATAGGTATGGAGTGGCAATTCGCTCTTGCCATAATTGGAGTAGCGTTCGTAATACTTCTTTTGTTGGGAGTTCCGCTTGCCGTCTCGATGGGGATAGTCGGCGCAGTCTACATTATTACGATAATTGGCCCCGAAAAAGGGCTGCAAGCTATTGGCTTCCAGATGATGAAATCACTGAACAGTTATAACTTGTTACCGATAATATTTTTCGTGGTAATGGGTGAATTTATGCTGATTGGGGGGTTAGCGGATGATATCTTTGATTTTGCTTCCAAATGGCTTAACAGGTTGCCAGGCGGATTGTCATTAGTCGCTATTGGTAGCTGCACCATTTTCTCCACTTTAAGTGGGAGTACCTCTGCTGCTACATCCACCATCGGCAAGTTAACCATTCCCGAGATGTTAAAAAGGGGGTACAGTAAGCGCTTAGCTACGGGGGCAGTTGCCGCGGCTGGTGGCCTGGCCCATATGATACCACCGAGCATACAGTTGGTGGTATATGCCACCTTTGTGGAGGTCCCAGTTGGACGTATGCTGATGGCCGGGTTTATTCCGGGATTTATGTTAGCTACGGGATATTCATTAGTTGCTATAACCTGGGGATTGATGCGACCAAGTGATGCTCCACGGGAGGCTGCCGTCCAATGGAAAGACAGGTTTGTATCGGTAAAGAAACTGTCTGCTCCGCTCCTGTTAATTCTTTCTGTTATGGGTTCGATTTTCTTCGGGATAGCTACCGTTACCGAGGCCTCAGCGATAGGTGCCATTGTTGCATTTATCTTGTTTGTGGTGCGCAAGGGCTTCACATGGCATGGGTTCAAGGAACCATTACGCCAGTCAGTGGTGACCTCAACCTTCGTTGTTTTCATTATAATAGGAGCCCATTTGTTTAGCTGGGTTCTGAACTACTTCAGGATTCCTCACCAAATCATGGGATTCGTAGTAAGTCTGAAGATGGAGCCTATTTTGTTCATCATAGTATGTATGCTACTCTACCTAATTCTTGGAATGTTTATTGATACGATGGGTCAGGTGTTTATTACGATGCCTGTAATATTGCCGATTCTGGACCAATTTGGTTATAGCCCGATATGGTTTGGAATATTGTTCTATATAATGGTAGAAGTTGGAATGATTACACCACCGTACGGGATGATTCTATATATTATCAAGGGTATCTCGCCATCAAATATCTCTTTCGGTGATATTCTACGTGGCGCTATGCCTTTCTTCATATCTGATTTTACGACACTTACTTTAGTGATGGCGTTCCCCGCGCTTGCCCTGTGGCTACCAAGCTTAATGTATGGGAGCGGATAGAGAGACATTGCCTTTCTCAACGAATTCGGTTTCAACTGAGCTTGGAGACAATACTCGCTAAGACAAAGAGAATAACCGCGTTTTGGCGGGAAACGAATCAAGGCTAAACAGCTAGGGACATTTGTTTTTAGAGTTATGCAAAGTGGGGCTAATACAGGGCAGGGATGGTTGAAATAATTTTTCTGAACAACCTGAATGACGATGTCTTCATATGCCGTATTTTCCCCACTGCGCCTTGACCTTTGCCAGAATGTCCAGGTCGCTACATAAGACAGGCGGCTCTTTCCCGGAATCGCGGTACTCATAAACGGGGAAGGTTGCGTCTATGCCCATCTTGGCAGCCAGCCGGCGAGCAGGGTCGATTTGAGAGACATCCAAGCTTGTCTCGGGACATCGGGGGTTTATAACGACGTCCCTATCGGCCTGAACGTGAGTGGCAATTGCCCAGGCAACCTCATCCCTGTCCCGGATGTCTACCCCTTCATCTACAGCGATGATATGTTTAATGTAGCCACCCACTTCAGGGTCGCCCCAAATTCTCTGCATCATCTGGAAGGGCTGTCCTCTTCGCAGGACTCTCATGGAAACAATTGCCTCAAACAGACAGCCCGAGAGCGGAAGGTGTACATCCAGAAAACCGTTTACATGTTTTAGCCGCTGGTAGAGCAAATATTCCATACCGGTAGCGCTAATGAAGCCCCCCTCTGATGGGTACCCTTCCCTTTCTCCCTGGAATATGGGACTGTGCCGGTGCGTAATAGCTTTCAAGTGGAACACATTGCAGGCCTGCAGCCCCCCGATAAAACCGGTAAACTCTCCGAAGGGTCCATCGGTCCGCCGCTCTTCCGGAAAGACCTCTCCTTCCAGAATAATTTCAGCGGTGGCGGGCACCTCCAGGTTACAGGTCTCGCACTTGACCAGGTCCAGCGGTTCCTGCCTCAGCCCTCCCGCGTAGGCGTCTTCGCTCGGCGGGTGTGAGAACTTTCCACCAGCCGTTATAAGGTAGCATGGTTCAGGGCCGATGACAACCGCCACAGGCATCGGCTTGCCGGGGTACAGGCGCACCCATTTCTGAAGATGCTGCGCTCCGTGCTGGAAGGGCTGCATCATGAGGCTGGTCTCGTTCTTAGAGAACACCATTTGCCGGTAAACACCGGTGTTCTGGACTCCCGTTTCCGGGTCCCTGGTCACCTGAAGGCCCTGTGTACCAACAAACGGTGCGCCATCGCCTTTGTGCCAGAGCACCGGAGGGAAGATAGCGTTCAGGTCAGCCCTGTCACCTGTGAGGATATTCTCCTTGCACGGGCCGGTCTTTACTAATCTCGGGGTTATGGGATGGTTAATCCTCTTCAGCCATTCGTCTCTTATTACTCTCACATCATCCGTATCAAGACCCAACGCCAGTGCATATCGTCTCTGGGACCTTCCCAGCAGCTCGGAAAGAACGGGGACTTTGTGCCCTCCTGCATTTTCAAAAAGCACTGCCGGGCCGTTTTCCCTGGTAAGTTTATTGGTGATGCCATTTATCTCCCATGACGGGTTCACCTCAGCCTTCACCCTGACCAGGTGGCCTTTCTGTTCCAGCAGAGCTATGAATTCTCTTAAATCTTTATATGCCATAGTTTTTCCCCATCTTTAAGAATGGTGTATATTTATCGCCTGGACAAAGCTTTGAATAGCTCTTTGAAAATCAAAATAAATTCCGAATCTCCAAATTACGCTTGTCCAAAATAGATGTCTTTTTGTGGCACTAATTTGGAAGAATATTACCCTCACCCTAAGAGGCTGTCCGAAATGTCATTCTGAGAGTGTCCGCCGAGGCGGACGACTGAAGATTCTCGGGGAGGGGAATTCACTTCCCCTTACATCCCCCAGATTCTTCACTTCGTTCAGAGTGACAGGCCATTTTTGGACAGCCTCAGATGCTTTTAGGGGGTTTTGGCTCGCACCACTCGCCAAAACCCCTGGATGGGAACCCCACCCCCATAGGATATTAGAAGAGGGGTCGGCATTCCTCTTAGACACCCCGACTTTCCATTGTTGTTGAATAAGGTGGTACTATTTTTGTAAAGACATTCAGACTCAGGCCACTATATATTTATCCCGTATTTATCCCACTGCGCGATTACCCTGGCCACGATGTCCGGGTCAAGACATGTGGGTGGCGGCGTCCGTCCTTCAGCCTGATATTCGTAAGTCGGTACGGTTGCATCAATGCCAACCTTTGACGTCCAGAAACGTTTAGAATAAGGTTGAGAGGTATCCAGTCCTTCGCCGGGACACCTGGGAACTACCAATATATCCCTGTCACCCTGGACGAGGTTGGCTACGGCCCATTCAACTTCTTTTGGATTGCGGACATCGATGTTTTCATCGACCACTATTACATGTTTTATGAGCGAGCCGAATTCTTCATCTCCGAAAATTCTCTGGATAATTTGAAAAGGTTGTCCGGCCCTCAACTTCCTGATTGAGACCACCGCGTGGAAACCGCTGCACCACAGTGGCACACAAACATCTATCACCCCGTTAATCTTCTTAAGCTCCTTATATAACTGGTATTCTTCTCCCTTAATCCACAGGAGGCCGCTTTCTACCCAGCCCTTGCCGCGTGGAGCGCCTTCCCGGGTACCCTGGAAGATAGGATTATTGCGATGGGTTATAGCTTTCAAATGGAAGACGTTGAATTCTTGTTCTCCGCCGAGGAAACCGGTGTACTCTCCAAATGGGCCATCCGTCTTGAACTCTTCGGGATAGACCTCACCTTCCAGAATGATTTCAGCCGTGGCAGGCACCTCGATGTCGCAGGTCTCGCACCTGACCAGCTCCAATGGCTCCTGTCTCAGAGCACCCGTATAGACATCCTCTCCAGGCGGATGATGAAATTTGGCACCGGCGGCAAGCAGGTAACAAGGTTCCGGCCCAAGGACAACGGCTAGAGGCATGGGCTTGCCGGGATATAATCGCGCCCATTTTTGCAAGTGCTGGCCGCCGTGCTGGTAGGCCGGCATATAAAGGCCGGTCTCATTCTTGCTCCTGACCATCTGGCGGTAAATACCTGTGTTCTGTACCCCGGTCTCCGGGTCCCTGGTGACTTGCAGGCCAAGAACACCGATAAACGGTCCGCCATCTCCTTTGTGCCAGATTACAGGCGGGAATACCGCATTCAGGTCAGCTTTAATACCTTTCAGGATGTTCTCTTTACATGGACCAGTGCTTACCAACCTTGGTGGAACAGGATGTTCAATCCGCCGGACCCACTCCTCTGTGATTTGCTTTTCAGTTGTGGAAGAGTCCATCCCCAGGGCTAAAGCCAGGCGCTCCGGCGTTCCAACAAGCTCGGAAAGAACAGGGACCTGGTGCCCTCCTACATTTTCAAAAAGCACTGCCGGTCCGCCTACCTCTTGAAGCCTCCTGGTAACGCCGTTGATTTCCCAGGAAGGGTCCACTTCTGACTTAACTCTAACCAGAAGTCTCCTCTTTTCCAGTAAAGCCATGAATTCCCGCAAGTCTTTATATGCCAACGTTCACTCCTTCAGATTTTGGTAGGTTAGGAATTTGCTGTCATCCAGGAAGCTGTCCGAAAAGTAAAGCAATTCCGCACCACAGGGCATTGCCCCCCGTAACAAGTACCCTTCGGCTTCGCTCCTGCCAACGCACAAGGCTACGGCGGGCAGGCTTGGGCAAGCTTTAATCCTCTCCTTCTCAAGGGAGAGGAAATTTGGGTATTTTCGAAGTAATGGGTGAATGCCGGGCTAACGTTATTTGCGATTCACCATCCTAGTATCCTGTCTCGCAAGTAACTTGAATAAGTTCTCTCCCTCTACGAAAGGGAGACTGAGAGGAATTTTCTGTCGGACAGGTTCAGAATCCCCCTTAATCCCCCTTTGCGAAAGGGGGAAATGACAAAATATTTAGTCAACGTATTTCTGATACGGCACACTAGTGCTAAGTTGCATGAATCAGCGTAATTGTTAGTCAAGGTGCACAGGCAGGGTTCACCCTGAAGGGTTCTCCCTAAAGGGACTCGCCTGAGGCGAGTGCCACCAGATGTACGAAACACCAAAACATCATTACGCTCAATATTGCAACTAAGTACTAACACGGTGCAGGTCCTTTTATCCTTGTCCGCAGGAAATTTGCCGGGCAGTGTAAGTTATATAACCATGTTTGCTTGGTAATTGTCAATAACTTCATAATCGAGGTTGTAATCAGTCACCAACGCTGTCATGCTGAGTGTTTTCTAGCAAAATTTAATTTGTGCCTGTTGCAACTCCCCTTTCCATAAGCCAACCGTGTAGGAAAAGACTGGAGAGTAAGCATAGTATTAGCCTTACAAAAACTGACGCAAAAATCCGTCAGACATCCATTAACAATTGACTTGAGAATAGTATACACTATAACAACTGGACGAGAAGCCGTAACACTGAGGCTTGTCAGCGGATAGTCTTATCCGATAGGGTTTGCGATTCGCCGTTATTTAGGAAGGAGACCAATGGGAGTAGACTATGAAGACTTGCGGCAGTGGTTAGCAAAGGTTGAAGAAATCGGCGAACTAAAGATAGCCAAATCGATAGACCTGAAAGAAGATACAGGCAGAATTGCTGAAATTGCCGCCAGCATGGAAACCGCACCGTCTATTGTCCTGGACGAATTCCCCGGTTTCGAGCCCGGCTACCGCATTCTGATTAACCCGTATGGCAGTATCCGCCAGATAGCTATCACGTTCGGCTTTCCCCTAGTTTCAGACCGGAAGTCCTTGCTGGAGCATTTCAAGAAGAAGCTAGCGGGGCTGAAATTAATTCCCCCAGAATACGTTGATACCGGCCCCATATTTGAGAACCAGCTCACCGGAAACCAAGTAGACTTGAACCGCTTTCCTGTCCCCATGTGGCACCGCCAGGATGGAGGGCCTTACATCGGCACGGGATGCATGGTAATAACACGAGACCCGGATGAAGGATGGGTCAACGTAGGCACTTACAGGAACCAACTTCTGGACAAGAAGACTGTGGGTTTCTTCAGCTCCCGTGTGCCGCATGGTTACGCACATCGGCAGAAGTATATTGCCAAAGGAAAGCCGTGTCCAGTAGCTATCGTGTTTGGAAGCGACCCGCTTCTGTTCGCAGGAGGAATGACCGACCTGCCGTGGGGTGTGAGCGAACTGGACTGGGTCGGAGGATGGCGCGGCAGTCCTGTGAAAGTGATAAAGGGGCCTGTGACCGGACTTCCAATACCAGCAGCCGCCGAGATAGCGATAGAAGGCTTCTCTTATCCGGGAAAGACCAGGCTGGAAGGTCCGTTTGGCGAGTGGATGGGGTATTATGCCTCCGGTAGCGGTGAAGCTCCTTATGTGGATGTAGAGGCGGTCTATTTCCGCAATGACCCTATCCTGCTGGGAGTGCCATCTGAAAAACCACCGTATGATGCGGATAAGGCGCGGCAATATATCGAATCCGCGCTCGTTTTCAACGAGTTGAAGCAGACCGGCATTCAAGGGATAAGCAATATCTGGTGCTACGGAGAGGGGGCCTGCAAACTCCTGACCGCGGTAGCCATCAAACAGCAGTTCGGCGGCCATTCGAGGCAGGTGGGACACGCGGTGTACGCTATCACAGGGTCGAACGTCGGCAAATTAGTGGTAGTGGTCGATGAAGACATTGATGTCACGGACCTGAAGGATGTACTGTGGGCGGTATTAACCCGGTGTGACCCGGCCACTTCTGTCGACATCATTCGCAGGGCGAGGACAAGCGCCCTGGATGCCCTGGTCTCTCCCGAAGACCGCACGGCAGGACGGTACATGAATTCCCGCGCTATTATCGATGCTACCATGCCCTTCGAGTGGAAAGATAAATTCCCCATGCCTGTTCAATCAGACCAGGAGTATAGAAGAGAAAGCTGGAAAAGATTTGCGCACCTGTTTAAGACATAGAGGCTAAATAACTTGTGGGAGTTAAATTAATGGCTTCAGTTACTGACCGAGTCCTGGAAAAAATAGACAGGGAAGAACTGGTCGACCTTGCTTTGAAACTTGGAAACATCGATAGCCCTCCGGGCCAGGAAAGAGGAATGGCGCAAGCTGTTGAGGCATGGCTCAAGCAGGAGGGATTCAAAACGAAGGTCCTCAGTCTTCTGGAAAGCCGTCCAAATGTGATAGGCGCGTTGAAGGGGAGTGGGGGCGGATTAAGCCTTCTCTTCAATAGCCATATGGATACGGTGGTATCCCGTGACGCAGTCTTATCACGTCGTGATAGCGAGGACCCTATCTATCACCAGGCATGGCGGGAGGGGGATAGGCTTTTCGGCAACGGCATAGTAAATGACAAAGGGCCGATGGCATGTTTTCTAATTGCTGCCAGGGCAATCAAGCAAGCAGGCATCGCTTTGAAAGGTGATATCATACTTACCGCTGTCAGCGGCGAGGTTGCCTGGGAACCAATCGATGAGTTCCAGCCACCTAAATGCCCGGGGACCGAGATCGGCACCCGCTTTATAGCTACTCACGGCGGAATTGCCGACTATGCTCTTGTAGCTGAAGCTACCAATTTTCAGTCGGCGTGGGTCGAGGCGGGAAAGCTGTACGTCAAAATAACAGTGTTCGGGGAACCGCGTTTGTACACTCCGTACCTTAAAGGCTCCTATTCACCTGAAAAGAACCCAAATGCCATTGTGCGGATGTCCCGGTTGATAAACGAGATTGAAGCGTGGGCGGCGGTTTATGAGAGGGAGCACACGTACGTATGCCCAGGCGGTACGCTGATTCCCAAAGTCGCGATAGGTGCTATACGAGGGGGAGAGCCCTTTGCACTCGATGGAACGTCTGAAGTATGCTCAATTTACATCGACATCAGAACAGCACCGGGGCAGAACTTTCTTGATATCAAGGCCGAGCTTGAAAACAAAGTCCGGTCTCTGGAGCTGGATGGCGAAGTGGACATCTTCGCATCGGAGCCGGGCTACGAGGCTAACGCTACCGGTATCGGTCCACTGGTTGAAGCAGTAGACAACGCTCATAAAGCCATTTTCGGGAAAAAGCCTGAGCCTGCTATCGGCCCGGTGTGCAGCATGTGGAGAGACAACAACATATTTAACGAAGTCGGCATCCCTTCTCTAACCTACGGCCCCGCGGCAGGGACCGGCGGGAGAAACTATTCCATTCTCATCGACGACCTGTACAAGGCTGCCGAAATATATGCCATGGTTGCGCTCGATATATGTAGCCGTGAGAGAAGGCCACGGGGCAGGGGCAAATAATACGCGGGGTGATACTGAATGGCTGTTTCACAGCAAATAAAGAGCGAGACTCTGGAAACTGATGTACTGGTGCTGGGCGGGGGAATTGCCGGCTGTTTTGCGGCTATAAGGGCAAGAGAGCTTGGCGCCGACGTTGTCATGGTCGATAAAGGAAATCTAGGAAGAAGCGGTTTGAGTCACCAGATGTCTGGGGTGCTGACCTGTTTTGACCCGGATACCGATGACCGCGAGCAGTGGTATCGGGAGTGTGTTGAAGCCGGCGAATGGCTGTGCGACCAGCACCGGCTGGAGGGAATGGTGACCGAAACAGCCGAAAGAATAAACGACCTAGAGCGTTGGGGAGTTACATTCCAGAGAGATAACGGCAAACGTCTTCGAAAAGCGTGTGTGGGCCAGCGCCATATCCGGAACGTAGTTCTGACCAACGGCGGCCTTCAGATGATGTCCGTGCTGAGGGGGGAGGTGTTGCGCCTTGGCTCACGCGTATTAGAGCGAGTTATGGCCACCGACCTGCTTACCTCGGATGGCGATTTCCCGACCACCGGCCAGGTAATTGGCGCAGCCGGCTTTAACATCAGAAATGGCACATTTTATGTTTTTAGAGCCAAAGCAGTGGTAATTGCTACCGGCCCCACACTGGCAATACTTTCCAGGATGCCGGTATACAACCTGAGCGGCGATGGCAAGGCGATGGCTTTTCGGGCCGGATGTGAGATGAGGAATATCGAGCTGGCGCACTACGGCTACAGGCCAAAAGACTTCAACACAGCCCCCGGGGCAAATATCCTGTTTGGCGAAGGGGCCGTCATGGTTAATGCCCAGGGTGAGAGGTTCATGAAGAAATGGGACCAGGAACTCGTGGAGAGGTCAACCAGGTCGCTGGTCGGGAGAGCTATTGTGGTCGAGATGCTGGAAAACCGTGGACCGGTCTACCTGGATGCTACCCACCTGGATGACGCCGCTTACCGCCGCATCGATATGGCTATTCCGATTGTTATGCGCTCCTTTGCCGCCGGCGGTCTCGATATCAGAAAAGACCTGGTTCCTTACGTGGTCACTTTGACCGACATATGCCCCGGTGGAATCAGAGTCAATAGAAGCGGTGCTACCACGCTAACCGGGCTGTTCGCAGCCGGTGCGGCAACAGACCACGCTGAAGTCGGAGTGACAGACGTTATCAGCATCGGCATGGCATCAGCCATCGGGGGACATCGCGCTGGAGAGGCTGCCGCCCGGAGTTTGGCCGCTCTTGACTTGCAGGCCGTGGATACCCATCAGGTGGAGAGCCTGCAAAACAAAATATTCGCACCGCTGTGGAGGCAGATCGGCTTGACCCGGGAAGAAGTGCGAGAACACTGTGTTAGCGTACAGGAACAGGGGATGTTTGGACCAATTAGGAGCGATGGGAAGCTAAAGGCGGCGATGAAGATAGTGCAGGGAATAAAGCATGAGGAAATACCCAGAATGGTGGCCAGAGATTATCACGACCTGGTAGGGGTCATAGGAGTGGAAAACGGCCTCTTGTTTCTGGAACTTCTGGCACATACAGCATTGTTGCGAACCGAAAGCAGGGGCTCGCATTACCGAGAGGATTATCCAGCAAGGGATGATAAGAACTGGCTCAAGTGGGTAATAGCCAAAAGAGAAGGCCGACAAATAAAGACATGGGTAGAGCCGCTCCCGATGAGTGAGTACCCAGTGCGGCCGAACGGGGGTCAGGGAAGATGATAGAGGCAAGGTTAACGCGGAGGCTGGTTATCGGGAAGATAGACCGCTACCGTTGCACAGGGTGCGGTGTTTGCGTGCAGTCTTGCTTAAACGATGTAATCAGGATGAAAGCAGGAAAAGCAATCATTGTGTACCAGGACGATTGCTCGCAATGTTTTGCCTGTATAGAGGACTGCCCGAGGAATGCCATCTCGATGAGGTGGATAGAAAAGGAAGTAAGAGCAGCAAGAGGTTCCGATAGAACCTCTTCATCTACGGGGGTGAGCAATGGTGAGATAAGCCTGGTAATGTCTGGTAAATCGGAGAATTCCTCAAAGGAGGGGTGAAAACATGATAAATAGTAAAAGTATCAGGATATTGAGCATCGTTTGCCTTTTAGCAATCGCGGGAGTATTATCCATGGCAGCCTCCTGCGCTACGCAAGAAAAACCTGCGCCTGCGCCATCACCCGCACCTACAGCGACGCCTAAGCCAGCGCCTGCACCTGCGCCTAAGCCCACGCCAACGCCGACGCCGGTTGCCACGCCGACGCCAAAGACACAGCCGATAGTGCTTGAAATGGTTACCGTATTGCCAACGGACCGGGAAAAGATGAAGATATGGTTGATGACCATTGACCGTATCAATAAGCTGGCCGCTGAAAAATATCCCGGACAGTTTTCCATCAAAATCCGCGGAGGTCCGGAAGTCATACCAGCAGGCCAGCAACCACTGGCAGTGAAGAAGGGGCAGGTAGACCTCGTTTCAACCTTCGGCACAATGGTGGAGACAATGATGCCGGCGCTCAATACTCCCGGGCTCTCACGGCTAACAGCGGATGAAGAGCGAAAACGCGGGGCAGTAACCGCTTTGCGCAAATACGCCGCAGAAGCGGGATTCTATTTTCTGGGCCTGGATGATGCCTCAAAGGACCCCATTTTCTATGCAGCCAGCAGGAAACCGGTTGCCAAGCTGGACGACCTGAAGGGTTTGAGGGCCGGCGGATTGGGCACAATTGGTAACGCTTCCGCCGCCTCAGTCGGTATGAGCTACAAGCCAATGCCTTATGCAGAGACATACACTGCCATGGAGACCGGCGTTATTGACGTTTACATTAACGCCGCGGACACGCTGGTGGCCCTTGGCCTGCATCAAATCAAGGGTTTAGTAGTAGTTGACCATCCCTATTATATAGGGGCGCCACTGAGCCTGATGAATTTAGACAAGTGGAAAAGTCTTCCCAAGAACATTCAGGACCTGATGGAGCAGGCGCGCATCGAGATGGAACCGGAGACTGCCAAGTTGATGACCGGCTTTTATGACAGGTACGTACAGAATATGAAAAATGCCGGCGTAAAGTTCATCAAACTGCCGCCGGAGGAGGCCAAACGCTACCTTGACCTGGCCTACTCATCACAATGGCAGGAGCTCGCTAAGCAGCAACCGGACGCCATCAAAACACTAATGGACTTATATAACAAGTAATTACCCATAGCGCGTTACACCACCCACGAAGGATGAAAATAGCAACAACAAATAACTGTCATTCCCGCGAAAGCGGGAATCTATCCATTGCCGTCGAGGCAATTCCTTCCCTTAGGAAGGACAGGTTAATTAGTCCCGATGGACATCGGGATGCCGCCTCGACGGCGGCGGTAGACCCCTGCCTTCGCAGGGGTGACAAAGGCTATTTTCTTGGTAATCCTCCATGCGCCTGAGGCGCACCACGAAGTATGAAAATGTTTCTTGCACAGGCAGGCACTCGCCTGAGGCGAGTGCCACCACTAAATGTATTTTCGTGAGAAAACGTAAGTCTTGAACGTTACGGTAACAGCAGGGTGAACCGGCCATATTGTGGAGCTCAGGCCGTGCCCGAAGGGCAAAGGTGTCGCGGGCTGTGCCTGCGGTTGTTTACGATGAAATGCCTCTCATATTCAGTGGTGCATTCATGGGGTTTTGAATTTCTATGAAGTTCATAGCGAAGATATCCGGCCTTGTCGACACCCTTATCAACAGCTCGGCGTTTCTGGCAGCCTTGCTGATTGTTATTACCGGGCTGGGAATTCTCGCAGAGATTATCATGAGGTTTTTCTTCCGGCGACCGATAAAGGGTATAACCGAGCTCAGCGAGTACAGCTTATTGTTTATTACCTTTCTGGCGGCGGCCTGGGTACTAAAAAGAGACGGCCACGTAGCGGTGGACCTGCTCCTGAATCGATTGAAGCCAAGAACAAGGCTCTTGGTGAACCTTGTTACCTCCATCGCCAGCAGTGTTATTTGCCTGGTTTTGGTCTGGTTTGGGACAAAAAGCGTCATCTATTTCTTCGAAAGCGGCTATCTCTACCCAACGCCATTGCGACCTCCTGCCGGAGTGCTGGAAATCATTATTCCCCTGGGATTTTTGCTGCTGTTTTCCCAGCTCGCAAAAAAAATCCAGGGTTATGTTCAAAAGTGGAAAGCACCTAATAATCAGGCGAGGATGGATTGACGTAAGTGGACTGGCAACTGGTACTCCTCATAATGTTCGGCGGGCTGATAGTCATGATGGCAGCCGGAATGCCCGTAGCTTTCAGTTTTCTAGCCATAAACATGGTGGGACTATTGGTGGTACGGCACGGCGATATGGACTTACTGGTACGTAGCATTTTCGGTTCCGTGACCAGCTTTACCCTCTTACCCATCCCCATGTTCATATTGATGGGGGACGTTTTATTTCAGTCTGGAATGGGCAGCATTATTATCGATAGCGTGGATAAGTGGATGGGGCGTCTGCCGGGCAGGATGAGCCTGCTTGCCGTAGGAGCCGGGACTTTGCTTGCCACCCTCACAGGGGCCAGCATGGCCAGCGTGGCCATGCTCGGGTCAACTTTGATACCTGAAATGGAGAAACGGGGCTATAAAAAGCCGATGAGCCTGGGGCCTATTCTGGGGAGCGGAGGTCTGGCTACGATGATTCCTCCAAGCGGCCTGGCGGTTCTCCTGGGGGCACTGGGTGAAATCTCCATAGGCCAGATTCTGTTAGCTATTATTCTTCCAGGACTCTTATCCGCTGTCATTTTTACTACATACATCGTCACCCGGTGCCGGCTGGACCCCACTCTGGCACCCCCCTATGAAATAACCAGGGTACCCCTTTCGGAAAAGCTTGCAGCACTCGCAAAGCATATCCTGCCGATAAGTATTATAGTCTTCCTGGTCATCGGGCTTATCGTACTGGGTATCGCAACCCCGACCGAAGCCGCGGTCTCCGGCGTATTGGGTACACTCTTGCTGGTCGCCTCACACAAGCGCCTGAGCTGGGCTGTCATGAAAAAATCCCTGGCCAGCACTCTTCACGTTACCGGCATGATACTTTTTATCATAGCCTCATCGGGGGCCTTCAGCCAGATATTGGCCTTTGGCGGGGTCAGTCGAAATCTGACTGAACTTGCCACGGGTCTTCCTGTCACTCCAATATTGATATTTATCGCCATGCAGCTTATCGTAGGGATTCTGGGCATGTTCATGAACGTGCTGCCCATCATGATGATAACCCTTCCCGTCTTTATGCCCGTTGTTAACGGTCTGGGGTTTAATCCAGTCTGGTTCGCCGTCATTTATCTCATTAATGCAGAGATAGCGGCGATATCCCCACCCTTCGGTTTGAATCTGTTTGTAATGAAAGGGGTTGCTCCACCCGGGACCACTATGGGAGATATCTACAAGGCCGGGCTCCCATTCATCGTGCTCAATGTAATAATAATGGCAATTGTTATTGTTTTTCCCGCAATAGCCCTCTGGCTTCCCGGCCGGATGGGCTAATCAAGGCTATGGGATTAAGCCTTCGGTTCAAGTGCGCCATATAAGCCGGGTCTTCAGGAAGCCGGAATCTGCTCCGCGATATATCCGAGATTGAGTTCCTCAAGCTTTTTTCTAGTTGGGACACCTTCTTTATCCCAGCCTCGGAAGCTGTAAAACTCATCCAGCATTTCCTGGAATTTCGCCTTGTTTATGCCGGTCTTTCCATAAGGCGTTTCCTTTTCAACAAAGAAACGCTCAGGCAGGGTATCGTCTTTACGCCGGATTCCCTCACGCACATTAAACGCCCTCTCTACATTGAAAACTCTTTCGCCTATCTTCAACAGCGCATCACCGTCGATGTCAAAGCCGGTAGCTGCCGACACCAGCCCGGCCAGGTCATCCGCGGTGAGGCCATACTGGCAAAGCAGAAGGCAGGTTTCCATTGAGTTAAGAGCGGCCACAAAGTCGTTTTCTACGACGAGGAGCACGCCCTGTCCTTTGTAGGTGGTGTGGTCACGAAGGTGGCGAGCGAGCTCTTCGCCCAGGGCCTGTCTCACTTTGGGGTGGCTGTGCAGTCCCATGAATCCTCCCCGATGGTGGCTTCCACCTATCGGCGATGTCGCAAAGGCAAGCCCGATTATCTTGTGCTCACCTTCGCCGGGGTAGTACGAACTGCATTCCAGTCCCTTGACAACGGTCAGGCAGGAAGCTGAACCAGGAATCTGCGCGGAGGCCCTCAGTGAACCCTCAGCCAGGATATCGCCAAAACCCTGGCGGTATGCTATCTTCTGTACCAATTTTATCATTGAGTCGGCATTCCCCCAGGAAAGGTCAAGCCCATCGGTATCCTTAAAAGTAATCAATCCCTTTTCCCAGGCCTCCATGGCAAATGATATCGTCGCCCCACAGGAATGTGTATCTATCCCCATCTGGTCACAAAGGGTAGTCAGGTGCAACGAGGCAGCCAGATTGTCACTTCCGCACCTGGAAGTAAAGGGGTAGAGCGTGCCAAACTGGTTGGAGCCGCCGTGAGTAGCGTATGGCCCATCCTTTACGCGGTAATAATGACTGCAAGCGATGGGACAGGAGAAACAAGCTCCATGTTTAACTGCGTAGCTGGATTCAAATGCCTCCGAAGTTAACTTCTCCCAACCTTCGAAATAGCCTGCCTGGGAGTTTCTTGTAGTTAACGAACGCTCCGAGGTTAGAAACTTTATAAGATAGGGAGTGCCTTCTTCTCCCAGGACCTGGCGATGAAAACGCGAAGCCAGCAACTTAGCGTTGGCCTGCTGGGCGGCTTGATAAAAAGCATCGGGGCTGGCTATTTTGACCGAGCCAGACCCGCGCACTACTATTGCTTTGAGATTCTTCGACCCCATGACCGCCCCCATCCCGCACTTGCCACCTGCCCTGGTCATGTTGGTGATAATCTTAGCAAAACGGACCAGGTTTTCCCCTGCCGGCCCGATAATCAAGTCGCGGATTTGGCTGTCATGCAGCTCTTTGACGATTAACTTGTGGGTATCCCAAGTCGTCTTGCCCCATAGCCTGGATGCGTCTCTCAGCTCGACTCGACTGTCTTTGATAAACAAGTAGACCGGCGAGGCAGCCCGCCCGTATACAACAATCTGGTCGTAGCCCGCGAATTTGAGTTCGGCGGCAAAGTCGCTGCCCCCGTTGCCGTCGCCGATTATTCCGGTCAATGGAGATTTGGCGGTTACGGTCCACCTGGTCATGCCCGGTGCCGCAGTGCCGGCCAGGGGACCTGTCGATACTGTCAAGACGTTTTCGGGGCTTAAGGGGTCAATTCCCGGAGCTATCTCGTCAAATACGGTTCTGACATTAAACCCTCTTCCGCCCAGGTACTCCTGTCTGAATTCCTCGGTTAGCTCCTCCTCGACCAGCTTTCCTTCGGTCAGGTATACCTTGAGTCGTTTCCCCGCCCACCCGTGCATTTTTGCTCCCTTAACTATCGAGGTTTTAAGCGCTGTTTGGACTTCGCATTTTATTTGCCTGCTCGATGTAGGCTTGCCTGGCTTGCCAGCCGATGTCGTTTTCCTTTATCGCTCCCCTGGTACACCACTTCACACATTCAGGGTCGCCGCCGCACAGGTCGCACTTGAAAACGGTGTTTTTATCTTTATCCAGAACTATAGTTTCCATCGGGCAGACGCCAATGCAGGCCTCGCACCCGATACAGAGAGACTCATCAAGCGCTACTATTCCGCTATTGTCATCTTTTTTGAATGCTTCCGTCGGACAACTGGCTACACAGGGAGCATCTTCACAGTTCATGCATACCAGCACCAGGCAGTTCCCGAATTCTTCATCTTTCAGGATTTTGATACGTGATTTTGCAGTGCTGCATTCCCCTTCGTGGCGAAAGGAGCACATCATCTCACATAATCTGCACCCTGTACATTTTTCTTTATCAATCTGCAACACTGCTAGCTCCTCGATGATGCAACATAGTTAATGATTCCACTTACTAATCGTTTCATAATAATCTGGACGTAACCCCTTTCCGAATAGAGGATGTAGGGAACTTGAAATCCCTCAACCTACCCGTGGAAAATCCCTCACAATCTCCCTTTGCGAAAGGGAGAAGCTATTTCCATGATTCTATCTTAATATGAGACGGTTAGTAAGTCGTTTGTATTAATTATCAAGTTTATATTCGTATCCTATTTGCTGCCCCAGGCTGTCCCTTCAAAACCTCCGCATCCGCCGCGCGGCCAGTAGGTATCCTCCCGGCTAAGACTGTCGAAGCCAGCCTTGATTACTTTGGCCAACTCTGCCACTCGCCGGCCGGTGTTCCGGCATTGAGCGAGCCCCAGTGTATCAAACTTGACCGCGGTCCGCTCCTCTAACGAATTAGCCTTGGCCCACCAGATTCCTTTGCCACCGTCGGGATGATTGGGAGTATAGGCCTGAACCACACATCCTGCCCAATAGTTGTTACAATCTATTCTCTCCGGTCCTACACCGACCACTATCATGTCGTGGAGAATAGCCCATCTCCAGGTATCGATTGCGGCTAAATCATGTCCTCCGTTCCTGTCCCAGGAGCTAATCACAACACCGCAGACCTTGTTTCTTAGAGTTACGGGACCCAGCCTGCCGCCCTCGGTCATCATGATTGCCCTGTCGAAAATCATTTTAATCTGGGCAGAGATGGTACCGATATACACCGGGTTGCCAATCACGAACCCATCAAAATCGTCCCTCATTCTTCTGACCAGTTTGGTGATGTCATCATCTCCCCACTGCGGACAGGGAATTTCCGGAGTAGCTTCTTCAGTCCCGCACTTAAAGCACCCGGTACACGGGTTTAGCGTTTTACCGACAATGCTATACAGCTCCGTTTCTACGTCCTTTACTTCGGCGGCGCCAGCCAAGGCCTCTTTGAGAGCGATTTCAGTGTTCCCATGCCGAGGACTTCCCGAAATACCAAGAATTCTGACTGTCATATGACCCCTCCTATTTTACTATGATTTACGTTAAGCTCGACTCGTTGTATCTTGCCTGGTAGGTGCCCAGGATGTTTCTTTGTCAATATATTTTAGTGCTCCGGGAAAGCAGACTTTTACACATTCTGGCTTGCCTCCACAGTGGTCGCAAACTATTGCAACTCCTTTCGGTTCCTCCTCAAAACCAACGGCCTGGAAAGGACAGGTAAATATACATTCTTTGCACCCGGTGCATTTAGCATGGTCGATGGTTATCACTCCGGTTTTCTCATCCTGGCTAATTGCCCCTGGCCTGCATACCTCTATACACGTGCATTTTTTACACTGGCGGCATATCAACGGTTGAGCGGTGCCTTCCCTGGTGTTCAGCTTGACTCTTATCCGTGAAACCGAAGGCTTGAAGACGCCGTTGTGGTGAAAGGAGCAAATCAGCTCACAAAGCTTGCACCCCGTACACTTTTTCGCATCTATGGAAAACACTTTAGCCACGTTCTATCTAACTCCAATCTTAAGTCCAAGTTCTTGGATACCAAGCTCTCTCAGCTTTTCCTGAGTGGGCCTGCCCTCGTGGTCCCAGCCTCTGAGTTCGTAATACTCGTTCAACATGAATTCGAAATCTTCCGGAGAGATGACCGCGCCTTCCGCCGGAGCCGGAAGAGGTTTCTTGAAGAATGCTGCAGGTAGAGTATCATCTTTCCGACTGATTCCTTCCCTGATGCTGAATAGCCGGTAGGTGTTGATAATCCTTTCGCCGATTTTTCTCCAGTCCTTTATCTCCGGCCACCCGGTACAGTTTTCCAGCAGTTCAGGGAGTTTCCATCCCGGCTCCAGCAGGCCGAAATCGCAGTGGCCGGTGCTGAACCGGTAAGCCTGCCAGTGGTTTTGCTGGATGCATACCTGCGCAAAATTTTCCGGCTTTCTGGGGTCCAGCTTGACCGGGTCGGCACCAACCCACCATCCGCCAAAGAGGGCGCCGCTGATGGGGAACGCGCGGGTATGCGCCGCACCCGGAGGAGCGGTGGCATAGGCAAGCCCCATTCCGATGGCTACCCTGGGGTCATAAGCGGGGATTTCCAGCCCTTTGACATGCATGGCGAATTCTTCCGAGCCTTTCCCGACTCTGGCTGAAGCCCTGGCTACTCCCTCAGCCAGGAGGGCTCCGATTCCCTCTCTCCTAGCAATTTTTTCCAGTAACTCGATGGCGGCCTCATTGTTGCCGAAGCGCAAGGGCAGACCGTTCGTATCCTTCTCGGTAAGGAGACCTCTCTCAAAACAGTCCATTGCCCAGCCGATTACGTTTCCTGCGGTGATAGTATCCATGCCATGTTTATTGCATAGCTCGTTCAGTTTGGCAACGACAGCCAGGTCACTGATATCGCAGTTCGAGCCAAGCATGGCTATGCTCTCGTATTCGAAGCTACCTACTCCAGTCCCCTTGTGCTGGCCTTGCTCTATCTTAACCTGATGCGCACAACCCATAGGACAGGAGAAGCAGGCTTTCTCCTTCTTGGTGATTTTCTTGACTTCCCTGGCATCTATCTTGCTTTTTCTGTCGAAGCTGCCAGCCTGGAAATTCCTGGTGGGCAGGCAGCCATAATCATTAGCCCAGTCCATTATGCTTATAGTGCCTTCTCCACCCTTCCAACCGGTGAACACCAGCTGCTCCGGGTTTTCAACCAGGGTTTCCGCCATCAATTTCAGTGAGAGTTCAACCAGTGCCTCCGGATTGGCCACACTTACCGAGCCGGAGCCTTTGACCGCTATGGCCTTAAGGTTCTTGGCGCCAAAGACTGCCCCGCCACCAGCCCTGCCGTTGGCTTTAGCATATTCCGTCAGAACGCTGGCAAATCTGACCTGGTTTTCCCCCGCCAGGCCAATGACCGTAACTCTCAGGTCGTCTCCCCACCACTGTTTGAGCATATCAGTGGCGGTAAAGGTATCTTTACCCCAAATCCGGGCAGCATCCTGAAGCTCAACCCTCTGGTCTCTGATTAAAAGATAGACCGGTTTTGGCGATTTTCCTTCTATTATGAGGCCATCGTAGCCGGCATATTTAAGCTCGGCACCGAAATACCCGCCCGACGTGCTATCGTAGAGTATATTGGTCAGCGGCGACTTAAAAATCAGCGTGTATTTAGGAGAGCACGGGGCAATAGTCCCTGTAAGCGGTCCTGTGAGAAGGACTATCTTACTTTCCGGTCCCAGAGGGTCGATTCCGGGAGCCAGCTCTTCGAACAGGTATCTCACGCCCAGTCCCTGGCAGCCAATATATTGCCTGGCCCAGGCCATATTCAGCGGCTCGACTGAAATTTTCCCGCTTGATAGGTCGACCCTCAATAGCTTTCCCGTATATCCGCACGCATCAAAAGACATGTTTATTCCTTCCCCGGCAAGCAAGGTGATGGCGGTAACTCATATACTGTGAGCAATCCCGGCGGCCCCTCAATCACGGCAGGTATCGAGTTCACCACATGAGCGGCGGTCGTGGCAGCCATCTGGGAAGCCTGCTGCCCGGTGGCATTGACCACTACCGATGGCTCTCCCTCGATGGTGGCGAAATTTCCAACTTCCAAATCATCTTCTTCGAGGCTGGGATTGATGACAAAAAACTCCTCAAAGGCAATAACTTCCTTGCCTTGCTTCAGGCCACGCGCAGTCTGTTTGACCGAGTATACGGTGCCCGGCTCCACCACACCGGCCTTGGCCACCCGCCTGGACCTGGTAATCAAGCCTTCTTTTTCTTCCTCATAATCTATCTTTCCCCATTGAAGCGCCCGGGCTATCATCTCCATAATCTGCCTGAAGGCGATGAACCCCCCGATTTGCCCTTTAGCCAGCCCTTCGTTAAAGGCCTCGAGCTTTTTTCCGTACCCGAAAAGTTCCCAATCGGTGAGGCCGCAGGTAGCCATGTTAGCCACCCGGCGAATGCGAACCTTGTCCACCCTTTTCATAATGCCGGTGAGGGCTATGGGCAAGTAGTCCATCATAAAACCCGGGTTTATTCCGGTGCCCAGGAAAGTAACTCCCTTGCTTTTGGCTAATTCATCAATCTGGCGCGACAAGTCCGGATTTCTGGTCCACGGGAAGCACGCATCTTCGCAGGTGGTGATTACATTCTTGCCAGCCGAAAGCGCTTCCCTGACGGTGCCGAATATCCGCTCGAAATGGCTGCTGGTTGTAACCACTACCACATCGGCATCAGTCTTCCTGAACACTTCCCCGGCATCATCCCTCACTTTTATACCGAGCTTGCGCTCCAGACCCAGAACCTGACCCAGGTCCTTGTCTATCAGTTGTTTTGCGATATCGGTTGCGGCCACGAGCTCGATATCTTTCTTTTCCAGAATTAATTTGCTTACCTCTACACCTATAGCTCCCAGACCACACTGGATTACTTTAGCTTTCTGCATTTCTGCACTCCTCGGTTGACTATTAAATTTTCCTGGCAAATTCAAGGAGGCCAAGCTCTTTCAGCTTGTCCCTGGTTGGCCTTCCCTCTTTATCCCAGCCCCTCAGATGGTAATATTCGGGCAGCATCTCCCAAAGTCTGCAAACATGCCCTTTGGTAGGTCCCTCCGGCATGGGTTCTTCAAGAAATCTCCTAGGGAGGGTATCATCTGCGGCGGTAAAGCCCGCCATCATGTTGAAAATCTTTTCCATATTCCATATTCTTTCGCCCATTTGATAGAATCCTTCAGCCCAGAGGTCAACTCCGCTCACCAGTTCCATCTCTTCGATAACGGCGTCTACGCCAATCTTGTAACCACCGCAGAACTGGCATATCCCCATCGAGTCGCTGGCAGCAATCTCATCCTGAATGGTTATCAGGTAGCTGGCCTTGCCCTTCGTGGCTAGACGGTCCAGTTTCACAGGCGCTCCCCAAATCTCGGCGTTGTTGATTTCGCCGCGCACATGGCAGGCACCCCTTGTCGAGACGGCATATCCCAGTCCAAGTCCCTGCACGCCACGCGGGTCATAGCCGGCCAGTTCCTGTTTTTTGACGCTCATGGAAAGCTCAGGGTGACCATACCTTTCCGCCAGCCGGTAGGAACCCTCGGCGATGAGGTCGCCAAACCCCTCTCTCATCCCCGTTTTCCTGACCATCTCTACCAGCGTCCTGCCATCGCCGAAATTCAGTTTCATTCCAACGTCTTTCTCCGGCAGAAAACCCTTCTGGGACAGTTCCATGGCGCAAGCAATGGTGGCACCACAACTCATGACATCCATCCCAAGCTCATTGCAGAGGAAAAAGGCTTTCACCACCGCAGACAAATCATCCACGCCACAGTTGGAACCCAGGGCATACAGTCCCTCATATTCCGGTCCTGCCCCTTCGCCTTCAAAGGGGGCCTTGGTCACCCGGCTTAATCTTCCGCAGCCAATCGGGCAGCGGTAGCAGGCGCTGTGCTTGTAGACCACTTCTTTATTGACCGCTTGACCGCTTATTTTTTCCCAGCCCTCGAAAACCCCGGTCTGGAAATTCCTGGTGGGTAATATACCAATCTCCTGGACGCTGGCAAATACATATGGTGTTCCACCCAGCGAGAGGCCTGACGGCTTGGGCATCTTTCCCAGGATTCTGGTCACAATTCTCTTCAGTTCAACAGTATCAGCTATGGGAACTTTTTTAGTACCTCTTACCGCAATTGCCTTCAAATTCTTTGAGCCGGCAACAGCCCCAACACCTCCGCGCCCTGCCGCCCGTCCTTCATCGTTTATGACGCAGGCAAACCTGACCAGTCTCTCACCTGCCGGGCCGATACTGGCGACTTTGGTTTCCGGCCGGGTCTCATTGCGGATTTCCTTCTGGGTTTCGTTGGTGGATTTCCCCCAGAGATGAGACGCAGGCCTGATTTCAACTTTGTCATCTTCTATCCAGACGTATACCGGATTCTTAGCCTTTCCTTCCACGATAACCATATCGTACCCGGCAAATTTCAATTCCGGCGCCCAGAATCCCGCGGAGCTCGGTCCAGCAATGGTCCCGGTCAACGGAGACTTGGTGACAACATTGTATCGATTTCCACTCACTATCGGAGCACCTGTTGCCGGCCCGGCGGCAAACATGAGCTTGTTTCCTTCGCTCAGCGGCTCTATCCCGGGGTCAACCTCGTCCAACAAGTATCGCGCTCCCAGTCCGCGTCCCCCGAAGTAAGTCCTGGCCACCTTTGGGTCCAGCTCTTCGATAGAAGTCTTTCCCCTGGATAAATCAACCCTCAATATCTTTCCCGTCCAACCGTACACTTCTATTCGACCTCCCTAATTCTCAAATCTGGATAGACTGAATCCATCGAGCGGGATAGAAGGCTCTCCAAGACAGATGAGTTCAGAGATAACCTTGCCCGCTCCCGGCCCAACGCCCATGCCAAAATCATTGAGCCCGCTTGCCATAATGAATCCCTCTATCCCTTTGACCTTCCCCAGGACAGGCAGCGCATCCGGTGTGTGGATGTAAAATTTAGCGAAGCTCCTGATGGCGCGTACTGACAGGGTCTTCAGGATAGGCAAATACCTTATCGCCTCCCGGCTGATAGCCTCAAAGGCTTCGAAGGTGGTGCTGGTGACTTCGCCCGGGAAATCGTTGACGCCCCCCAATATCAAATTGCCTTTTTTAGTCTGATTGGCGAAGAAGGCCGTGGTAAACCCTCCAACCCCACCCTGCTGCACCGTTTTTTTGTAGCTGGCGGTGAACATCGGTCTGCCTACAATCCCGGGGACTTCTTCACTGACCAGTATCTGCTCCCTCTGAAAGCCGATGGGGACCTTCAAGCCTACCATCTTGCCCAAGACCGGCGCATGAGCACCACAGGCATTGACGATATATTTTGTTTTTATCTCACCTTTGTTAGTGATAACCGACTTCACATGTCCTTTTTCGATGTTGATGCCGGTTATTTCTACGCCGGTGTGGAGTTGCGCGCCATGCTTCCTGGCTTCGGCGGCGTAAGCATATACTGCGCGCATCGGATTGATGTGGCCGTCCAGTGGATTTAACAATGCTCCTAACACAAAAGGAGCTAAATGCGGTTCCAGTTGCAAAAGCCCATTTCTATCCAGGAACTTGAGCCCAGACAGCCCTGCGTTTTTCCGCACATCAACAAAGGGAGCCATGTCCTTAAACAGGTTCTCGGTTTCAAAAAGGGTCAAGCCCCCGCACTTCTCATACTCCATGTCATGGTTCTTGCTCATTTCATCGTAGCTATCAAGAGTGGCCAAACCCAACCGCAAAGCGGGACCAGGGGCGCGGTAGGTTATCCAAACAAACCCGGCATTGGCCGCCGAGGAGCCCCGGGTCAGGTCTCCCCTCTCGACCAGGACAACGTCTTTGCCCGCTTTTGCCAGGTAGTATGCGGTTGCCGTACCGGTTATACCCCCACCCGCCACCACTATTTCCGTTTCCTGCTTCATTGTTGACATTCCTCACTGCTATTCTTGAGCAAAGCTTCCCAGGACCAGGGGCTTAACCGGTGGACGTGGAGTATGAGGCCTTACCTCTTCCGGTGGCCGTCCGGTTTGAATGGATACCATCTCGGAGACAATGGTTTCGCATATCCGCCCCTGGCAAGGCCCCATCCCCGCATGAGTTACTGCCTTGATTTCATCAATACTGGTCAGCCCCTCAGCGATGGCACTGCGGATTTCTCCCGCCGTAATTTCCTCGCACCGGCAAATCACTGTTTCGTCCGGTATTTGAGCGAATAGCCCGCTTCTCATGGCAAACATCTTGCCGAGGGCGGATTCAAAGCCTGTCAACTTCTTCAACCTCTTGACTACCGAAACGCTTTTCCGCCGAGCCTCGTCCTCTGAGAGTCGCCCCAATTGCTGGCAGGCTCTGATAGCAGCAAGACGTCCCTCCTCTGCTGCCACCAGAGCGCCTCTTACGCCAGCACATTCGCCAACCGTAAAGACACCCTGGATAGTAGTCTCCGCATAACTGTCGTGCTCAGAGACCCAGCCACCGAGGGAGCGGTCCCAGCTATGCTTGCACCCGAACAGCCTGGACAGCCTGGTAGAGGGCACAAGACCGTAACCACTGCAAATGGTGTCCACTTCTACCGTCTTCTCGGTGCCAGAGATGGTCTTCCAATTATTGTCCACCCTGGCATAAACCGCTCGTTGTACTTCTCCATCGCCCTGCACAGCAACGACGGCATGGCCCGTGAGAACCGGCACTTTCGCTCTTTGTAGCTCCCTGATATAATTGAACCCTTCTTTGAGCAGTCCCCGCTCTCCCAGGAGTTTGGGCAGATGCTTCCAAAAAGCGCCCCGTGAGCTCGCTTCAAGGATGGCTACCACTTTAGCACCAGCCTGCACCAGATGTGCGCCGAGGGCAAGCTGCAACGGCCCTGTGCCCGCCAGCAGGAGCCTTTCGCCCGGCAAAATTCTCTCTGCCTTAACCATTCTCAATGCTGCGCCGCCGGTGATAACACCCGGAAGCGTCCAGCCGGGGAAGGGCACAGGTCTGTCATAGGCACCTTCGGCCAGAATGACTCTATTCGCTTTCAGGCGCTCATTCCTGTCCCCGCTAAGGAAGGCAATTTCATTTCCAGGGAAAACTCCCCACACTACCGCGCCAGATATTACTTCGACCTTTTCCTTATGCTGTTCCAGCTCTCTGATGAGTTTTGTTCCCTCAACGTAGTCCTTACCCAGCCGGCCTTCATCCCTGACAGCAAAACCGCCGGGAAGCCTTCGGTAAATTTGCCCGCCCAAGCCTGGATTTTCATCAAGCAGGACAACATGCGCGCCGCATTTAGCCGCTTCAGCGGCGGCACAGATACCACCCGGTCCCCCTCCTATGATGGCAATTTCTACTTCTTTCATTTTGAAGCCCACCAGTTCTCAAGCGCATTCTGTGTTTTAACCTTACAATCCGGCGTGGCCAGAGTCTGGCATACCAGTGTATTCGGCTTGCCATCGACAATCATGCGGCATCCCATGCAGACGCCCATGCCACAATAGAGCCCCCTCGCTTCTTTTTTGGCGTTACTCTTGCAGGTGGTCCGCTTGCCCGCTGCAAGAAGAGCGGCAGCAATGGTTTCACCTTCGAAGGCTTTAACCTTCGTTCCATCCACCTCTATTTCAAAACTCTTGCCTCTCTCAAACCCGTTTTGTATTCTTCTGTCCATAAACGGTTCCTCGATTCATATCGGATTAGGCTATCCACCGCCGATTATCATGATGAGAAGAAGCTCATCACCACCTTTTACCGGGTGAAGCAACCCCTCGGGATAAGTGCTTTGGTGATTCACATAAACATCGAAGAGCGCGCGTAACTTCCCTTCCTCATTGAAGAGTGTCGCTTTCAGTTCCGGAAACCTGGCCTGCAAAGAATCCAAGCACTCTCCGACATTGTCACCAAACACTTCCACAGCCGACTGGCCTCCGGTCAAGTGAACCAGAGAATACGGTATCCTTATTCTTACCCCCATACTTCAAACCCCACTCGCTTCTCAGACATGACTTCTGTCCGGCAGCGGCGGCGCGACCGGTAAATCCAGCACCGAAAGCAAACCAGGCCGAGCCTCGACCCCTGCCTTTAAGGAATTTACCGCCCGCGCCACTGTCCCCAGGGGAACGTCCGAGCCTGCTTCTTTTACGGTTATGTTCGGTTCCCCTGCAATTTCGATAAATGTGCCCATCTCTCCATCTTCTTCCGGGACGGGGTTTGCCACTCCTGTCAGCCCGAAAGTCAGTTTGGCTTCGCCGTCGATTAATCCGATGGAAACATGCTTGAAGCCGCAGGTCTGTCCAGCCTTAATGGTATACACCGGGCCTTGGCGGAGGCTTTTCGATACTAGCGGCTCCCACCAGTCTATAATGCTGTCCAGCTTCCACCCCAGGGCAGTAGCCACCATATGCAATCCCTCCGGGAAACCAGCATGTAGCGGGATTTGCCCGTTTCTGACACCGGCTTCGAAGTCAGGTAAGCTTCGCCCGAACCGGACATCGCCCCGGCTCCGGGCCTGGTGGCTCCAGTCACTTACTCTCATTACTTTCATGCTATCGACCCTGGCGCAAGCACTGGCTACAGTTAAAGGGAGCAGGTCATGCTCCCAGCCAGGACTCATGCCCGTTCCAACCACAGTCACACGGCGCGATTTCGCCTTTTTGTCCATCTCCCTGGCCAGTCTGGTATGAGTGTCCCAGGGATAGCTCAATTCCTCTGATATGGAAACCACGTTTAGCCCGGCTTCCACGCAGGGCATTATCTCCCGGTAGACCTCTTCAAAATCCGTTACCGTCATATGACAGACCACATCGGCTTCTACCTTCCCAAGCACACTTTCAGCATCGCCGGTGACTTTTACGCCCAGCTTTCTGCCGAGGCCGGATATGTCACCGATGTCTTCATTAAGAAACCGCTTCCGGCCGATGGCGGCTACTACCTCGTACCCTTTCTTCGCCATCAGGCGAATTGCCGTTTGACCCAGGTCACCCACACCATACTGTATGACTTTCATAGTCACCTCTCTTTGTGTGTTCAGGCAACCAATTAGCTAGGTTCAAATCTGTATTTATCCAGAACGGTATTAACCGCGGCAACTATTTGCTCCACATCTTGCTCGGTGTGAGCAAAGGACAGGAACACCGAGCGCATGCTCGGATTGGCTAACCAGACACCTTCAGGAATCATGCTCAGGTAGAATAACGAGATGGCAGTTTTATCGAGCTTCCAATAAGTCTCGAAGGTGGCTGGTTCCAAATCGGTGATGAAAATTTTGATTGAAGGGCCAAGTTGGTTTACATGACAGGGTACTCCCCTTTGTTTGAAAGCCTCTTCTATGCCTGCTTTCAATTTTTCGGTTAACTGAAAGAGCTTCTGGTATTCTCCCGTTTTTTTCAATTGTTTATAGACCTTCAAAGAAGCTATCCCTGCGGCTACGGCCGCCGTGCAGTCCGCAAAAGTCCCTCCGTGTATAGCCCTCGCTTTTACCCCTGAAGGGGGAACGAATCCCGTGGGGGAAAAGGTGTCCATGATATCCTCTCTGCCAACTACCGCCCCCAGTTTTTCTCCAGCGGCCATGCCCTTGGCAAAAGTGGCTAAATCGGGGATAATGCCGAAATATTCCTGCGCTCCTCCTGCGGCCAGTCTGAAACCGGTTATTACCTCGTCGAATATCAGGACGATTCCCCGTTCTTTAGTTAGACGTCTCAGTTCCCGCAGGTAATCGACGCTCGCAGGCCAGATACCTTCGTAGCTCATCTGAGGGTCCAGAATCACAGCGGCAATATCATTCTCTTCGTCAAACTTTCGCTTTATTGCTTCGATATCGCCATATCTCAGCAGGACGGTATTCGCTACATGTGACTTCGGGATGCCCCCGGAGGTGGGAGCGTTGGTTATAGTTGTGGTGCCTACCAGGAACTGGTCTTCCAGCCCGTGGTAATGGCCGTAGAATTTGATAATCTTGTCCTTGCCAGTAAAGGCCCGGACCGCTCTTACGGCAGCGAGTATTGCCTCGGTGCCCGTATTGCAAAGTCTTATCTTCTCTGCACAGGGGACCAGTTCCCTAAGCAGTTCAGCGCATTCAATAACCATCTCAGGATTTGAAAAAAGCAGGCCGCGGTCGATTTCCCGCTTGATGGCTTCCACAACCTCCGGGCGGTTGTGTCCCAGAATCAAAGGTCCGGCACAGAGAAAACAATCTATATATTCGTTGCCATCGACGTCATAGGTCTTGCTGCCTTTTGCGTGGGTCATGTATATGGGATATGGCGGATAAAACCTGGTGCTGGCCGATACGCCCGCCTGGAGGCTCTCGCAAGCTCGTTTGTGCAGTTCTCTGGACTTGCCAGTCTTTTGCTTGTACGCTTCTATTACCAGTTTTTGCGTTTCCGCCAAAGTCTTACTTACGCTCATAACAGCCCTCTCGTGGGTCTTTCTTCTCCGCTTTGAGTGCTTCTTTCTGAATCCTGCCGATAGAGCTCCGTGGAAACTCAGTGCGAAACTCAATATATTTGGGCACCTTAAACGCGGCCAGCTTTTCGCCGCACCAACTGCAAATCTCCTCGGGAGTCACCGTTTCGCCCGGCTTTGCCATAACGTAAACCTTTATCTCTTCCTCTCCTACTCCCAGCCCGGAAGGAATCCCAATAACCGCTGATTCCTGTACTTTGGGATGTTTATTAATCACCTCTTCGATTTCCACCGGAGATATAAGCTCACCCCTCCGGCGAATGAGTTGCTTTTTTCTTCCGACAAAGAAAATGTAGCCCGTTTCGTCGCGGTAACCGGTGTCGCCGGTGTAAATCCAGCCATTCCGTTTAGTCTCAGCCGTTTTTTCAGGGTCTTTATAATATTCGAGCATCACTGCCGGGTTTTTGATTAATATCTCCCCTGTCTGCCCGGACGGGACTTCTTCTCCCTTTTCGTCGGCTATCTTCACTTCGTTTTTGACCGAGGGGTCGGGATGCTCCATAGGAACCCCGATGCCCCCCGCCTTCCGCGGTTGAGTACCCTCCCGGGGTCCCATGATAGCCATCGTGGCTTCGGTCTGGCTGTAGATAGTCTGGTTTTTTACTCCGAAACGTTCCTCGAATTTTTTGTAAATGTCCGGAGGCCAGTTCCCAGCAACTACCGTCCTCACCGGATTATCCTTATCATCAGGCTTAACAGGCCGGCTCCAGACCCAGGGTGTTACCGCTTGCACCAGTACCAGCACAGTAGCTCCATACCGACGGGTCTGCTCCAGTATCTCCGACTGGCTGAAGCGCTTAATCACGATGAGACTTGCTCCGGCTGCCAGGCTTCCCATAGTGGAGTAACATTGCGCATTGGCGTGAAAGAGGGGGTTGGGTGTCATAACCCGGTCATCGGCCTTGATACCGACTGTAAAGGCATAGGATTCCCCCGTCATCACCCAGCCACGGTGAGAGAGAAGCACACCCTTTGGCAGTCCGGTGGTCCCTGATGTATAGATGATACCGGCGGGGTCGTCTTCTGCAATTTCCACTACCGGCGGCTCCGAGGACGAGGAATTCAACCATGACTCATAGGGAACTACCCCGACTAGCCCAGCAGTTTTTCCAAATACAACCACATGCTTCAACTGCGGGAGTTCCGCTCGTATACCTTCCAGCAGGGCCAGGTAATCCGAATGAATTACGATGCCTTTGGCCTCGGAGTGTTTCAGGATATACTTGACCTCCTCGCCCTTCAGGCTGTTATTGATGGGTACTTCAAGAGCGCCAATCTTATTCAGTCCGAACCAGACATACAGAAACTCAGGGCAGTTGGGCAACATGATGGCAAAGCGGTCGCCCTTGCGAATGCCCGCGTTCCACAGGCTGTTCGCCACTCTGTTAATCTGCGCATTGAAATCGGCATAGGTAACCTGCTGGTCTTCAAAATAGAGGTAGACCTTTGCCGGATTGCGAGCTACTCTATCTTCTATGAGCTGCCGTATGTTCATAGTTTCTTACTTTCTACCAGTTCAGTGAGCACATTGCCGGTCTCTTCAGGGCTTATGAATGCAATCCGTGTGTTATCCGCGCCGGGGCGAGGCTTATCATCTCTCAATTTAATTCCATTTTCTTTCATCTTTGCCAGCACCCGGTCAAGGTTATCCACGCGGTAGGCAATGTGGTGAAATCCCTCGCCGTATTTTTCAAGAAACTCACCGATGCGTCCTTTGCCCGGAGCAAGAGGTTGAAGCAGCTCCAGCAGTACCTCACCAACCGGTATAAACGCAATACTGATTGACAGGCTCTCCATGACCTCAGTGTGGGTGGCCTTTGCCCCATACAACTCCGCATACTTATCCAGAGACTTCTCTAAATCACGAACGGCTATGCCGATATGGTCAATTTGCTTGAGCATTTTACTCTCCTCGTCTCGAACCGGTTCCTGGCAAGCGCCTTTAATAAAGCGCACAATTTCCTTGGTAGGAGTGCCCGGCCCGAAAATCTCGGCGATACCCTGTTTTTTCAGCTTCGAAGCGTCTTCGGGAGGAATAATGCCGCCACCGATTACTCTGATATTGCTCCCCCTTGCCTTCAGGAGCTCGACCACTCTGGGGAAAAGGGCCTCATGCCCCCCGGAGAGGCTGCTCAGGCCGATAATGTCCACGTCTTCCTGAATCGCCGTGCTTACCACCTGCTCCGGTGTCTGGCGTATTCCAGTGTAAATAACCTCCATACCTGTGTCCGCCAATGCCTTGGCTATGATTTTGGCTCCACGGTCGTGCCCATCCAGCCCTACTTTGGCAATCAAGACCCTGATTGGCTTTGTAACCATATGCTTAACCTAAAAGTGACTCGCTCCGGTATACTCACCGTAGACTTCCCTGAGAACATCGCAGATTTCACCTACCGTAGCATAGGCTCTGACAGCTTCAATGCACGGCGGAACTATGTTCTCCCGAATCTCTGCCACCCGTTTCAGCTCTCTCAGAGCTTGCTTCACCTTGACATTATCTCGCTCTTTTTTCAGCGCCCGGACACTGTCTATCTGCTTTCTTTCCAAACCAGGGTCGACTTTGAGTATCTCGATAGGCAGTCCTGTATCGTCCACGTACTCATTAACACCGACCACGATACGTTCCTTCTCTTCAATCTGTCGATTTAATTCGTATGCTGATTTGGAAATTTGCCGCTGAAAATAGCCGCTTTCAGTGGCCTTAACCGCCCCACCAGTTTCATCAATTTCCCGCAGGTAGTTTTTCGCAATTTCTTCAAGCTTGTTGCTCAGAGATTCTATAAAATATGAGCCGCCCAAGGGGTCTATAGTCCTGACTATCCCTGTTTCATGGGCGATTATCTGCTGGGTGCGCAACGCCAGCTTGACCGCTTCTTCGGTAGGAGTACAATAGGCCTCATCCATTGAGCAGGTATGCAGGTTCTGGCATCCGCCGATAGCACTGGCGAGGGTCTGGACTGCCACCCGCACGATGTTGTTCATCGGTTGTTGAGCGGTGAGGGCGCTTCCGGCAGTGAACACAACCAGGTTAAGGCTCAGCAAATTGGGGTCATCAATATGATAGCGTTCTTTCATGGTCCGCGACCACAATCGGCGCATGGTCCTGAATTTGGCTATCTCCTCGAAAAAATCCATTCCACAGGAGAAGAAAACGGGAATTTTGGAAATGAACTTCTCGGGTTTAACCCCCTTGCGGACAGTGTCATCGATATAGGCAATAGCGTTGGCCAGGGTAAAAGCAATCTCCTGCGCTGCGTTAGCTCCGGCCTCCCGGATGTGATAGCCGCAGGCAGTCAACGGAAACCAGTTGGGATGGTGTTCCGCGCAGTAGGCGATGACGTCCGTAGCCATACTGACAGAAGGGGCTGAAGGGAAAATGTAAGTGCCCCTGGCGATGTATTCTTTCAGAATGTCGTTCTGAATCCGGACCCCTATCTTTTGAGGAGATATCCCCTGCTTTTCAGCAAGCACAATCATCATTGCCAGCCAGATGGGCGCATTGGAGTTGAAAGTAGCACTTATCTGGCGCGGTCTATCGAGCGGAATACCTTTGAAAAGGACTTCAGCATCCTGCAATGAGCTTATGGGAACACCGACTTTCCCGACTTCACCCGATGCCAGGGGATTGTCCGAGTCATACCCAATCTGTGTGGGGAGGTCAATGGCTACAGAGAGACCTGTCTCGCCGTGGTCGAGGAGAAAGTGATAGCGCTTGTTAGTTTCTTCGGCACTGCCAAATCCAGCATACTGGTACATTATCCAGGGATTCTTCCTGTAACCGGTAGAATCCTTCCCACGAGTGAAAGGATATCTCCCCGGAGAGCCCAGGTCGCGACTATGGTCAAAGCCCGCTTCTACCATGTCTTCGGGAGTATAGAGAGGTTTCACCTCTATTGCTGAGTCAGTCTGAAATATTTTTTCCATTCACAAGCTCAATTCATTTAGAGGTAGCTCATTATAGCATGGCGTTTTAAGGCATGTCAATATAAAATATGATTGTTTTTCACATTTTTTGTAGTATTATTGACCAATTACGAGCATTTATTGTTAAATTTTTGAATAAATCTCACCTCGATGATTCTTAAACGATTAAGTCCTCTTATAGTTCTATCGTGTAAAAGAAGGAAATGCTATATAGTATCACCATTTTCTTAACTACTTCGACCATGATTTCGATTTGGAGCAATTGAAACTGCAATAACAGTAAAATTTGATATTTCTTATCCAGGTATGCTATTTTTAGAACGTTTGATACCTGACGGGGAGAAATCCCCTGTTGTTGACTATAAGTGAATAGTTCTAACCAACAACTGTTGTAAAGCAATTCCGCCCGCCAGAGGCGGGCAGGGCATTGACCCCCGTATCAGGTACGGGGCAGGCTGTGAACGGGGCAAGCTCTGCGTGCGGCCATCCGCCTGAGGCGGACGTCCCTTTGGAAACCCTGTATATTTTTTACCCTGCGCTCTTGGCGCAGGGCGTTTACTTAACGTAAAAGTGCGAAAGGTAATGGAACATGAGAAAGAGAAACGACGAAGAGCCGTTGGATTCCGTTGACCGGCAGATTATCTCTCTATTAAGAACCGACCCCCAACAGTCAAGTGAAACACTGGCAAAGCAACTCAGCATTAGTCCGTCTACAGTCAGACGCCGGATGAAGAGATTAACCGAAAGCCAAATACTGCGGATAGCCGCCCTGGTCGACCCTTATAAAGCGGGATTTCCTTTTCTGACTATGCTGGCTTTTGACGTAGAACAGGACAAGGTTGAAGCAGCAGTCAGACAACTGGCCAGCTACCAGCAGGTAGCCTGGATTTCAAGCACCACAGGACGCTTTGATATCATGGTATTTGCTGCATTTCGTTCAGCTGATGAACTTGCTGACTTTTTGCATAGAGAGACAGTGAAAATCAAGGGATTGAGAGATACCGAAGCTTTCGTTTGCATGAAGATAGGCAAAGGCCTGCATATAGAGATATAGAACGAATTTGTCAGCGCATTTCAGCCCTTAAATCACCTCCTAGTCTGGCACGCTCATTTCAATAGAACCGGTGCAATCTCAAGGGACTTAAGAAGCCGGGGGCACGCAGGGTGAACCCTTAGCCACCCACTTCCTCGAGTAATGTTCCGAGTTGCAAGACCATCACATAATCCGTCATTGCGGAATCGGTCGAGCGGATTGAGACAATCCGCATAATTTCAATCTGAGATGGATTGGATCCTGCCTCCTCGATTTCTAATTCTTGATTGAAAGGCAAAGATAGGACACATTCCTGGAAGTAGCCTTGCCTGCGCAACCGCGAACGTGCCCTACCGCGAGTCTATCTTAAGCTACTCAATAGGATAAAGCTCGTGCCCGGGATAACGCGGGAGATACTTGCCATCCGGCTTGCCGACAATCCTGGCTCGAGGCTCTCCTTCCGGCCATTCCATCATTACGTTCCCTCTCAGGATGGTCATGACCGGCCATCCCTTGACATCCCAGCCTTCCCACAGAGACCAGCCCTGGCGACTGAATATCATGTCCCGTGTTATGGTCTTCTCTCTTTCGAGGTCGACAATGGCAAAATCGGCGTCGGCGCCGACTGCAATTACGCCTTTCTTGGGATACAAACCGAATGCCTTAGCGACGTTCGTGGAGGATATCTCAGCTACTCGCTCTATAGTGATTCTTCCCTTGTTTACTCCCTCACTCAACAGCATGGGCAACAGGGCTTCTACTCTTGAGGCAAATCCTTCCCAGACAGCCCAAACATCGGCCTTGTACTCAAGTCCGGTCCCTCTCTCTTCTATCTGCTTGGCAGTCCTGCCCCAACCCACATGGTCACTACCGATGCAATTGATTGTCCTGTCCTGTATGGCCTTCCAGCAGGCTTCCCGGTCTTCCTTACCCCTGAGCGGGATGTTTATTGGCCACTGACATTTGTCCAGAGTTAAATAATGCACAGCACACTGGGCCCAGAGTTTCACCCCCTCGGCCCGGGCTTTACGTATCTCTTCGAAGGTCAGCGGGGTGGTAGCATGGATAACATAGAGGGGACAACCTGTGACTTTGGCATAGAATGAATAGTCATGGACATGTCCGGCCTCCACCCAGTCCGGTGATTTCTCGCACCATAATCCAGGGTCCATCCTGTCCCGTCCCTCTTTTATCAAGTCCTCCTTGAGGATTCGAGAGATTTCCCAGTTTTCGGGATGTATGACCAAAATTCCGGGCGGCCCCAGTTTGACAATGTCTCTCATTAGAGAATAGATATCACCATCGTCATACCGCGAAGCACCGACGCGCATCAGGTGCGGCCACATGTTATAGGCATCCTCACCGTTCATGGTATGCAGTGTGAGTTTATAGGAAGTGACTCCCCATTTGGAGCTCAGTTCTTCAACTTCGTGGCACTGCGGGGCTGTCACAATCCAGGGAGTGTAGAACCAGTCGACCATGGAATTCTCATCACCCACTTCTTTGAAAAAGGGGAGAGCCTCCGCATTGAGCGAGGTCTTTTCTTTGACCCTCATCTCCCAGCTATCTTTCATCTCTTTAGGCAAAGGCTTCATCCAGCTTGCAGTAGTTATCATGCCCTGAGTAGTTACTCCGGTAGCTATGGCCGCCCTTGTCTCGGTGAGGAAGCTCTCCGTAATAGGAGGAACCAGGTGATGTTCAGGGTCGATGACTCCGGGCAAAACATGTTTGCCGGTAACATCAAGCGTCTTTTTTGCAGCAGGTGGCGCGCATTCTTCGCCAGAACCCAGGCCGACGATTTTGCCGGCATTTACCGCAATCCACTGCGCCCTCGTACCTCTATCAGTGACAACCTTACCACCTTTGATTACCAGGTCAACCTTTCCTTCTTGCGTTCCGCTCATTTCTCTCCTTTCTTTATTTTGACGGTTACTCATGGGCAAACTCATATCCGCCGGTTGGGATGGGACCCTTGGGCCAGCGCAGCTCTTCCGGCGATAGCGTACTATAGCCATTCTTTATGACCTTGGCAGTTTCAGCAACCCTCTTGCCCAGGTTCTGGCATTGCTTCAGGCATGCCTTATCTTCCAGAATGGCTTGCTTCTCCTCCCTGCTACCGAGCTTTAGCGGCTCGCGGTTACGGAAAATCCGACCGGTTGCAGCGCTCCGGCATGTTGCTCCACTGGCCCCGATGTAACCACCACAGGCCGCACCGGGCTCCGGGCCACAACCTACCACGTACATATCGGTCTGGTGTGCCCAGATTACCATCTGCTCTAACGCAGTGCTCTGGCCGCCGTAGGGTACCGCTCCTATGGCAATTGCACCAAAAACCCTGCATCTTAACGCCTCGGGTCCCCACTGATTGTGCTCCAGACATACAAGACGGGATTTAAGACAATGCCAGGCTGCCCCTGCCTGCTGAAAATCAACCGTGGCACCCATGATATACCCATCTATGTCAGGCTGCACCATCTTGAGGCATATCTCTCTGAAGTCGTCATCCGGTATCCTTGGACAGGGATTATCCTTGGGAGCACCAGTGCACAGATGACCTCCTCGCCCGGTGCAATCGAGGCAAGAACGAATCACTTTCCCTGAGAGTGAGACGAACTCTGTTTCCACTCCCGGTAGTTCGCGTGCCGATTCAAGCGCCCAGTTTACTGCTATCTCCGTATTACCATGCCGTGCACTGGTAGCAACACCCAGCAGCTTGACCTTCACCATACTTGCCTACCCTCCAGGTTAATTAATTTTGTTACAACCATACTTAAATTTCGGTTTATCCGCCCTCTCTGCCACTTACATTAGCAATTGGTATTTCGGGCATGCTCTACTCGCTGAGGAAAATGTTTGGGAATCTGCCTTTGATACTATCAATTAGTGTTGCGGCAAGTCTGTAAGATGTGACCCCTTGATTCCGTAGGACGTTTGCCATATCCAGATGTAGCCCTTGTCCTACACAGGTAGAGAGAGTGTGTCACGATGCAAGAACCCAAGACCAAAAAGCGAGGTTGGTATTTCGGCCATTTCTGGAAAGATACGGGCATGCTTGCAAACAGAAATAGCAGAGAAACACGGTGAACTGCGACGCACTGATAAGAAGGTTGGTTAATCAAACTAATAAGGGCATCGATTGGTAATTTTATATTAGAAGATGTTCGATAGCATATCTTGTAAGCTGGCTCTTGTTTCGCATTCTCATCTTGACCAGAATACGGTGAATATAACTGCTCACAGTCTTAGGACTTAATTTGAGCTCTGTCGCAGCCTGCTTTACCGTTTTGCCCGTAGCTACCATGCACATAATTTCATATTCACGGTCGGATAAAGATTCATGAGCTGCTTTTTCGCTGTCTACCAGTTCGGAGGCAAGAATTTCCGCCACAATCGGGCTGACATATTTCCCGCCAGCCGCTACTTTCTCAATAGCAGAGCGCAACTCGTCCGGAGCGCTTTCCTTGTTTAAATATCCGCTTGCTCCCGCTCTCAGGACGCGCACGGCATAATGCTCTTCAGGATGAATACTGAGTATCAGAATGGGTAGTTGCGGTTTCAAGTTCTTGACTTCCTTCAGTACTTCAAGCCCACTTCTACCAGGCATGGTAATATCCAGCAAGAGGAGGTCATAATCGTTTTGCCACACCTTTCGCATAACCTCGTCGCCGTTGCACGCTTCGTCAGCTACGACTAATTGGGGGATATTTCCCACTATCTCCTTCAGCCCCTTCCGGACAACCGCATGGTCATCGGCAACAAGCATCTTTATCATGGTGGTCCTCCTGAATGCTCCCTACCGGGATTATTACCTTCAAGTTAGTACCTTTACCTGTGATACCTTTTATCTTTGTCTCTCCTCCCCAGAAACGTACGCGCTCCTTCACTCCCAGCAGGCCAAACGATTTTGGAGAAGATACCTGCTCGGCTGTAATTCCTCTTCCGTTGTCCCTGACCTGAAGAACCAATTTGCCCTCCTCAACTTTGATACAGGTTGTAACCCTGGTAGCGTTGGCGTGCTGAGCAATATTAGTCAGAGCTTCACGAAATATCTCAAAAATAGATGCAGCGCAGTTCTTTCCGATGGCAATGCCGGGATTGCCCTTGACTGCGCACTGAGTCCCGGTGCGCCTCTGGAACTCGCTTGCCTCCCATTCCATCGCAGCCAGAAGGCCAAAATCATCCAGTATCCCCGGCCTCAACTGTGTCGAAATTTCTCTTGCCTGTTGGATAGTACCATCGACACCTCTTATGGCCTCTTCCAGCCTTTCGTGTAGTGAATCGATACCCGGCGGTAGCCTTCCTCTTATCCCTGCCAGCTCCATTCGCAGAGCCGCCAGCGACTGCCCCAGGTCGTCATGAATGCGACGCGCCACAAGTTTCCTCTCTTCCTCCCTCACGCACTGCAAATGCAAGGAAAGATTGCGCAGTTCATCACGCGACCTTTGTAATTCCTCGGCTACTCGCTTACGCTCAGTAATATCTGCGTGGAATGCAATGGAAACCTTTCCATAGCGCGACGACTGCGATGTCGAGACCCGTGAGCGACAGTAAAAGATTGTGCCATCCTTCTTTATGTTCTTGAGCTCCCCGCTCCAATCACCACATTTTTCCAGCGCATCGACAATTTCGTCCCTAATAGCTTCGGCTGATTTTCCACCAGACGGCGCATTTAGTATGGCTACATTCTTACCGAGCAATTCACCTCGTTCATAGCCAAACATTTTCTCAAGTTCCGCATTACAGTAGATTATGGTATTATCGCTCCTCTGCACAATAAGTGCTCCAGCAGGAGCTTTCGATAATATCTCACTTTGGAGCTGGACCACTTCATCTACACGTTTGCTCTGGCGTCTCTTGATAAAGCTCCATTTAGGTCCACGTTTAACCAGTGCCAGGTCATGCCTCATTGCGATTTCCATCGATTGAGATGTGGTGCAGTTGTGTAGAGAATGAACACAAAGAATGGCTATTGAACTTATTTGTCTATCGCGGTTCATTGTATCCTGAAGGTCACTCAGCATGTAGCAAAGTCTCTTATTGATACTGCCCGCATCGCAAATAATCCGGATGCTTCCGCATCCTTCATCCGATAATTGGTTAACTCTATCAACCCACCATGCAAGTGCTATACGCGGGTTGAAGCCTTCATTCTCAAGGCAGAACAACGTGTGCGGGATAATATCTATCCGGCCTTGAGACAGTTGAATATCAAAATTGCGGATACGCTTTCTCGCTGCTTCTTCGGCTTCCTGACATCTATCGCTCACCCAAAGGCAGACTTCGTTATTCTCCAGTCCCTCTTCCAGGAAAGGCAATAAGAAGTCATCCGCTTGCTGTCGAGCCCGGTAAAACAGGCAGACGTGAGGATTTAGAATGCCATTCATAGGTAGCATGCATCTCGTCAAAGTTTCTGATACCACCACGCACTCCTGTTCTGCTTTCTACAAGGGAAACTGTTTTAGGGTACTCAACTACTGAAGACCGTTCTGACGTACCCCACCCCTCTTCTCTGCTCGCATGAGGACACACATCATCGTATCCGATAAGTTACTTATAACATACATGATTATAACATACATGTCAAGGTCATGAAAAAGCCTATTATGACTGATTCTAATTATTGACAACGGGACATCCAACTGATACCATGCATAACGAAGTACAATGCTGCTTGATTTATACCACAAGTCACGAAACTCCTGTAGCCCGAAGGGGATAAACTACATCGACTATAAAAAGGAGGTAACTATATAGATGGTGGGCATCAGGGCCTGCGGTGTCTATGTACCACAATGGCGACTCGACCTGGGTAGTATCAAGGCCGGCCTGCGTGGTGAGAAGGCAATCGCCAACTTCGACGAAGACAGCCTGACCATGGGCGTGGCTGCCGGTACGAATTGCCTGAGAGGCATAGACCGCAACACGGTGGACGGACTCTTCTTTGCCTCCACTACCTTCCCCTACCGCGAGAAACAGGTATCGGTGACGGCCGCCACCGCGCTCGACCTTCGCGACGATATTCTAACCGCCGATTTTTCCACTTCTTTGAGGGCTGGTACAACGGCTCTGACCGCGGCGGCGAACGCCGTTAAGGCTGGGGCGGCAAAACAGGTACTGGTAGTTGCCTCCGATATGCGTCTGCCCATGCCTGGTTCTGACTTCGAAAGGGAGTTTGGCGATGGCGCTGCCGCTCTCCTGGTCAGTTCTACGGATATTAGCGTGGCAATCAGGGATAGCTTCTCCCTTGCGGACGAAATACATGATATCTGGCGGAGCGACGAGGATAAATACATACGCTCGTGGGAGGAGAGATTTAACCTTGACGAAGGCTATTTCAGGGTGCTGCCCAGGGCTATCTCGCGCCTGGCGGAGCGCAATGGACTGTCCGTCAAAGATTTCTCCAGGTCTGTTTTTAATGGGCCCAATGCCAGGCGCCATAGCGAGATGGGGAAGAGGCTAGGACTCGCTGCCGAGCAGGTGCAAGCCCCCATGTTTGGCACAGTCGGCGATACAGGAACAGCTTCCAGTCTGATGATGCTAACGGCGGCTGTTGAAAAAGCCAGACCCGGGGATAAGCTCCTCCTCGGTGCTTACGGCAATGGAGCCGATGTGTTCCTTCTCGAGTCGGCGAAGGCGGTTAACGTCAGCCCGCCATTTTCAGCCTGCGTCTCATCGAAAATGGTATCAAAAGACTATCTCAAATATCTCAACTGGAGAGGGCTGGTGGAGATGGTGACCGGTCGCCGCCGCCCGCCAACGCCGAGTCCTTCCGTTACCTGCCTCTGGCGAGAGAGAGAAGAGACTCTCCGTCTCCACGGTGGCAGATGCAAAAGCTGCGGCATGGTGCAGTACCCGGCCCAACGGATATGCTACAATTGCCACGCCAAAGACCAGAACGAGACTTACCGTTTCGGCGGCAGGAGGGCGACTTTGACTACCTACACCGAAGACTACGCTACACCCAATCCTGACCCACCGATGGTTCTGGCTGTGATTGACTTCGAAGGCGGCGGAAGGATGTGGGCCTATATGACCGATAGGGGCGACAAGCAGGTGGAAATCGGAATGCCCGTAGAGATGACTTTTAGAAAACTGTTTACATCTGAAGGTATCCACAATTACGCCTGGAAATGCATGCCTGTCAGGTTCTCGGAGGTAAGCTAGAATGGAAGGTATTAAAGATAAAGTTGCCGTCATCGGAGCGGGCTGCACCAGGTTTGGTGAGCTGTGGGAGAAAAGCTTCTACGACCTAGTGGTCGATTCCTGTTATGAAGCGTTCGAGGATGCGAAGATATCACCCGATAAAATCCAGGCAGCGTGGATTGGGACAGGCTATGGCTATCATCGGGGGACAGGACTGATTCCATTACATATTCCAGATATTCCAATCAGCCGGCTGGAAAATGCCTGCGCCACCGGAACGGACGCCTTGCGCAATGCCGCCTACGCGGTAGCTTCAGGAGCGTACGATGTAGCCCTGGCCGTTGGGGTTGAGAAGCTGAAGGACTACGGTTTTTCCGGCCTCCCGGTCTCTCCGCCTTCATATCCCGATGTGGCACTGAGCCACACGAGGCCGGCTACGCCGATGCCGTCCCAGTTTGCCTTAATGGCTAACAGGTACTTCTATCACTACGGAATAGACCCCATGGAAGGCAAGAGGGCGATGGCAAAAATTGCAGTTAAGAACCATCATAACGGGACTCTAAACTCTAGAGCGCACATTCGCCAGGAGGTCACTCTGGAGGTGGTACTTAATTCTCCAATCATTGCCAAGCCCCTGGGGGTTTTCGATTGTTGTGGTGTGAGCGATGGTGCCGCTGCGGCTGTCATTACACGTCCGGAAATAGCCGAGAAATACCGCGACGATTACATACTGATTAAAGGACTGGGTGTAGCATGCGGCGATGAATACGCCCAGATTTCCCCTGATTACAATTGGACGCATTGGAAAGAGAACCTGGCCGCTGCTAAACTGGCATATGCGGAGGCCGGGATAACCGCTCCGCGCGAGCAGATAGACGTTGCTGAATTGCACGATTGCTTTACCATAAACGAGCTGCTGACCTATGAAGACCTGGGATTCAGCGCCAGGGGCAAGGCCATCGAGGACATAAACTCCGGTTTCTTTGAATTGAGTGGTGGCCTGCCCGCTAATCCCGATGGCGGACTCAAATCTTTCGGCCACCCCATCGGCGCTAGCGGCCTGAGAATGGTCTTCGAGATTTGCCAGCAGCTTCGCGGCAAGGCCGGGCCCAGGCAGGTTAAAAATGCCAAAGTGGGGCTGGTCCATAATATCGGCGGCTGGCCGGGGGCATTTACTTCCGCAATCGGCATCTTTGGTCGCAGGGAATAGGAGCCATCTCTTAAAGCTGTCTACTTGTTGGAAGCGGGAGGACTTCCGTGCCGTTTTCCGCGTTTTCTTATCTTACCGAGATATTTCAGGAAGTCCTCGCTGCGCACATATTTTTTCATATCGTATCTTTCAAAATGTACCAGCGCCTCCAACGGCAGGCGGTGCGGAGGCCCCGGCTCAAGTGTTCTGTAACCAACCGGGACTATGATATTCAGACGCAAGGGCTCGGGATACCCGAGGATTTGCCTGTATGGTTCCTGGACAAAAACGTCAACGCGCTGTGAACCCAGTCCAAGCGAGGCCACAGCCAGTTGTATGGTCATTGACAGGTGACCCATAGTGGTAGCCAGGATGCTATGACTGGCGGCGCAAAAATCAGACCGAGCGGCAAGCACCGAGCCGAACATTTTTCTCGGGTCTTCAAGCACGCATATATACACCGGCGCATCTTTCCAGTTCGCAAACTTCCCTATGGCCTCATCTCTATCGTCAACCCGCATTTTGAACGCTGGGTGTTTGTACTTCGGCGTGCGCTGCTGTTCCAGATGGTAAATCATATCGAAGTCCTTGAGATAGGCTTGATAGAGCTTTTCTCTGTTCCGTCGGTCTTCGACCACCAGAAACTCCCAGGGTTGAGAGTTAGCTCCGGACATCGCATAATGGGCCGCGTCCAGTATTTTCATGACATATTCATCGGGAATCGGCTCCGGTTTGAATACTCTTATGCTTCGCCTATACTTCAAAAGCCCGAGAAATTCATCATATTTCATTTCTCATTTCTCCTTCAGGGCTTCCGACCGGTTACTGCCAGCCTCATTTGTTACAACTTGGCGATATATTCCTTTATATCAGAAACGGAGACAACATCAGCGTACTTGGCATTCATGTCAAAGAGGTTTATCTTGTGGCTCGTTTGTGCCCGGTCAAAAACACATTCTTCAATGACTGCTACCTTAAAGTTACTGGACCAGGCATCGATAGCACTGGCCCGGACGCAGCCACTGGTGGTGCAACCACACACAAGCAATGTGTCCGCACGGAGAGAGATGAGTATGCTCAGCAACGGCGTGCCATAAAAAATGCTGGCACGAGATTTGTAAACTAAAATATCATTGGCGGAGGGCGATATCTCCCGCACAATCTGATTCGTCGCAACCCTGTTTTCCTCTTTCATACGGGAGCTCTTCCAGCTTGTCCAAGCCGAGGGCTTTTGCACGGTATCCGAGGCAGTATAGATTACGGGTATGTTTTTCTCTCTTACTACCGGCAGCAGAGAAGCAATCTGGCGGACCGCTGCCCAACCTTCTTCTCCACAACTGTTGGGAAAGCGTTTGATTGATTCCATGATAGGCTCCGGTTTATCTCCAACGAACGCATATGTGACGTCGATTATAATGAGCGCAGGTTTCTGGCCGAACCCAATTCTTTTCTGGCCGAAGCCTGCGGCATTGTAGACCAGTTTATCTCGTTCAGTGATGACATCGTCCCATACAGGCAATTTACTAGGCCTCCTCTTTTAGTGGTTTAATAGTCTGCCCATTAGCGTTGTTTCTGCCCGAAGTCGTATCCTCCAATCTTAACCGGACCCTTCTGCCAGTGCATCTCCTCTGGCGGTACCGTATCAAAGCCTGCCTTTATCACCTTGGCTGTTTCTGCGACCCTTTTACCCAGGGCCTGGCACTGGAGGAAGCACGCCTCATCCTCTTTTATGGCCTCCTTTTCTGCTGGCGTGTTGGGCAGGAGCGGCCCGCGCCCCCGGAATATTCTGGCACAACCTTTAACGAGGAAAGTTGCCCCACCCGCTCCAAGGAAGCCTCCACAGGTAATGCCTTTATCAGGGCCGCAGCCAACCACGTGCATATCATTCTGTATTGCCCACATTATCATATATTGTTGTGCGGTGTTGATACCGTTATAAGGGGAGCCACCCACGGCAATACAGCCAAATACCTTGTTCCGGAGAGCCTCAGGCCCAACTTTTCTGTTCATTTCCAGAGACATCAGCCTTGACTTAAAAATGTGAAAGAGCACGCCAGCCGTCTGAAAATCAACATTAGCTCCTACAATAATCCCATCTGGTTCTATCATCTTGAGACATATTTCCCTAAAATCATCGTCATAGGCAGGGCAGGGGTTATCCGCCTCGGAATTCAGACACCGATAGCAGTTGTTACAGGGATATATGGTCTTTCCTGCCAACGATACGAATTCAGTCTCCACTCCCGGCAATTCAGCCGCCGATTCCATTGCCCACTTGACGGCAATCTCGGTATTAGCATGCCGGACACTGGTCGAAATCCCCAATATCTTCACATTAACCATTTTCTATGTTTCCTCCTTCTTCTATTTAAAAAGATAATCAAACTTTTTTCTGGTTTCCCGCCTGTACTCCTGGTCTGTCTGTACGGGTAAAGGAAACTGGTCTTTCCATTCGAATGGCTTTGTGGCATCGATGATGGCGCGAGAATCATAATATCGGCCTGCCGCCCGGTCCTCAGGCGAGATTAGCGGGTCTAACTGAAATGACCTCGCTTTGTGTATGATGTCTACCGAGGTTGCCGGGCTAGAACGGGTTGTAATAGCCCACAGCACATCTTTGATATCGGCAACATCGATATCGTCATCGACCACTATTACATAGCGCCCGTAAGTGATTACGCGGCTGGCATAAACCGCATGACCTGCCTGTCGGGAATGTCCGGGATACTGCTGCTTTATAGCGACTACCACAAAAAGCCTGCAGCTACCTTCTCCATAGCACCATACATCCGTTATTCCCGGGATACCGAACTGCTTCAACTGTTGTTTCAGTAGCGCAGATTTCATATACTGCCTAGCTTTGTCTGCATCGTAGGGCGGTTTTTGGGACGGCATTCCCAGAAGAATAGGTTCATTCCTGAAGTAAAGGGCCTGAGCTTCGATGTAAGGTGCTTCGCTTGCGCCTGATGCATAATATCCCCTCGACTCACCGAAAGGGCCTTCGAGCCGGTTTTTTCCCGGATAAGAGAAACCTTCGATTACAATTTCAGCATTAGCAGGAACCGGAAGACCGGTTACAGGTCCCTTGATAACCTGCACCGGCCTGCCTTGCCAACCTCCGACCCAATCATATTCACAGATGCCTGGAGGAATGTCAGTCATACCCCCGGTAAATAGCAAAGGGTCCATCCCGAAAACAACGGCCACCGGGCATGGTTTTCCGCGACTGAAGTACTTTTCCCGATGAACCCTTCCCTGCCCCGCCGAAGTGATATAGAATCCCACCGTTTTCTTATCGAAGAGCTGGTTTCTGTAGGTCCCCAAATTAACCCAACCGTCGTCAGGGTCTTGCGTAACCACCGCGCATCCTGTTCCAATGTAGGGACCTCCATCGTGCTTATGCCACAGAGGAACAGGAAACCGGTCAAGATTCACATCATCCCCTACCAGCCGGTTTTCTAATATGGGGCCTGTTTCGACATAGGCTGGTTTTATAAGCTCGATCTTTTCGAGTTTCTTTTCAAAGTGCTGAAGCAGCGATTTTCTATCCGAGTCAATAGGAAATCCAAATGACAGGGCTATCCTGCGAGTGCTGCCGAAGAGATTAAGCAGGATTCGGTAACCGGGCTCGTACCCTACTAACTCATCCAGAATAACCGCCGGTCCGTTTTCCAGGGCGGGCAATATCTCCGCTACCCTGCCGGCGTCTTCTTCTACGGTAAGGGATTTGCCCCGCCTGAGCTCTCCAATTTCCTCGACTTTCGAGAGCCATTCCCTCAAGTCCCTGTATTCCGTGCCCACGTCTATGACAGCTCCGAAATCAACTCTTCGATTGTCAATACCCGAGCAAAACAGTACTGCATGGTGCTCAATGCCACTTTATCGATTTCCTCTTTGGTCACCGGCCCCCATCCCATGTCAGGCAGGTCTCTTGAAAGATTACCATCGCTGGGAAAAATTACCTTGTAATCTCTCACGGTGGCATCGCGCACCGTGGTTTCCGGGCCGATATTGGTCGTAGCTCCGGTAAGTATGATTGTGTCTATGCCCTTATGTCTCAAAATCATATCCAGGTCTGTGCCGCAGAAAGCGCTGAACCTGTGCTTTTTGACTATGATATCGCCTTTTTGAGGCGCGATTTCATGATAGACCTCTGTTCCCGGTGTTCCTTCTATGAGCGGCGCCACTTTCCCGGGCCTTACTTTCCGCCACCATTTATAAATGTCTTCCAAAACTCCCAGGTCGCTTCCGTCCGCGCGGTGGCAATGGTTAGTATAAATGACCGGAATATCACTGGTACGGCATACCGTTATCAGTTTCCTTAGTTTTGGGACTAATTTTTCCCTGATTTCAGGATTCTCACGCGGCGCGCCCGGCTTTATAAACTCGTTTACCATGTCAAATAGAATCAAGGCAGTCTTTTCAGGGCGTATTGCGTAATCTACCATTAACACGCCTCCTTAACCCTCAAGGTAAACAAACCAAAACACTCAGTCAGGGACGACTTACAATTCCACATCCCGCAAAAGAGGTTCTCCCCTTAATGCAATATCGGTACCAAGCAAAGTATAACAACCGGGGCAGCAAAACTCCCTGAAAACAAACTTTTCTCCACCCACTTTATACGGATTCACATTAGGGCCGGCTTTTTTAAGCGGGGACTCGCATTTAAGAGCGTACGTTTTGTAGTTATCAGTCGCTGGACCGAGTATATAGCCACATTTGCAGCGGAAGGCTTTTTCCCCAGCTTCTTCAACAATTTCCAGGTATTCATTGACCCTCTGCATTTTTATGCCTCCTGAACAATTCAGCTACTTTTGCCACCCCGCCCTTTCCCTCTTTATTTCAAGCCTCCGTTCCTCAGTCTGTTTTATGTCTGGCTGGAGTGTTTGAGGGTCGAGCACTACCCCATAAATATCCCTGGCACATTCTCTGGAAACTAACTCATTCGTTACATCGTTGGCAACTAACCTGGCATCGCGCTCGATTGGGTCTCCATAGCCACCTCCCCCCTGTCCCAGGCCCACAATTATGTCGTTCTTCTTAAGAGATGTTTCTACAAGTTGAGGAGGTATCTCAAATTTGCCGTCAATTTCATCCAGGCTTGCCGGTAGCTTCCCATCCCTGAAGATATCCAGTATATTGGTATTTCTTTTGAGGGAGACTACATGGGTACTGCTGGGATAACCTCCATAAATACCTACACCATTGGGCGATTGCAGACCGATGGCGTGAATAACCGCATTGGAGATTTCCTCTACGTCATGGGGCATCCACATATACCCCAGTGCCACTCCTCCCCTGAATTTGCCAGGCCCGCCTGTATCCCTTTCTTGTTTCCGGTACAAAAAAAGCATCGGGTAGCGGAACTCGTGCGTTTCTACGTTAGCGATGGCGATTGCCGGAGCACCCAGTTGACCTCCGGTGTCGATGCCATCTTTATAGCTCCTTGCACCGGCGCCACCCGCCATAAAGTCCAGGATTGAGGCCCCAAAGTAAGCACCCCTCTGGTCGATACCAAATAAGTCCGCTATTATAGATGAGCTCCTCCACGGAGCCATTACGCGGTCCCGGTACTTGTCACTGGCAGCCAGCATTTTAGCTAAACAAACACTTCCGGCATCGATTACGGAATACCTTGCACCAGTGGTCGCCTTACTCACACCTGCTGGCCATATCGCATGGACAAACGTACCGGGTTCAGAAACTACCTCAAGACACCTGCCTGCTGCTCCAGAACTCGGCGGGAATATGCCGTATCCCAGGTACATCATAAAAACTCCCGTGACAATAGCCTGCAAGACAGGATAAGTGCAATTAATAACGGCGGGCGCCTGGGCGGCTGTCCCAGTAAAGTCAAAAACTAGCTTGTCTTTCTTCTTGGTCATGGTTAACTTACAGGGGTAAATCTTGTCTCCGTAATCCAGGTAAGCGGTATGGCGCCAGGTCCCATCAGGGAGTTCCATTAATCTGCTTCTTAACTTGACTTCAACATAATCTATGATGGCATCGAATGTCGATTTTACGGTTTCTATTCCTCGGTCTTTAATAAGTTCTCTAATACGTCTGCTCGTAACGTTGTTTGAAGCAGTCATAGCCCTCAAGTCCAGCCCGAGGCGCTCTGGTAATCTGCTTCGTTTGAAGTACTCTCCTTCAAGGTCTTTTCGGATAATTCCTCTCTCTATAAGCTTAATGGGTGGGAATACAGGTGCCTCTTCAAAAATAGAAGTTGCGCCTATGCTTACCTGTCCTTTGCCAGGCCCTCCAACATCCTGCTGATGCACCGCAACCCCCGTCCAACCTACTAGCTCCCCCTCCCAGTAAATCGGCGCCACCAGGGCGACATCATTCTGATGGAGAGCTCCCACATACGGGTCGTTGCACAAGAACATGTCGCCTTCATTAATTCCCGGGTTATCCTGATAATTAGCGATAATGTACTTTACAATTTGCTCCAGAGAGATACCGTGCTCCAGAATGTACGGGCCGATGACGATTACCTCTCCTTTGGCATTAAGTAAGGCGGTATTAAAGTCGAGAACCTCACTGGCCACCGGTGACCCCGAAACTAACATTAAGCTGGAAGCACCCTCATCATTAATGGCGCCAACCCTATGTCTCAGAATCTCGAAGGTTACCGGGTCGATTTTGTTTTTCGTACGCATTTCTCACCCCTGACTCAGTTGCATTATCATGTTGGAATATCCATCTAACTTAACGGTCTGCCCGGGATGAACGACCACTGTGGTATCAACCGCCTCTATAATGGCAGGCCCTTCCACAATATTGCCAGGTTGTAGTTTCCCCCGGTCATATACATTGATAAGACGAAAACCGTCGCATTCTCTGAAATAAACGTCCCGTTTCTCTTTTATAGCCGCTGATGAATTAGCGGGACCTCGTCTGCGTTTTTTCGGAGATGGCTTGATTATTTTGCCTACTCCGTGGACTCGGTACGTTGTCGCCTCGATTCCCGCTATCTTATAGGCCGAGCCTTTCCCGTATTTCAGTTCATATGCTGCTTCAAATTCATCGATGACCCTTTCCATGTCTTGATGATTCAAATCGCCGGCGGGAACACGTGTTGCCATCTCTTGTATTTGGCCGATGTACCTTAAATCAACCAAACGAGTCAAAAGTATGTTCTCTCGGCTAAACCCTTCTGCTTGAAAGTCTTTAAGCGCCTTGTTCTCCAGGTCTTGATAAATTGCAGTAATTCGTTCCGTGCCGAACGGGTATCGCATAGGCTCCGATAGCTCATTAATGTGAATAACATCAGATGAACATATCCCAAATGCGGAGAATTCTGACGCGAAGTTAGGTATGATTGCTGTCTTCGAACCCACATACCCATATGAGCCAACATGGGCGGCTCCAGCTCCTCCAAAGGAAAAAATGACAAAATCGCCAGGGTCATAGCCTTTCGCTACAGTGACCTTTCTTATCAAGTCCGCCATGTGCGAGTCCACTATATCGATGATGCTGATGGCCGCCGTTGCAACGTCCATTTTTAATGGGTCGGCAATCTTTGTTTTAATAGCTGAGAATGATTTCTCTTTATTAAGTTTGATTTTTCCCCCAAGGAGGTGGCCGGGATACCTGCCTAACACAATATTGGCGTCTGTTACCGTTGGTTCTGTCCCCCCTTTTTCATAACAAACAGGGCCCGGGTCAGCTGCGGCGCTTTGCGGACCGACTTTTAACAGGCCGGTATCCGGCTCTATCCAGGCAATACTTCCCGAGCCAGCACCAATGGAGGTTACATCGATGGTTGGATTTAAAGTGACGTATTTATCAAGTATTAATTGACTGGCAAACTGGGAAACTCCGTTAACCACCAGTCCTACGTCAAAACTGGTACCACCCATATCGGTAGTTATGATGTTTTTATAGCCCAAGAGATTTGCCAGAGCCTGAGCGCCGACCACGCCACCTGCTGGTCCTGAATTGCAGGTAAGAACGGGTTTCCTGCATGCTTCGTCAGCGGTTGTAAAGCCGCCCATATTCTGCATTATCATAGGAGGCAACTTGAGGCCATTCTCCTTTAGTCTCGTTCCCAATGATGAGATATACCTTGATGTGCCTTTCCCTACGTAAGCATTGATTGACGTTGTAGCGGCTCTTTCATATTCCTTTATTTTGGGCACCAGTTCGCTTGATATGGTGACATAGATTTGCGGGTACATTTGATTGATAATCTTTTTGATTTCCTGCTCGTGCTCTGGATTCATAAATGACCACAGGAGAACAACGGCAATCGCCTCCACATGTTCTTTTTCGACCAGGTCCCTGACAACCTGTGCAGTCTCCTGGTAAACCAGCGGGACAATAACCTCCCCCTTATAATCAATTCGTTCGGTCACCCCTTTAATCAGATTTCTGGGAATAACAGGCCTTGCTTTGTCTAAACGGGCCAGGTCCAGGACATCGATACCACTCAGCCCGGCTATCTTCTGATTTACCCTGCCGATGAGTAATGTATCTTCAAACCCTTTAGTGGTGATGTGACCGGTTTTTGTACCCGTGTGTGTCAACAACATATTAGTTGCTACTGTCGTGCCAATAGCAAAGATAGCCGTATTATTCAGAAGTTGGAATCCGGACATACCGAGCTGCCGGGCTGCGTTTTCGACCGCATCTATCACCCCGATAGAAAAATCCCTTGGTGTTGATGGAGCTTTGTCAGTTGTGACTTTTCCATCATCTTCACTCAAGACCACTATATCCGTGAAAGTCCCTCCGGTATCAATTCCTATTATATATGCCACTGTACCTCCCTCGTGTGCCGGTGCATCATCCTTTTCATAGTTATCCCTTGCTTTTAAGTATGGAGATTTCTACGGGGAACAATCCAGGGACGTGTCCAGAATTTCTCTTTTTCAAACCTCATTTCTCCCAACAGCTATCAATCCGGAGAGCTTTTCTAGCTAAACACCTTTGGAAGAAGCGGGTAAGCGGTAAGAAACGCCGAGAGCAAACATAATTGAATTCTGCCGCTCTCTCAGTATTTGCCCTGCTTAATTTGACTTATCCCGGACAACTTGGAAAGATGGACATCAGGCCGCACCAACCACCCTGAAAAGTTGCTTTTTACAAGGTATCGAGATGCGGCCTGATGTGTTTCCTTTTTCACTATTTTTTCGCCCCACTGGCATATTGCGAAGCAATGCTTAGGAGCTCTGGGGCGTAAGGACCAGCCAACTTAACCCACTCATCAATTGCAGGTTTAGTAAGCTCTCTCGCTTTTTGTATGTGGGCTTTGTCAGGTATTATGACCTGCATTTTCGCAGCCTGAAGGCTAGCGAGGGTCTTCCTCCATTCAACATCAACAGCAAGAACTACCTGCCCCTGTACCTCTTTCGCCACATTGATTACTATCTGCTTCAGGTCATCGGGTAAGGCATTCCATTTTTTCATGTTGACTACCACAGAACCCGGAAACACTTCGGTTATCGGCCAGGAATTAACATACTTGGAAACATCGGCCAGCCCCAGGAAGAGACCGAATCCCATGCCCGAAGCTACAGCATCAACCAGTCCCTTTTGCATTGCATCGACTATTTCTCCCGGGGCTGTGGTTAAGGGTGCCGCACCCAGAAGCTGTAACGCCCTTGTGGTAAGCAAGCCGGAGGCCCTTACTTTAACGCCCTTGAGATCGTCGAGCGTAGCGATAGGCTTTTTGGACCAAATGGATTCGATTCCGGTGCCAGAAGTGTCAAATAGATAAAACAGGCCGGATTCTCCATAGCTTTTCTGCAGTAGTTGAATCATGCGGGGGTCGTTTAGTGCTGCTTCATATTCGTAATGATAGTTTGAAAAGAAGAATGGAAGAGAGCCAAAACCCCAAAGAGGGAAGGTCCCGGAGACATAATCCAGTCTCTGCAATCCCATGTCTATTCGCCCATCAATTACCGCGTTTATGACCTCATTGGGCGGAAATATTTCCACTTTGGTATCGAGTTTCAGCCGGCCACCGGTTGCTTTTGCTATCATGTCCTGGAAGCGTGGATTTGGCGTATAAGCCAGCTCCATAGAATTAGTGCCTCTATGGATGGCAAACGTCCAAACTGTTGCTGGCCCGGGAGCCGGACTGGGCGAAGGCTTCGGCGCTGGAGCAGCCGTTGTTGCCGGAGCAGGTGCTGGTTTAGGCGCGGGAGCAGGGGTGGTTGCTGGTGCGGCACATCCAGCAAGAAGTGCTACTGTGGTGATTAAACCTAAACACACGATGAAGATTGTCTTTATTCCATTTTTCATACGATTTCTCCTTTCTGTGTCTGCACCTGGGTCTCATATTCTCCAGGTTATATCCGAATGAGATATGTCCATAATGCTTAGTACCTTAAAACTAATCTCTTTGACTATCGTTATCTACCAGACATCGGCGTAAGTTGATGTAAGACTAATACTATTATTTTCTACCTTGCTTTGCCTACATCAATTTTAAGGATTACAATGTCGGGTCCAGGTTATTGGTTATTCAGAGTTGCCAAGCTGAGTCCTTTGCCTGGCTATCTTTTCGCCTGTCTGGTAGTGTTCTTCATTAAGGGCCAGCTCGGCCTCTTCCTTGTTCTCATCAGTCCACTGTCCCAGTGAGTAGCCAAACCAGGGAGACCGTGGGATTAGCCTGGGAAGCTTTTCTTCTTCCCAGATTTGCTTTGCCCTTTCCATGAATTTCCTGGCGGGCAGTGAAACCGGCCGGTACGGCCACTTTCTGGTGGCATCTATCAACAAGACCGAGCTTCCGTTCGGCGATGGGTAAAACCTTTCTGCCTGGGGTGTCCATGGCGGATTGCTCGCCTGGTCCAGGTTATAGGCTTTCCCCTGAACCACGCGCAAATCTCTATGTGGTTCCATCCTGAAGCTGAGCGCCCAGTTCACCGAATCAGCATCCTCCGGGTCGATGTCTTCGTCAACCGCTATTATTATCCTGGGCCAGCTCTGGGTGAAGGCAGCCGCCCCGTCCAGGGCATGCCATGCATCGAAGGGATGCGCTTTCTTGAGCTGTATCACAAGGAGGGCAGCGGAACTCCCGCTGGCGTTCTCGTGAAAGGCACATCTCAGTACGCCCGGATTATTCAAGTCATGCTTCAGGAGCTTATACCAGACACCTTCCTGGGAAATTTGCCTCAGCTTGCTGCTCTCGCTCGGTGCAAATTGGCTGATAAAGGCCGTGTAAATTGCATCGTTACGATGCGTAATGCACTTGACGTTGAAATAGGGGTAGACCCCCTCGGCTCCCATATAGCCGGTGAACTCTCCGAAGGGTCCCTCTTTCTCCATAGAATCCGTAGGCATTTCACCCTCTATGACTATCTCTGCCGTAGCGGGGACCTCGATGTTCACCGTCTTGCACTTTACCAGCTTAATCGGTTCTCCGCTGAGGCCACCGGCGATTGCGAATTCATCCACACCGTACGGTATATGTGCCGCTCCAACAAATCCCAGGTTAGGGCTCGCCCCGACAACTACCGCAACCTGCAATGGAATCCCTTTGTTCCGGCACTTTTCCCAGTGTATGCGCAGATGCTTACCCTGGTCGCACTGTATCCCCAGCCTGGTAGCGCTTTTCAACATACCCCGGTAAATGCCCATGTTCCTTATGCCAGTGTCCGGGTCTTTGCTTACCCAGTTGGAGCAAGTCAAATAAGGAGCGTTATCGAATCCTGGCGTTGAAATGGGTACCGGGAGGTGTCCCAGACCACCCCATGTAATAAGCTCGTCACCCTGATGAATATTCTCATGGACTGGCCCGCTCTCTATCACTACAGGTTCTATGGGATGAAGCTGGCCCTCCGTCCAGCGCTCAATAATCTTGTCAGGCGCGCACATCATGGCCAGTGCGTAGACCTCTCTGGATGGAGCATGAGCGGCCACCACTACCGGCATATCGTACTTTTTCCCCTTTGCATCTTTCACATTATCGAAGATGAAGGCTTTCCTTTGCTCCTCTGGAAGCCCACGAAATTGCCATCTGACCAATGGCATAAGCTCGGTATCCTTGTTTATCTCCCGGTTTATCCTGACAAGCTTTCCTTTGGATTCCAGGACTTTAAGGTATTCTCTCAAGTCCCTGTAGTATGCCATCGTTTGTTCTCCTTATTACAATAAATTTATGTTTTTACCCGAAGCTCAAGGTTTTCAGCAGACTCATCCAGTACCATAACTAAAAAGCAAAAAATAGTCCTTTATATAAGCTCATTTTCAAAACTACCTCGAATACACCATATACAACAGCTAAAGTAATAATGGTAAAGATAATAGCGGTTAGCCATTTCGCGCCGTGCGCTTTAATATAGGCCAGGACGAACAATAGAGTAGCTATGGTAAAACCGACCAAATAAATGGCCAGGAAAAAGCCCGCTATCCATACTCCGATGGCTAAATAGCCGCCCAATCTTGCATCGGCGACTTCCGAATCGACATCCTTTTTTGTCTCACCATCGGGTTTATTGTTTTGCACAAAAAGGTCCCGCCAGAGACCTGCTGCCGATAGAACAAAAACGATGCCTCCTAAAATTAAAGGAAGCAATTTGGGCTTCAAGGATTCCATAGGCAACGCCAGAATTATGACTGCCGCAGCAATGCCCATAACCCCGATATAGCAATATGAGCTACCCTTTAGTTTCATACGTCTTAGCTTGCCTTCTAAATCGATTTCCGAACAGGCCTCTTATTTGTCCCTGGAAAATAGCAGCTATACTAATAACAATTAGAACCAGGCTGATAGGTCTCACGAAGAATAGCGGGCCAGATGCTGCAAGCGCAAGGAAAAGATAGTGCTCGAACAGAGTTCCCAGGATAAGGCCCAATAACAGTGAGGGTCTGCTAAAACCAAAATTCCTCATCGCTAATCCAACTATGCCGAAAGCGATGGTTACAACCACATCATTAAGTGACTCCCGATGAACATAAGCCCCGATGAATATTATTGCTATCACCAAAGGAACGAGAATACGACCAGGAATATACGCTACTTTAGCCAGATTTGGTGCCAGTATCAGACAAACGCTCGCAGCTATAATGTTAGCGCCGATAACGATTAACAAAAGCGTAAGCGATAGGTCAAGCTGAGCGGTCATCATTTGTGGACCGGGTATAACATTCATCAATAGTAACGCGCCCAATAGAATCGCCGTATCAGGGCTTCCCGGTATACCCAATGCCAGCATGGTTAATAATGCCCCGCCCTGAACCGCATTATTGGCGCTTTCCGGAGCAATAACACCTTCGACAGTGCCAGTACCGAACTTCTGAGGATGTCTTGAAGTCTGCCGTGCTTGCCCATAAGCTACGAACTGGGCTACCGACGCTCCCACACCCGGAACGATGCCGATAATGTAACCTAAAATAGTGCTACGCATCCACAAGAAAAAGTGGCGAAATACGTCCTTCCCTCCTTCAAATATATCTCGCACTCCTTTAACGTTGGCTCCTGCTTTAGCGATGGCGCCACCTTTTGCTGCCAGAGTAATCATTTCCGGCAAGCCGAATATGCCTAAAATCACAGGGAGCAAGGGGATACCATCATACAGATAGTTAGCTCCGAAGGTGAAGCGTGACGCTCCTGTTGACGCTTGATATCCAATGAAAGAAATTAGCAGCCCGATTCCTCCGCTGATTAGACCTTTGAGTGTGGAGCCTGTCCCAAGAACACCGATAAAGGTTATTCCCAAGAGTATCACGAAGACCATATCTGCTGAACGGAGCGCCATCACCATAGGCAATACGAGCGGTATTATGGCAAAGGCCAGAAATACGGAAAAAACCCCGCCCATTCCAGAACTCACCAGAGCTGCTCCTAAGGCACGTCCAGCTTGACCTTTCTGGTTCATCGGAAAACCATCGATAAGAGTTGCCACATTGACACCCGTTCCGGGGATATTGAGCAAAATAGAGGTTATTGAGCCGGCAGTAATGGCGCCGCTGGTTAACGCAAGCAAAAGGGGGATGGCATTCATCGGCGGCATCATGAAGGTGAAGGGTATAATGAGAGCCATCGCCGTCAGACTGCCAATAGCCGGAATAAGGCCAAATACGATTCCGATAATTGACCCGACGAACATGAAAAGAAGGAGGTCTAAATCCCTGAAATTTTGTAAGGCTTGAAGAAAAGCCTCTACTGCCATCCGCTCTTACCTCACCCTGCTCCAGGGGATGCCCTGGACAATCTTACCGAGGGCATCCCCTTACTCAGAAGATATGCTTTCGGCCGGGAGTAGACGCCTTAGTTGTCAGCGTGAGTATTTGTCTATCAAAGCGTTTCCTCTGTCTATGTCAACCTTGGATACCTTTAGTACACGCTCAATGTTTTTAGTCTCGTTTACCCCGCTAACAGGCTTAGTCCACACCGGAAAATTCTTCTTCATCTGTTGCACAAAGGTTTCATTGGAAAACATTTTGTCAAAAGTAGCGCGTAGAAATTCAACCCGGTCCTGGGGTACCCCTGGCGGGGCAAAGATTACCGGATACGATGCCATAGCTGACAGGAGTTCTAACAATGGTGCGTCCGATGGGGAGATCTTTACTAACTCGCCAAGCGTTGGTGCATCGGGGAAAGCCGGAGACCTTTGCTCAGCCATCACGACCCATATTGGCTTAAAATATCCCGTCCCGGCTCCACGCTCACGCAGAATTGTAGCGGCGGTATATGAAACGGCATCTATCTCACCCCTGCCCACAGCCAGAAACATCTCCGGCGTACCGGAGTAGCCGGCAACAATCCTGGCATCCTGCAGACCAAGAAACTCAATGGCCAGGGCTGCCGCCAGCGCGTTTATGTCTCTTAACGCCACAGTCCCGATTTTCAGACCTTTAACTTTCCGCAACTCATCCAGGGAGGTATATGGCAGCTTAGTGCTGATGGCAAGCCCGGGCATATCCTGATAAAACGAGCCGATATATATGAATTTCTGCAGGTCGAACTCGACACCGGACTTTGCGAAAAGCACCGGGCCTGTCAAAGAGGCGCCGCTATATAGTAGCCCTATGGTAAGACCATCCGGTTTGGCCGTTTTGTACATCCAATTGGCCAATGCCATCCCAGATGCACCTTCCATATTCTTGGCCACCATGGTACCGCCGGTGACCTCTTTCCAGAAAGAAGCGAACGTGCGGGTAGCATAGTCGGCCCCACCACCAGCCCCATAGCCAACATAAATAGTTGCAGGATTATTCCGGTAAAACTCTGCTGCGCTTACCGGTGCCGGGGCTGGCGGTGGAGTGGGTTTTGGTGTGGCCGGAGGTGCAGGTGCCGGAGGTTTGGGTGTAGTTGCTGGCGCCGGTGCAGTCGTAGGCGCAGGTTTGGGCGCGGGTGCGGGAGTTGGAGTTGGGGCTGGCGCGGCACACCCTGCCAGAAGCACTCCCGTTACAACCAGTCCCAAACACGCGATGAGGATTGTCCTTATTCTCGTTCTCATAACTCGATTCTCCTTCCTTTGTTCTGCCTGGGATAATAATCCAGCCTGGTATTCCGACCAGAATATCTCATATTCCCAATGCTTAGTACCTTAAAGTAACCTCTTTGACCACTGATTATCTGCCAGACATCGGCGTAAATTATTGTAGGGTTAATACCATTGTTCCCCACCTTACTTTGCCTACACCACTTTCACATCAGATGAAGTGTGCCTGTCATGAATGATTTCACCTGGAATCGCTTTATTAAACGAAATGCCGGTTTTGAGACAATAATGCTTGCCGTGCAGTAGAAAGTCGATGTAATATACCTCGAAGGCAAATTTATGACTACTAATGAACTGTCAGGCATCCAGCTAAAGCGTAGATGGACCATTCTGGGTGTCGTTTATCTCTGCATCTTAAGCTTCGCCATCACCCTGCAAGCGGTGCCGCCTGTTCTCACCCTCATCATACGGGAGCTTAAGCTGTCCCACGCACAAGGCGGCCTGCTGATGAGCCTTTTTGCGTTGCCCGGGATAGCCATCTCCATTCCGGCAGGAATGCTTGCTGACCGCTATGGACAGAAGTTAATAGGCCTGGCCTCTTTTATCCTGGTCATTACAGGCATAGCAATCGTGGCTACTGGCAATTCATTTCCTACACTGGCACTTGGTAGAATAATATCCGGCGCAGGCGCTATAACATTGATGATAATTTCTCCCCAACTGCTGGCGCAGTGGTTCGCCGGACGCGAGATAGGCATTGCAATGGGCGTGTACAGCACCGGAATGCCCCTGGGAACCATCCTGTCGCTGAATTTCCTGTCCCAACTTGGAGCAAACCTGGGCTGGCGAGCCAGCATTTGGGTCAGCATCATCCTGCCGGCCGCTTCGGTATTGATATTCCTCTTGCTCTTTGCACCGGCGCCGCGAAAAATACAGAAAGCCACACCTCCGCGAGAAACCATTTTCTTGAGTCTGAGGCGCACCGGAGCGCCAATCTGGATTATCGGCATTGCCTGGCTTTTGTTCAACGCCGCTGTTATTTCCCTGTTCACATTCACACCAGACCTGCTGACCTCTGCCGGGATTAGCCCCAGCCAAGCCGGTTTCATTACCAGCGCAGTCATGTGGCCGGCCCTGGTCTTAAGTCCGTTGGTAGGTTATTTGATGGACAGAATAGGCCAGAAGCAGGCAATAATCGCCTCGGGAGGCATTACGCTGGCAATTTTGATACCATTTGTTCCTTCGGCAACAGGATGGATACTCGGGTTGATGCTCCTGATAGGGGCCGCACAAACCCTTGTTCCCGCTCCGATTCTCGCACTGCCACCGGAAGCGACCAGCCCGGAAAGGCTCGGCCTCGGCTTTGGCATTATCTCTACCTGTCTCAACCTTGGAATACTGCTCGGACCGGCTTCGGCAGGCTTTGTCAGGGACATCAGCGGTTCTTACCAACAAAGCTATGCACTAATGGCAGGTTTTATGTTCTTCGTTGCGGTGGCAATGATTGTCCTCAGGTGGAAGCAGAGCAAAATGCGCGCCCGATAACTAATGCCAAAATTAAAATTTATTCTTTTCCACTATTAGACTTCCCCAGAATCCAAAGACCCCAACAATTCTCAAAGATAGTAGCGGTATGACCGACGTCTGAACATGTCTATGACCAGCGACCCCTTCCTAGTTACCCCTTTCCGTTAGTCCGCGTAATTTTGGTATCGACGCTTGGAAAACAGTGTAGGCAAAGTAAGGTAGGGGGATATGGTATTAGTCTTACAATAATTTACGCTTATGTCTGGCAGATAATCGATAGTCAAACAAGTTAGCATCTATACATTCATATCCGAAAGTCAGAGTGTCATCTTGGACTGCCTGTCCACTTTTAGGAAGGAATGCATCATGCCGGAATACGAACTTTTCCTGATAAAGGACTTCAGCGAATTGAAAGAGGGAGTAGAAACCATCGTCAACGTACGTGACCTGGCCACTGTAGAAACCAGGCAGGTTAAGGCAATCCTGAGCAGCAAACCTGGGGAATTGCCCGGCGGAGATACGCTATGGATACGGTGGCAGAGAGGTCAGAAACATCCACAACCCTGGGCGATAAAAATAATCCAGGACATCAGCTCACTCGGAGAAGCGGTAGGCAAAGAATATTATTAGGTTTCTAAAATAAGTAAATCAACAAAGGAGAAGAAATGCCATTCCCACACGATAGCGTCAGGGATGCGATAGTTGACTGGGAGGCGGCTGGAGAGCTTGCCAGGATAAAAAAAGAGGTAGACTGGAATCTGGAAGCTGGCGCCATTGCGCGCAGAGCCCTGGAAATCGGTGAGGGAAAGAACGTCAACCACGGTGGACAACCCGCTATGCTCTTTGAAAACATTAAAGGCTACCCCGGTCATTCGATTATAAGCTCCAGCATCTGTAACCTGAAGCGCATGGCCATTATCTTTGGACATCCGAACCCTGACAAGGCAACCTGGCGGGAGCTACAGGACCTGTATATTGCCGGGCTGGAACATCCGATAAAACCGGTAGTAGTCAAGAAGGCCCCTTGTAAAGAGAATAAAACGTTTGGAAATGATTGCAACCTGTATACCTTTCCCGCGCCGATGATACATGAAGGCGATGGCGGCCGATATATGTGCACTTATCACGCTACCATTACCAAGGACAAGAATAGTGATTGGGTAAACTGGGGTATGTACCGGCACATGATTCACGATAGAAGAAGCCTGGGTTGCCTTTTTGTTTATGGACAGCACGGGCCCAACATGTTCTATCAACAGTACGAGGATGCTAACGAGCCAATGCCCTGCGCCATTGCCATAAATCCCGACCCCTTATCTGCCATTGCTGCGGCCAGTCCCATTCCCGCAAAGATGTCTGAGGTTGATGCCGTAGGAGGCTGGAGGAAGAAACCTCTCGAACTGGTCAAATGTGAAACCAATGACATTTACGTGCCCGCATCCTCCGAGATAGTCATCGAAGGTATAGTTCCGCCGCATGTGCGGGCGTACGAAGGTCCCTTTGGCGAGTATACAGGCTTCAGGGCTTCGCCGAGAGACCTGCGCCCCGTTTTTGTCGTGAAGTGCATAACCTGGCGAAATAACCCGATATTATCCATGGCCAGCGTAGGCCGAGGCAGGGACGAAGGTGGCATAATCGCACCTGTTGTAAAATCAGCTTTCTATCGAAAGCTTTTGACTGACGCTGGCTGGCCGGTAAAAGAGGTGCATTGCTATCCGGGTGTCGCTGACCTGGTCATAGTGTCCGTCAAGAGAGGGAGACCCAGGGTGGCTCAGGGGGTAGCAGCGGCTATATACTCTGCTGCCGGTGGCCTGTACTCCTACGCAATTCTAGTGTGTGACGAAGATACCGATGTTTTTAACACAGATGACGTTATTAATAGCCTTGTCGAAAAAGTACATCCGGAGCGGGGAATATGGGTGTATCACCAGCAGGGCAGCCCGCTTCAACCTTCCGCCGATTTGAAGGAAAGAATGGACCAGACAGGCCCACAAATAGTCTATGACGCCACCTGGCCTCTGGACTGGCCGCTTGAAATTACGGCACCGCCCAAAGTGACCTTTGCAGCCATGTATTCTAAAGAGTTACAGGACAAAGTAGTGAAAAATTGGACTTCGTACGGTTTGAAATAAGTCTTCAATCGGGGCAGCTATTTGCTTTGAGGCTAATGGTAATTACAACACCAGGGAGAGGTAATAAGGAATGGAATGGGAAGCCACTATGATAGACATCCGTGATAGCGGAAAGGCGGCAGACTTTGAGAACAGGCAGATATTCCAGATTAATAACGTCGAAATAAAAGACCACAAAACCCTGGAGCGGATATATGTTAAAGCTCAATTCTCCAGGGACCCGGCCAAACTACCTGAAGGTGATGTTTTATGGGTGAAGGATTATGACGAATCTATCATACCTGAACCCATGAGAATCAAGATTCTGGAAAAACTTCCCAATCCCGTAGAGAAGTACCTGTAAAGCAATTCCGCCCGCCAGAGGCGGGCAGGGCGTTGACCCCCGTATCAGGTACGGGGCAAACTGTGAACGGGGCAAGCTCTGCGTGCGGCCTGCTTGCGCTAAAGCTTCAGCGGAGGCAAGCCATCCGCCTGAGGCGGACGTCCCTTTGGAAACCCTATATATTTTAACCCTGCGGCAGAGACCGCAGGGCGTTTACTTCGTAAACAATAACCTTGGAAAAAGTTAGATTTGTTCGGAGGAGGTGGGATATTCGGAAATCAATAGCAAACGCCAACTTGAAATAGTAATTCATTACCATGGAGGGGAAAATGAAAATGAAAACTGTAATCCTGATTCTGACCTTAGCGCTGGCAGCGGTGCTTGTTCTGGCAGGCTGTACACGAACCCCGGCTCCGGCACCCACGGCCACGCCAAAACCAGCACCTGCGCCCGCGCCAACCGCGGCTCCGATAGTGCTGAAAGCGGTAACCGTTTTGCCCGCCCATACAGCGACGATGCTCAGCGCCGATGATTTTGTTGATAATGTCAAGAAAGCGTCTAACGGGCAGCTTGTTATTGACATCGTCGGCGGGCCGGAGGCTATCCCCAGAGCAAACCAGACTGAGGCAGTGCGTTCCGGTACAATCGATATGCTCTTCAGCTTCACCGATGAATGGGAATATGTTGTGCCGGAGACTTTGGCCATTTCTATCTCCTCGTATAAATCGTGGGAAAATCGGCAGGCCGGCGGGTATGCCTATATCCGCGACCTTTTCAAGGAGAGGGCAAAGGTATACTTGCTGGGGATGATTGCCACTAACACCGAGGCCATGTTCTCCATATTCCTGAATCCCCAGGTAAAGACTCCCAAAGAGTTAGCCGGGCTAAAGATGCGCACCACGCCGACTTATACCCCGTTCTTAAATGCCCTGAGCGTCACCCCCCTCAATGTAGGTTTTGGTGACATTTACACCAGCCTGCAAACCAAACTGATTGACGGCTATGTTATGACCTACGACCTGACAGTGCAGAACAAATGGTATGAAGTGGTCAAATACTGGATTGACTACCCATTCTACTACACTAATACATCGACCTATATAAACATGGACCGATTCAATAAGCTCCCAAAGAACTTGCAAGACATACTGGTGAATGAGGCAGCAAAATTGGAGGCAGACCCTTCACGGCCGGACAATCTGGCCAAAGCCGCGAAGAAAACAATAGTGGAAAAAGGCATGCAGCCTATCACCTTCTCCCCTGAAGATACAAAATCGTATCTTAATCTTGCCTACGAATCAAGGTGGGCGGTCTTGAAGAAGAATGTCAATCAGCAAACTTACGACAAACTAAGACAACTCTTTGTAAAGTAATTATCCATGCGCCTGAGGCGCACACACGAACAATGAAAAGTCGAGGCGTCCAGAGGGGTGCAAACCCTCTTCTAAAATTCTTGAGGTTGTCCGAATATGGGGTGTTGAAGAGGGGATTACGCCCCTCTTCAGAAAAAATGCTCTCCCTTCCTGTTTTCGAGAGAGGGAAATAAAGAGGGCAAGTCACAAATCTTTTTACTTTTCAAACAGCTCGTAAAGCAATTCCGCCCGCCAGAGGCGGGCAGGGCATTGACCCCCGTATCAGGTACCCTTCGGCTTCTCTCAGGGCAGGCTCAGGCAAGCTCTACGTGCGGCCATCCACCTGAGGCGGACGTCCTTTTGGAAAACTGTATTTTTTTACCCTGCGCCAAGAGCGCAGAGCGTTTACTTAACGTAAAGGAGATAGGGTTAATCAATACCATTTTTCTGAGTAAACCGATAACCGGTATACGCAGGAACGCCACCAGTTTATCAATTCGCAATAAGCCCCGGGATGTCCATTATCAGACATTCGGAGCTTAATAACGGCAAATGACTATCCCCTGCAGCTCGCGCTATTCGCTAAAGCTTTTTCCCAAGGGAAGGTATGACAGAGATAGCCAGCAAAATCAGAGCCAATTTCGACCGGGTACTTAATACCGCAGTAACTATCGCAAGTGCTTTGCTTGCCTTTGCGATGTTAACTGTCGGAATTGATGTCATCCTCAGAATGTTCGGCTGGCCAATAAGATGGCAAATAGAAATCAACCAGATTCTACTGTTTTTCATGGTGATGTTACCTGCAGCAAAGCTGATGAGGGAAGGAAAGCATGTCAGGATGGACCTGCTACCTCTCCGTTTAAAACCAAACTATCAGCTCCTGCTCGGTATCTTTAATGCATTTCTCGGAGTCGTAATCTGCGGCATTATTTTCTGGTACGGCGTCCAGACCACCTGGAACCATTGGCGTGGAGGTATTTACCAACCCTCGTTTCTCAATATTCCCAACGCAACCGTCCTCTGGATTATTCCTGTAGCCTACCTCCTTCTATTGATACAATGCCTGAGAAAAATACATCAAAGTATAACAACCCTGAAGAGCGTCCCCCTTAGTCAGCGGTAGAGGTGAACTCATGGAATGGCAGTTTGCCGCTTTGATTGTGATTGGCGGTCTGGTTGCCCTGATGGCGCTGGGGCTGGAGACCGTTTTTTGTTTTATGCTTATTGGCATTATAGGCGCATTACTTTTGTGGGGTGGCGAAAGGGGTTTAAACCAACTTATTCTTAGCCTGCGTGATTCTATAAGTGACTTTTCCTATTTAACCGTAGCTTTCTTCATCTTCATGGGTGAGGTGATTTTTGTAAGCGGCGTAGCGCGGAACATGATAGATACCCTGGACATGTGGATAGGGCGTCTTCCAGGCAGACTGGGGCTGCTTGCCATTGCCGGTGGGACTGTGTTCGCCTGTTTGAGCGGCTCCAGCATGGGTGGCACGGCATTACTGGGGTCATCGCTTATTCCGGAGATGGAAAAAAGGGGTTATCAAAAGCCAATGTGCTTAGGACCAATTTTAGGCAGCGGCGGTCTGGCTATGTTGATTCCACCTACCAGTCTCGGAGTTATCCTGGCGATTCTTGCACAAATGTCTATCGGGCAATTTTTCATGGCTATCGTTGTACCCGGCTTACTGGTAGCGGCTCTTATGGCAATTTATGTTATCGCCAGATGCAAACTCCAACCACAAATTGCGCCATCTTATCGGGTGACAGACCTGCCACTTTCAGAAAAACTGATGGCCGCTGTGCGTTACATCCTTCCGCTGGGACTGATTGTATTCTTGGTTCTGGGAATTATATTCCTGGGCATTGCCACACCGACCGAAGCAGCGGCCATGGGTGCTCTTGGAAGTCTGCTTTTAGCCGCCTTATACAGGCAGCTTGATTGGGGGAAAATTAAAAGAGCGCTATTCACAACCATTGAAATGACCTCGATGGTACTTATTATTTTAACCAGCGCACAGGTCTTCTCTCAAATCCTGGTTTTTACCGGCATCAGCAAGGGACTTTCTGGATTCATCTCTGATTTATCACTATCCCCCATCGGTATCATAATCATCACGCAGCTCATTATACTGGTGATGGGCATGTTCATGTCCCAGGTCCCCATAATGATGATTACCATACCCATGTTTATGCCTATTGTTCGCAATCTGGGCTTCGACCCGATATGGTTCGGGGCGATAACGTTGCTTAATCTGGAAATAGCGGGAATTACTCCCCCATTCGGCCTGAACCTGTTCGTAATGAAGGGTGTAGCCCCGCAGTATTCAATGCAGGACGTCTATCGAGCTGGCCTGCCGTTTGTCTATGTCGACTTGATAGCGATGGCTTTCATGTTCGCTTTTCCCCAATTATCATTGTGGCTTCCCAGTCTCATGTTCAAAGGGAGTTAAACAAAAAATTCGGGAAACAATTCGTGAATGGTTGGCTTTGGGATTTATTTTTAGAGTTATGTCAACTAACGAGTATTTTTAGCTCCCGTATTTATTTGATTTGATTTGTTTTGGTTTGCTGTTAGCCTCCGTGTTCGATTTGATTTTATTGATTTTTGTATTGAGTTATGTCAACCTGCGCACAGAGCATCTTTTTCATTGAGAGTCTCAAAATGAGCGAAAAAATTTAGACCAGGAGAGCACAACTATGATTGATGATTTGAGGAGCTTCATAAAAAAAACTGAGGAACTCGGTGAGTGCAAACTTGTTGAAGGCGCGGACTGGGAGTTGGAAATCGGCTCGATAGCCGAAGTGATGGGCACAGTCCCGGATTCACCCATGCTTCTGTTTGACTCCATCAAGGGCTATCCTAAAGGATACAGAGTTCTCACTAACGTCTTCCCCAAACTCAGCCGTCTCGTTCTGGCGTTGGGCTTCCCGGAGATGAAGAACAAACGGGAGGTAGTCAGCTACTATCGCCAAAAATTAAAAGATGGGGTAGTACCAGTTGCACCGGTTGAAGTTGACAATGCCCCGGTTAAAGAGAATGTTATTACCGGTAGCAAAATCGATTTATTCAAGTTTCCCGTCCCGAGGTGGCATGCACTCGATGGAGGTAGATATATCGGCACCGGTGACACGGTAATCATGAGAGACCCCGATGATGGATGGGTGAACCTCGGCACGTACAGGGTGCAAATCCATGATAAAGATACCGCAACGGTCTGGATAGCACCCGGCCAGCACGGAGCGTTAATACGGCAGAAGTACTGGGACCGGGGGCAGAGTTGTCCGGTGGTTGTTACCTGCGGCCAGGACCCTCTTCTTTTCTTAATCGCTTCGGTTAAAATCCCCTGGGGAAGTTCTGAATACGAGTATGTCGGATGGTTAAGACAAAACCCTGTCAAAGTAACCAGGGGACCTTCTACTGGCATCCCCATCCCGGCTACTGCAGAAATAGCCCTGGAAGGTGAGATTGTGCCGCCAGATGTGGAAACAAGAAAAGAAGGCCCATTTGCGGAATGGATAGGTTATTACGCCAGCGGTTCCAGCATGGAAGCGGCTTTGAAGGTAAAAACCGTGCTTCACAGGGACGACCCTATAATTCTAGGGTGCCCGCCTGTTATGAATGATTCCGCACAAGCAGGTGGATGCATCAGGCATGTGGCCTTGTTATGGAATGAGTTAGAAAGCATGGTTCCCGGCATAGAAGCAGTCTGGGTATTGGAAGATGCCAGGGGTGTGAATATACCGGTGGTTTCAGTTAAACAAATGTTTCCGGGTCATGCCAAGTGGGTAGCACAGGCAGTGAACGGCTGCCGGACGGTAGGCCGACAATACGGGAGATTTATTATTGTGGTGGATGAAGATATCGACCCCTTCAACAGTTCAGAAGTCCTCTTTGCACTGGCTTCCAGATGCGACCCGGCAAGCGCAATCGACATAGTCCGCGGTTGTCCGAGTTCTCCGATAGATGCCACAATTATTGGCAGTAAAAGGGACTCGGGAGATTTCACCATGTCCAGGGCACTTGTGCTGGCCTGCAAACCCTATCACCTGAGAAATCAATTCCCTCCCACGTTCAAACTGAATCAGGAAGAGACGGCGATGATAAGAAAAAAATGGAGCAAACTATTCACGCAAGTCTGACCGCGAACATAAATTGTGCAACCCAGCGGTATCTATTTCCACCAAAGCCCGAAATGAAAAGGTGGCAATCCCTGTTGACATCTGCGCTACTTTCTTTGAATGCAGGTCTTCTCCCATACCAAGCATCGTTAAAGCATAGTAAGTCCGCTAACAGTGAAAAGGAGTCGTAGTGAGCGGCTCGATAATGGCTCTGCTATCAGCTTTTTCTTTCGCGTTAAGTAATATTTGCACTCGCAGGGGTGTGCTTAAAATACCAAATGCTCCTGCTGGGGGATACATAACAGTATTCATAAGCCTGCCTTTGTTTCTGCTGGTGGCTCTGGCATCGGGGGACATACATAGCATCGCTACCTTTACCTGGAAGGGATATTTATGGCTCGTTATCGCTGGAATCATCCATTTTGTAGCCGGCCGTTCTTTCCTGTTTAACTCGATAAAGTATCTGGGAGCAAATATGGCCTCTGTCTTCTCATCCTTGAACCTCGTATATACGGTGCTTCTGGGCTTTCTTGTGCTCGGGGAACAAATGAGCCGGAACACGGTCACCGGAGCCTTACTCATCATAATAGGCCCGGCACTGCTTGCCTGGCCACAGTCCCGCAAAACCTCCAATTCAAAACAAAGTGCCGATAGCCCGCGGCTATCCCGGCAGGGGATAGCTTCAGCACTGCTAACGAGTGTTTTCTTTGGCAGTAGTCCTCTACTGATAAAGTGGGGGTTGGCAGAGGGAGGTTCACCTTTGGCCGGGACTTTTATTTCGTACAGCAGTGCCGCACTGATATTCGGTATTACCATGCTCAATCAAGAGAAGAAAAACGAGATAATCCACATGGAGCGGCACGCTATTGGATGGTTTTTGCTTGCAGGGGTGCTGGGCGGTCTGGCGCAGTTGTTTCGCTATGTTGCTTTGAATCTAAGTCCGATAAGCATTGCCGGACCATTGAACGGCACCGGTCCGGTTTTTCTTCTTGCACTATCCTTTGCGTTGAATAGAAAGACCGAAGTTTTTGGTATAAATGTGATACTGGGAGCAATATTAGTAGTTACCGGGGCAGTGCTGCTGTACAGGTAGAGCCAGTAAAGCAATTCCGCCCGCCAGAGGCGGGCAGGGCATTGCCCCCCGTATCAGGTACCCTTCGACTTCGCTCAGGGCAGGCTGGGGCAGGCTCTGCGTGCGGCCTGCTTGCGCTAAAGCTTCAGCGGAGGCAAGCCATCCGCCTGAGGCGGACGTCCCTTTGGAAACCCT
>JACPPQ010000112.1 GCA_016190925.1 Chloroflexota bacterium | reverse complement strand
TCCGCCTCAGGCGGATGACCTTTGATTTTTGAGTTATATCTATAATTTGGTTCCGGTTTATCCGGGTTAGCACTCATGTTACTTAATAGGTCTGTTGAACGGCGCGTGAATGAGCCTTATAATACTGATAAGGACGAAGAAGATTATGGTAAAAATCCTTGTTATTGAAGACGATGCTAATATCGCAGACTTTGTGAAGCGCGGGCTGGCTCAAAAAAGCTTCGAAGTTGAGGTTGCTTGCACTGGCGCACAAGGGTTGGACGCGGTGGAAGCAACCAATCCTGACATTGTTGTCCTGGATTTGATACTTCCGGACATGGACGGCATCGATGTCTGCCGCGAACTGCGCTCCGGCAGAGATACCGGCATTATTATGCTCACTGCGCGCCACATGGTCGGCGACCGTGTGCTGGGGCTCGAAGCCGGTGCTGATGATTATCTTGCCAAACCTTTTGCGTTCGAAGAGCTGGTAGCCAGGATTCGCTCGGTGCTTCGCCGGAAAATGGCTTCGGCGGAAGATATCATACGTGTGTGCGATTTGGAAATTGATACCGGGCGGCGGCAGGTACGGAGGGGCAGCAGAGCCGTAGAGCTGACTACCCGTGAGTTTGAATTGCTTAAATTGCTGGCGGAGAATGCGGGGAGACCCTTGCGCCGGGAGGTCATTCTTCAGCGAGTATGGGGCGATGATTTTGAAGCAGACACGGACCCGGTAAAGGTGTACATCAATTTTCTCAGGCGGAAGCTGAACTCTGCTGGAGAATCAGATTTGATTCAGGCGTTGCGGGGATTTGGATATGTTCTTAAGGAAAAACCTGACTCCTAGCCTTCGCATACAATTTTCCCTGTGGTTTGGGCTGGCCATACTGGTCATGATGTTTCTCACCACCTTTATGGCGCAGCAGGTCACGGTCTGGAGCATCGAGAGGTCTACCGATGAGGCCTTGCAAAAGCGCGCCAATATGATAGCAGCCATCATCTCCTCTGATATAACAACGGATGAGGAAAGCTACATCCAGGTGATGAACGAGCTCGCCGGACAGGAATTACCCTTTGTACCACTGTTACTCCGGATAATCAGCCCACGCGGAAAAGTCATCATAGAGTTTGGGAGAGTCCCTGGTCCCATAATCCAGAGCCTGGATTCCCAGGTTGGTCTTCCCGGCGTTAGCGACGGGCGTTTCGATAGTCTCCATTTGGCTGGCATGGAGTCTTTAAGGGTATACACCATAGCCGTATCCGACCCACGGACTCGCCAGACCCTTGCCCTGGTGCAGGCCGTTGAGTCTCTCGGTCAGGTTGAGCAGGCCAGAGGCCAGCTATGGCGGAATGGCATTCTTGCGGGGCTGACCGGAGGCATACTGGCCATCGCTACTGGGTTATTCCTTATCCGGCGCGGCTTCCGGCCTCTGCAGACAATCCTGGATACCATCAACGAGGTTGACTATAACAACCTCAAGGCTCGTCTGCAAGAAGAGACCCGTCCGGCGGAGTTGGAGCAACTGGCCAAAAGCCTGATGGCTATGTGGCAACGACTGGATATGGCTATCAGCGCAAAGCAAAAGGTTATTGGCAGCCTGTCCCACGACCTCAGGACTCCCCTCACTGCATTGCAGGGGCATCTGGAGGTCCTTCTTTTGCAGCCATCGCTGAACGCGGACGTCAGGAATAGCCTGGAACGGATGCTCAGCGAAACACGCAGACTGATACGCATGGTGAAAAACCTGCTATTGAATGTCCAACTTGAATCCCTCACTGCCCCCGCAACCGAGCAGGTTAATCTCAAGGAATTGTTGGATGAGGTGGTCGGGGATATGTGGGTACTGGCCAGGGGACTTGAGGTTGTGGTCACTGCGCCTCAGGACGTAATAATAGATGGAGACCGTGACCTTCTTAAACAAATGCTCCTTAACATCGTTGATAACGCAATCAAGTTCACCCCGAAAGGCGGGTTGATTGGACTTACGCTGGCCGGCGAGGACGGCTGGGCGGTCCTCGATGTGTCCGATAACGGCCGGGGCATACCGGACGAGCGGCTACCTCATGTCATGGAGGCATTTTATAAAGCCGATACATCCCGGCACCCCGCAGGGGAAGGGGCCGGGCTAGGGTTAGCCATTGTAAAACAGATTACCGAGTTACACGGTGGACAGGTAGATGTGCAAAGCCTTGAGTGGGTGGGGACGTCAGTTACAGTGCGTCTGCCGGTAAAGAAGCCTGAAGTCTGTGATGATAAAGCAGGTGAGACTGGCGAAATAGCTCCCAAAACCCTGTAAACTCAACAAACCCAACAGTCCGCTCGCCCTGAGCCTGCCTGACCTTCAAAGCCTTGGCGCAGTAGGGTCGAAGGGCACCGACCTTCTTTCCATACTTCCTTTGTTAACCCAACAAACTCAATGAACCCTTGACTCTGACATCCTTACCAGTTAAGATTTGGGTATGCCTCAAAACACAATACTGCACTCCTCAACAGAACACATCGCTCGTATTACACTCAACCGTCCGGAAGCCGGCAATTTCATAGACCGGCAGCTTGCCCGGGAACTGGACGGATTATGCCGTCAGATAAACCAGGACGATGACGTCTATGTGGTCACTCTCACCGGGGCTGGCAGCGCATTTTGTGCCGGCAGCAAACTGGAGCAACTGTCTCAATCCGGCAATTCCATCGATTCAGTAATGGAGCACAGCGCCGCCGCTGCCATTGCCGACATCGACCGCCCCGTTATCGCTGCGATTAACGGGGATGCGTTGGGACAAGGGCTGGAGCTTGCATTGGCCTGCGATATCAGGCTTGCTTCGGATAAAGCGCACTTCGGGCTTCCACAGGTGTCCGGTGGGCTTATACCCCTGGATGGCGGAACGCAAAGGCTGCCCCGCATTGTAGGCAAGGCTAAAGCCCTGGAACTGGTTCTGACCGCTGAAACACTTAATGCGCAGGCGGCTTTTGAAATAGGATTGGTCAACAGGGTAGTGCCGGCAGACCGGCTAGCTGCCGAGGTTGAATCCCTGGCAAAAACGATGGCTTCCAAAGGACCTGTTGCCCTGAGATATATCAAAGAAGCGGTGAACAAGGGGCTGGACCTGACCCTCGAGCAGGGACTGCGCCTGGAAGCCGACCTCTACTTTCTTTTACACACCACCGCCGACCGGCAAGAGGGCGTCAAGGCCTTCCTCGAAAAAAGGACGCCTGAGTTTAGAGGGAAGTGAAAGGGTACCGCAACCCACCATCCTCTCGCAACGTCATTGTGATTCTTCCGCAGATAAATCGAGGTTGTACGAAAACGGGGTGTTGAAGAGGAAGTGTCACCGGTTTATGCTACTGTTTCCTCCATGCTTCATCATTTCAACCTTCTTAAAAAACGTTGCTAACTCTGCCATCCCCAAAACAGCCTTGACTTGACATAAGTTATATTCGAAAACAACTTGAGACCGATTATTATGCCAGCCGTAATTAGCCTCAACTTAACATAACTTGAAAAATAACTCCCACACTGATTTAGCTGTGATTTGTTTCCTGAAAATCAATATTTCTGCTTCTGCCTTGCCCTGCTTGCCTCGCCCAAGCGCACCCTCTCCCTGTTTTGCTGTTTTGCGGAGAGGGGTCAGGGCTTGCCCATGCGTACTTGATACGGGATTGATACTGGGGTGAGGCTGCACCCCGCTAATAGCTAACAACTAACCACCACAATTGACGAGCCTCCCGCGAAACTGTCACCCTCCGCGAAGGCGGAGTGTCTAATAACGTATAAAGTAGATTCCCCGCTCCCGTATCGGAGTACGGGACAAGCTTCGCGGGGAATGACAATAATAGACATTGAAATTAAGCCATAAGCGCGTTTAGCGGGACGCACAATTGACAGTCAGTCATGCTTACCACTAGAATTTGTAGTATCGCTTTATACGGAGATGATGACCACATTGACCAGTGACGAAATTCGCGCCCTGTTTCTTAACTTCTTCCAGGAGAAAGAGCATAAAGTCATTCCCAGCTCTTCGCTGATTCCGCATGGAGACCCCACCCTGCTGCTCACCACCGCTGGGATGGTGCAGTTCAAGCCCTACTTCCTGGGAGAGCAGGTGCCGCCTGCGCCGCGCATGGCTTCCTGCCAGAAGTGCTTCCGCACCACGGACGTAGAGTCGGTGGGCGACGCTACACATCTCACCTTCTTTGAGATGCTAGGCAACTTCAGCATCGGCGACTATTTCAAGAAGGAGGCCATTGCCTGGGGGTGGGAGTTCGTGCATGAGCGACTGAAGATTCCGGCGGAGAAGCTGTGGATAACCGTCTACAAGGACGATGACGAAGCCCGTGAAATCTGGCGGAAAATCGGTATCCCGGAGGAAAGAATATTAAGATGTGGGGAAAAGGATAATTTCTGGGGTCCGGCGGGTAGTTCAGGTCCGTGTGGCCCGTGCAGTGAAATCCACTACGATTTCGGAGAGGACAAGGGCTGTGGCAAAGAGAGTTGCGGGCCTTCATGCGGCTGTGGCCGTTTCTCCGAGGTCTGGAACCTGGTCTTCACCCAGTACAACCAGGACGAGAAGGGCAATCGCACTCCTCTTCCGAAGCCTAACATCGATACCGGCATGGGGCTGGAGCGGCTGGCAGCGGTTCTTCAAGGCAAGCCCAATGTCTATGGTACCGACCTCTTTATGCCTCTTATCCAGAAAGTTTCCGATTTGGCGGGCAAGAAATACGGGGCAGATGCCGAGACGGATAGAGCTATCCGCATAGTAGCCGAGCACAGTCGCGGAATACCCTTTTTGATTGCGGATGGTGTCATACCGGGAAACGAGGGGCGTGGCTACGTGCTGCGCCGTTTACTGCGCCGAGCTTCGCTCTTCGGAAAGAGGGTGGAATTGGGAGGCACATTCCTGGTGGAGACAGCCAGAACGACCATAGAGTACATGGGGCATGTTTACCCCGAGTTGACTCAACACAGGGACTACATCATCAAAGTCGTCGAGCTTGAGGAAGCCCGATTCAACGAGGTGCTGAATACCGGCCTCGAGCTCCTGGAGAATACCATGCAGGAGGCAGCCAGCAAGGGGACGAAAATTATCTCCGGCGAGGATGGCTTCAGGCTTTACGATACCTACGGTTTCCCTGTGGAGATGACCCGTGAGATTGCCGCCGGGCGCGGCTTCTCGGTAGACATGGAAGGCTTTCAACAGGAGATGGAAAAACAACGGGAGAAGGCCCGCGCCGCCCAGATACCATTATGGTTAAGTCGCCCTCCATCAAAATGGTTAAGTGACCTCCCATCAAAAAGGACTGAATTCTCAGGTTATAAATTGCTCAAGCAAAAAACCACTATTCTTAGCCTCCTGGTTGGTGATGAGTCCGTGGCAGTAGTACAGGAAGGACAGGAAGCAAGCTTGATTTTAGATATAACTCCCTTTTACGCCGAGATGGGCGGCCAGGTGGGCGATACCGGCGTCATACGCAGTGAATCCGGCACCTTCACGGTGGAAGACACTTTCAAGAACCAATCGGATATTATTGTTCACCGCGGGCGCGTCTCCGGGGGCAGCCTGACGGTGGGCGATGAGGTGGAGGCGGTGGTAGACCGGGAGCGCCGGCTCGATATTGCCCGCAACCATACCGCCACACACTTGCTGCAATATGCGCTACGCAGGGTTCTCGGCAAGCATGTCCAGCAGAGAGGCTCGCTGGTTGCTCCGGAACGCTTCCGCTTCGACTTTTCTCACCTGGAGGCGCCATCGAAGGAGCATCTTCTGGAAGTACAGCGCATCGTAAACGAGAAAATTCGCGAGAATTTGAGGGTCTCCGCTGAGGTTTTGTCATACAAAAAAGCGGTAGAGACGGGCGCTATCGCCCTCTTCGGTGAGAAGTATGGCGAGACGGTGCGCATGCTGAAAATCGGCGAACCGCCGGTGAGCATGGAGCTATGCGGCGGCACGCATGTCAACGCCACCGGAGATATAGGCTTTTTCAGAATCGTCAGTGAAAGCAGCATCGGCTCCGGACTGCGCCGCATCGAGGCTGTCACCGGCCGGGGCGCCGAGTCAGTAATCGAGCGGCAGTTTTCCACTCTCGAGGCTGTTGAGCATGCCATTGGCGCGTCGCCGGAAGATGTCACGGAAAAGGTTTCCGCCATAGTTGCAGAGCTGGAAAATGAGCGCAAGCGCACGCTGGGCCTGGAAAGGGAGCTTTCCAGAAAGACCGCCGAGTCCCTGGTCACTCAGGTAGAGATGGTCAATGGTATCAAGGTGCTGGTGAGCAAAGTCCCTTCTACCCGTATCGAGGTCTTGCGTGAGATGCTCGACCTTCTGAGGGAGCGACTGGGAAGCGCTGTCATCGTGCTTGGCACGGTGCAGGATGACCGGCCGCTTTTCCTGACTGCGGTCACTCCCGACCTGGTAGCACGTGGGTATAGCGCCGGGGAGATAGTGAAGCAGGTGGCCAAGGTGGCTGGAGGCGGAGGTGGTGGTAAACCCACGCTGGCACAGGCCGGCGGTAAGAACAAGGAAAAGCTGGACGAATCCCTAGCCGTGGTGAAAAGCCTGATTAAGAAGTAGGTTGCTCATTAAATGTCGTTGCGAGTCCTTCCGCAGACCTGCTCGCCGTACAAGACTTTGGCAGGCGGGAGGACGAAGCAATCCCAATCATTAAATAGCTAAGCCCACGTGACTTTGTGGCTCAAAGTATGAGATTGCTTTGGGCATTCGCCCTCGTAATGGCGCTAAATGGGGAGGTAGCAAAACGCGAAATCTTGGACTGGATGTCGGCGACAGGAAAATCGGGGTGGCATTGAGTGACCCTGATGGTATATTAGCCAGCCCGTTGACCATCATTGATTACCATGATGAAATGGCAGCCATAAAAGCCATTGTTGAGATAGTGGAGCGGGAGAAGGTGGGACACATCATTATCGGCTTGCCACGCTCTATGGACGGTAGCCTGGGTGAGCAGGCCAGGAAAGTAGAGGGCTTTGCCGAAAGGCTGAGCAGCCATACCGTAATACCCATAGAGTTCCGTGATGAACGTTTGACCACCGTCTCGGCGAGACGCCTGATGAAATCCGCCGGGAACAAAAAGAGCGGAAAGCCTGCCAGGGATGACGCTATCGCCGCGGCTATTATCCTGCAGGGCTACATCGACGAAGGCAAGGACTACCTGGAGTAGATTCGTCCCGGATTAATTGCACTTGGTGAGGCTATGGACACTTGCGAGTTAATCGGGCAACCGAGGTCGAGACCCCTGGGCCGGGCCAGGGATTACATCGAGGTATTGAAGCCGAGCGCAAGCTTCCTGCTGACATTCATCGGCGTATGCGTGGCAATCATTGCCGCCGATGGACGTCTATCTCCGAGATTCCTTCTCATCGCTCTGACCATCTTTGTCGCCAGTGCAGGAGCTAACGGGCTGACCAACTACCTCGATTGCAGCCTGGACGCAAGGATGGTGCGCACCCGCCACAGGGCGCTCGCTTCAAAGCGCATCCACCCTCCAGAGCGAGTCCTTCCGCTGAACATTACGCTGGTCATCCTGGGTCTGGTGCTGGCATGGATATATCTGCACCCCCTTGCCTTTGCGGCGGATATGGTCGGGACCATTGCGGCGGTTGCCTGGCGGAAAAAGGCCACGTGCGTTTTCCCGCAAGGGATGCTCGCCAGTTGCGCGCCGGTGCTGATGGGTTGGTTCGCCATCAAGCCTGCCTTCAGTTGGGAGATAGTGCTGCTTTGCGTGCTCATCGCTTTCTGGCTGCCGCTTCACGTCTGGAGCGTTATGATTGCTCATCGCGAAGACTACCTGAGCGCCGGGCTGACCTTTTTCCCCATGAGTTGGCAGGTCAAGGATGCGGTCAAGGTGCTCCTGGTTTTCTCCGTGGTACTCTACGCCGCTTCCATCGCCCTTTTCTTTACGGGCGGTTTCGCCTTGCTTTATCTGATACTGGCGAACATTCTAGGGATTCTGATGGTCTATGCCACCGCAAGGCTAACAGCCTCCAGCGACTCTAAGGACGCCTGGCGATTGTACAAGCTGTCATCGTATCCTTATCTGGGTGTGCTGTTCCTTACCATGTGCCTGGATATATGGTTGTAAAAAAGCTGTCAGCTGTCAGCACTCAGCAGTCAGCTTTGGGGGCAAGGGGAGGTCTGATAGCTAATAGCTGAAGGCTGATAGCTTCTTCTGGAGGAAGAATGGACTTTAATCTGACTGAACAGGAAAAGATGCTGCAAGTGACGGCGAAGGAGTTTGCCGTAAAGTCGGTGCAGCCGCGGGCAGCTGAAATCGACCGCAGCGGTAAGTTTCCTTTCGACCTTGCGCAGAAGATGGGAGAGCTTGGCTACCGGGGTTTGCCGTATCCAGTAGAGTACGGGGGGAGCGGGGCAGGCTACCTCAGTTATGCGCTGGTTTTAGAGCAAATTTGCCAGGCTTCCATGACCACCGGCGCTATCATGGCGGTGAACACCGTCCCCGAAGAGGCTATCTTCCGCTTCGGCAATGAGAAGCAGAAAAAAGCCTTCTTGACTCCACTGGCGCAGGGCAAGAAGCTGGGCGGCATCGCCTTCACCGAGGCTGAGACCGGCTCCGACCCTAAAGCCATAACGACTATCGCCCGGAAAAGCGGGAAGGGCTTTGTAATCAGCGGCGAGAAGCACTTCGTGGCGATGGCATCGGCGGTCAACCTGGAGATGCTTTTCACACGGCGGGAGGGCACCGGCCTGAATGCCTTCATTGTCGATACGGCGTCTAAGGGATTTATCGTCCGTGAGCCGTGCGAGACTATGGGACTGAGGGGGCTGGGCACCGCCGAGGTGCATTTCGATGACGTTCATGTGCCAGAGGGGAACCTGCTGGGCGCTGAAGGCAAGGGCTACGATGTCCTTCTGACGGCCATCAGCCTGGGGAGGCTGGGGGTAGCGGTTGAGGCTGTGGCAGTGGCACAGGCGGCGCTCGACTTATCGATTGAGTTTGCCCGGCAAAGGAAGGCGAGGGGGAAGTCCATCGCACAATTGCCTTCGACACAATGGAACCTGGCTGAAATGGCAAGCCGGGTGGAGGCCGCCAGGTGGCTGACCTACCGCACCGCCTTCCTCCGCGACCAGGGGCAAGACATCCGCTACGAGTCCTCAATGGCAAAGCTGTTTGCGTCACAGGTGGCGGTAGACGTTACCCGAATGGCGCTGCAGGTGCACGGCTCCTACGGCACGATGACGAGCCTGCCGGTGGAGCGCCTTTACCGGGATGCCAAGATGACCGAGCTCTACGTTGGCGTTTCCGAGATACAGCGGAGCATTATTGCAAACGAGCTAGTAGAATAGGAGTCAGTAGTCAGAAGCCAGTAGCTGTTAAAAGCTAATCTCCGTTTCCGCCAAAGAGAGATGGCACTACTGCCGATGCGTTCACCAGCTCTTTTAACCTGGAATCGTTCTCTCTTTGCCGCGTTTGATGGTCCCTGACTATATCGGGCATGCTTTCATAATAATCTTTTACTTTGGATACACGATTAAGCCTGGATAATACAACCGTAATCTTCAGTTCGCTGCCCCCACTTGGATAATCACCGTATCTTATAATAGCTTTGGGGGCTATTTCACTCATGTATTCTCCAAGTTCCTTGACCAGGTTCATGGACATTTCTTTCGCCGGGGCGGACAGCAGGTAAAGCGCGCTGGTTGAATCTTCAGGACTGCACTGGAGTGAAAGGTTGCTTATGGCTTCATCCATTGCGTGCAGACCCCTGTTAGTCTCGGCGCTGGTCTTCCGGTAGCCGCGTCTCCAATCGAATGGCAGGCTTATCCTTTGTAGCGGGGATTTTCCATACCCGAGCACCGTCCAACCTCCCAGGGTCTGGATGATGTCCCCGGCATCGAGTAGCCTCACACCGATATGTTTGGATTTCTTTTCTTCACCGGCACGTAACACATCATAAAACGGCGCAGCAATCATACGGTTGATTGCCGCCATGTTATTAACAAGCGAAGAGTCCTTTTCTATAAACCGCTGGTTATCTACCAGAAATACAGCGTCGGCTACCGAGTCAGTGGCTTTCAGGCAGGTAGCCGAGTTATAAACTGTTCTCGCATCCGTTTTCTCTTCATGCTCGAAGGGTAGCACGACAAGGGCATATATCGGCTTGTTTTTAAAACGCTTTTTGACGATATCCGCTATTACGGGCATCGAACCGGAACCGGTGCCGCCGGCAACTCCGGCAATAAAAAGAAAGGCATCAGCTTCATGAAAATGCTTCGACGACCTTATGGCATCTATTACTTTATCGCCGTCTCTCAGCGCTAATTCAGCGCCGACCTCATTTATCTTTCCAACGCCGTGGCTGCCTGTCTTGCGACTACCAATCAAAATCCTGTGCCCGGCATCTTTTTTAATGCTGGTCAGGCTATCCAGGTCGGCGACATCGGTATTCACAGCAATTACATCTGTAATTACCTCGAGCCTGCGGTAAAAAAGGGCTTCGTTATTCAACTGATTGAATGCGTCAGCGACCTTGCCACCGCATTGGCCGCAACCGACTACAGATATTTTCATTCCGACCTCCTCATATTTAGTTCAGGATTGCGTCTCCGGATTTTTACGTAAAGCACTCCGATATTCTAATAGCATGATACGTTATACAAAACCGCTATGATATATGCGGATAGTCCTGATTTTGTATGTACTTTAGTAAGGAGCAAGTCCTCTGACGCCAAATAAAAAAATCAAAACAATTCCGGTCTTGCAGATACAAAATACCAGGAGTCACGCACGAATTGATTTGCCAAAAACAAATACCTTTCATACAACTTCTCTCCTTCGAAGAAAAATCTACCAAACGAATCATTTATCCAGCTTCAGAGGTTATTCGATTTGCGATAAAAACGAATATTTTACGAGCCTGAGTTATTCGTTATGGCGTAGAAACGAATGGTTTTTTGAAGCTAAGTATTCGTTTCCACGCGTAAATATTAAAAAACAGAAAACGAATACCGGTGATGTTCCTGTTAAAACATATTAGTACAGATGTTCTATATTTGTCAAGCAAGTTTTGTCGTTTAGCATCCCGCGAAACGCGCAAATTTTTCATACTGTAAAGCAATTCCCCTCCTTCACTAAAGTTA
>JACPPQ010000108.1 GCA_016190925.1 Chloroflexota bacterium | reverse complement strand
GAACGGGACAAGCTTCGCGGAGGGTGACAGTTTCGCGGGGAGGCTCAAAAAAAGGCTCCTTTTGCAAAGGCCCTTATCCCAGTATAGAATGAGGATATAGGTAGTAAGCTGAGGTGGCGAATATGCAGAAGATAAATCCATCGGAAATTACGCCTGAACACCTGTATTTTTCGCGGAGGAAATTCATAGTCGGCGCGGGCGCTCTGGCCGCCGGTACGCTGGTCAGTTTTTCCTGCCGCCGCATCGAGCCTGCGCCACCGACAGGGGAGGATTTTTGCGCCTCGGCAAAGGCCACCGGAAGCACCGACGAACTGGGAGCAAACCTGACCTCCTGCCGGGATATCACCAACTACAACAACTTCTACGAGTTTTCCCTGGGCAAGGAAGACGTCGCCCCCCTGTCTGCCAATTTCCGCACCTCGCCCTGGACGTTAAAAGTTGGGGGACTGGTGAACAAGCCCCGGACCTACGATATGAATGACATCTTGAGCCGTTTCAATCAGGATGAAAGAATTTACCGCTTGCGCTGCGTGGAAGCCTGGTCGATGGTCATTCCGTGGGTGGGGTTCCGGCTGGCAGACCTGCTGAAGGAAGCCGAACCCTTACCCGCAGCGAAGTTCGTGCGTTTCGAGACGCTGCTCGACCCTGACCAAATGCCCGGCCAGAAAGACCGCTCATTCGATTGGCCCTATGTCGAGGGACTGCGACTCGATGAAGCAATGCATAACCTCACGCTGTTGGCGACCGGTCTCTACGGCAAGCCTCTACCCCCGCAAGACGGCGCGCCAATCCGGCTGGTGGTGCCCTGGAAATACGGCTTCAAAAATATCAAGTCCATCGTGAAAATAGACCTGGTCGAGGAAATGCCGGCCTCGTTCTGGATGGACTACGCCCCGCATGAGTACGGTTTTTATGCCAACGTCAACCCCGATGTCCCCCATCCCCGCTGGTCCCAGTCCAGCGAGCGCCGCATCGGGGAGCTTGCCAGAATCAGGACGCTGCCCTTTAACGGCTACGGGGAAGAGGTTGCATCCCTCTATGCCGGCATGGACTTGAGGAAATTCTATTAGTGCGCTGCCCGAAAGCCTTAACTCATCGGATTGTGTTCCACGTTGCTGCCCTGCTGCCGCTTTTGTGGCTGTTGTGGGACCTATCACAGAACCAGCTAACCGCCAACCCGATACGGGAAATCCAGCTCCGTACCGGCCGGTACGCCCTGACGCTGCTGGCGCTTTCCCTGGCCTGCACCCCCGCTTATAGAATATCGGGACTCAGGCAGTTTCTGGATGCGCGTCGGCCCCTGGGACTGTACGCCTTCGCTTACGCCAGCCTTCATTTCCTCAATTTCATGGCAGTGGATTATAGATTCGATTTCTCACTGATACGAGAGGACTTGCTGGAAAAACGCTATGCGGTAGCGGGCTTTGCCACCTATCTCATCCTGCTGGCTCTGGCGGTGACTTCCACCCGGGGATGGCGGGAGAGGTTGGGCAAGAAGTGGAAGCGGTTGCATCGTCTGGTTTACGTAGCAGCCATTCTGGGAGTGGTACATTTCTTGTGGCAGGTCAAGGCAGACGCTACTATCCCGGTAATTTACGCAATCGCAGTTGTCCTGCTGCTGGCATTCCGTCTTCCCCACCTTCAAAAGGCGCTACGCAAAAACAACTCAAAAATCAAAAGGCAAAGGTCAAAACCACAACTTAAAACTTAAAAAATCCAATATAGGACATCATTAGCGTCCCACGAAACGCGCCAAATTTTCATACTGTGAAGCTAATCTGCCCCACCCTGAGATGCTTCGTCCGCCTGAGGCGGACTTCAGCATGACAGTTTCGCGGAGGGCACATCATCTCATTATTTTGGGGCGCCAAGAGATTTCAAATAGGCGGCAATAGCCTCAATTTCCTCGTCGGTTATTTTGATAGAACTCATCGCGGACACGCTCTTCAACGACTCTCTGATTTTCTGAGCCGTAGTTCCCCGTAAGCCAGGACCCATTCCACCGGAAGCATCTGCGCCGTGACAAATAGCACACCCTATACCACTGGCTGTGCGATAAAGGGTTTCTCCCTTGCGCACCAGGTCTCCGTCTTTTGGAATGCCTGGCGCGGCCGGAGTAACAGGAGTGGTTGGAGCAGGTGCCGGAGGAGTTGGAGTCGCTGTCTTAGCAGGAGCAGGCGGCGGAGGGGTTGGAGCAACCGGTTTGGGAGGAGGAGTCTGAGCCGGGATAGCCGGCACGGGAGTAGTGGCCAGACTGTTCAGAAAAACCATAACATCGTCCAGTTCTCTGTCACTAATCTGACCGGAGCCGAAGGGGGGCATTATTCCTTTACCGGAGCGGACCACCCTCCGCGTGAGAGTGGCATCCGCGCTCCTGAGCGCCGGCCCGACCCCACCCTGTCCCTGCTGACCGTGACAGGCGCCGCAGGCGCTCACGAAAGTTTTGTTGCCACGCTCTACACTTTCTTCTTGAATGCGCGCCACAGCCGCATCTTGCCTGCCGGATTCCCTGGCCCAATAAATCGGGATGAGAATCACGATGATTAAAGCCATTACCAGACACAGGACAAGCTTCTTTTGTAAATCTTCCATGGCTTACACCTTCACCGCTTGGGATTCTTCGTAAACCTGCCTTCGGATGAGTATTCCGGTATCCACCACCAGCTGGTCGCCATTCAGCGTGATGGGATACAAATCGAGTGGCCTGAGTGGAGGGCCGGCTTTGACCAGACCGTAGCGGTCATAGATACCGCCATGACAGGGACAATTGAACCTGCCTTTCTCCGCCAGTTTATCTTCGCTCTTTTCGTCTGCAACCCAGGGGACGATGCAGCCCAGATGTGTGCAAACGTGGCTCATTGCCAGAAAACCGGAATCCACGTGTGCCAAGAAAAATTTACCCTCCGGGAAAAAAGTGACCGAACCGATGGGGAAACCCGTTGCCTTTCCCACCCGGACTTTAGCACCGGCAGCGCTGGACTGCGCCTTGGGCCACATGGAGGCAATAGTTGCTCCCACAGTTTCCACAGCTAGAACCGCTAGCGTTGTCCAGATGCCTGCCCTTAAGAAATTCCGGCGGGTAATGCCCTTTTCTTCTTTTGAGGAATTACTGTTCTGAGTTGCCATTTTGAATACTCCTCGTATCTAGAAAGTCAGTCCGCCCGGTGGTAACTGCCACACGGGCATAAGCTGCATGCCGGAGCCGCGGAAGAACTGGGTAATAATAGTCAGGACAATGTAAGTAATAACAAAAGCAGTGAAAAAGCCGAGAGCAACTTCCCTTCTATTGGGACTCCACCGCCGCAGGCCCAGGTACAGGATAACCATCAAGACCCCGATTGTTGCTATAGGCACGAGCCACCCGCGCACGAGCTCGGATTCACCAAAAAAAGGTTGCCACTGGACAAGAGCATCAAACAGAACCAGTCCGATTTCGGCAATAGTAGTGTAAACTGCAGAGAAAAGGCAGATAGACTTTCCCTTCGGAGAGTCAAACCAGATACCGACGTTCTTTTGCTCCCGGTCTAAGTAAGGTATAGCCATCAGCGCGACTATCACCACCAGTGGAACGACGAATCCGGCCATCGTGGGATTCATATGAAGCAGGACTTCCTGCAGGCTGGAGAAAAACCAGGGGGCTTTGGCGGGGTCTTCCGTCACATTCGGATTAGCCATGTCCCGCAATGGAGCGTTCACAATAAAGGACAGGATAAGCAAGAAAAGGGTGGTACCCAAAACCGCCAGAAGCTCCATGACCATAAGGTGAGGCCAGGAGAAAACCGTGTTATCCGGCGCCTTGCCCACCATGGGGCTGGTCCGTTTCATCAAAGCCATCAGGCCATACGTTTTCTCCGGCTGCGCGGGAAGTATTGCTTCGGCAGTAGCGGCACCTGCCTCGCTGGGAACGACGTCGGCAGATGGAACGCCGACTTCACTCGCAGGCGCAGAAAGCCCGCCATCCTTTCGGATTCTCCAGAAATGAACGCCAATAAGGGCAGTTATTACGAAGGGAAGTAGAAAAATATGGAGGGCATAAAACCGTTGCAGAGCTTCCTGGCCGATCGAGTTGGCGCCCAGCAGGAAAAATTTGAATTGTTCTCCGATGAGTGGGACAAAACCGGCAATGTTGGAGGCAATAGTAATAGCCCAGTAAGCCAGTTGGTCGTACGGCAGCAGGTATCCGGTGAAGCTCAGTAGAAGCGTGACAACCCATAAAATCACGCCCAGCGCCCAGTTGAACTCTCTTGGTTTTTTATACCCGCCAGTAAAGAAAACACGGCACATGTGCAAAAAGACCACCAGCACCATCAGGTGAGCGCCCCAGCGGTGGAGATTACGCAAAAGCATGCCGAAGGTCACCGATGTTTCCAGCAACTGCATGTCCAGATAGGCTTTGTCCACCGAAGGGATATAAAAAAACATGAGGATACCGCCGGTGACTACCAGGATAAAGAATAAGAAGGCAGCGATTACTCCCAGCCCCCAGGTGTAAGTGAGTTTGATTGTGTGGTTTTTAACCTTGACCGGGTGTATATGCAGGAAGAAACTATTGAACATAACCAGGGAACGGTTTTCGTCGTTGTCCGGATATCCCTGGCGAAAAATCGAGCGCCACACGGAGCTTTGCCTGATTTTGTCCAAAAAGGCGAGCTTTGCAGCAGAAGGGTTTTGCGTGTTTTCTGTTGCCATCTAAACCGGACTCCCTTCATAAACAAGTTGTTCTTCGAATGTGAAAGCCTCCATAGTAATAGCTCCCGTTGGGCAGCGCCGGGCACACAATCCGCAGCGGATGCAGCGGGTCTCATCTTTAATTATGGCCGTGCCCATGCTCTGATTACCGTCTCCTCTCAAGGAATCCTTGTACCGCGCCGAAATCACACCGGCCACATCCTGGTTGCCCTCAATCTTTTCCACCGGGACCAGCCTGTAGCAATTCGTGGGACAGACATCTGCACAGCCACCGCAAAGGATGCATAAATCACTGTTGAAAACCGTCTGGATGTGACACCTCAGGCAGCGCTGCGACTGTTCTTTGGCTGACGCCTCGTCGAAGACCATCTCCACTTCAGAGACGCCGGTCCTTCTATCCAGGGAAATCTTGGAAGGGTTACTGCGAGCTACCTGATAGTAACCAGGTTTGGGCAATCCTTCGGCGGGGACATTTGTCATCCATCCCCTGCGCACCACTCTGCGCTGTCCGGCCTTCAGGTAGTTATCAATGGCCCGGGCTGCCTTGTGGCCGTCAGCCACCGCTTCAATCACTGTCCGCGGGCCGAAGACCACATCCCCGCCGGCGAAGATGCCTGGAGCGGTTGTGGCTAAAGTCGCATCGTTAGCAACTATAGTCCTCTGCCTGGAAACAGCGATTCCATCCTCCGGACTGATAAAAGAGAGGTCGCTCTCCTGGCCGATAGCCATGATTACCGAACTGCACTCGATGAGCGATTCCGAGCCTTCGACCGGCACCAGGTTCCTTCTCCCCCGTTCATCGTAGACCGAACGCGTGGCTTGGACCTCGAGGCTGGCTACCTTCCCATCTCTGCCAATGATACGCTTGGGGGCAAGTCCGGTGTGAATGGTAATCCCCTCCTCCACCGCGCCCTCCAGCTCTTCCTGCGAGGCGCGCATCTCCTCCCTCATTCCGCGGTAGACCATGTGTACGTCTCTTGCCCCCAGGCGCAGGGCATGGCGAGCGGCATCAACCGCGGTGACCAGGTTTTCAGCGGCCAGGAGTTCATAGACTTCACCCAACCTTGCGGCGACACGGGCAGCATCCACCGCCACATCGCCGCCACCCAGCACCGCCACCTTATCTCCCAGGTTAACCCGGTAACCGAGGTTCACGTTTAACAAAAAGTCCACTGCCGCCAGCACGCCATCAAGGTGCACCCCCTCGATGTCCAGTCCCCGGTCTTTGTGAGCGCCGATGGCAATGAAAATCGCCTTGAACTGTCTTTTCAAATCAGATAGACTGACGTCCTTTCCCAGGCGGGTATTGTACTTGAAATCGACTCCCAGGTCTCTGATTTCGCCGATTTCAGCCTTCAAAAGGGGCCTCGGTAGTCTGTATTCCGGAATTCCGAGGAGGGTCATGCCGCCGGCGTCTGGTGCGGCCTCAAAAACAGAGACGCGATACCCCAGGAGGGCCAGGTCATGAGCCGCAGTGAGTCCGGCCGGCCCCGCGCCGATAACAGCCACCCGGCTATCGCTCAGCGCCTGTTTTTTCCCGCCGAGCGCTAGCTGACCGAAGCTCTGGATAGTGGCGGCATTCCGGGGAGCTTTTTTCAAGAGCTCGATTCCGGCGCCCTTGTCTATGTCCCGGGCAATAGGCAGGTGGCTTTTGGCTTCGACGCCATAGGTTTCACAGAGAAACCGCTTGAGAGCGCGGATGGTTATGGGAGCATCGATTTTGCCGCGCCGGCAGGCCTTTTCGCAGTGCGCCGCGCAGACCCGACCACAGGTAGAGGCAAAGGGGTTGGGTTCCCTGGCCCGAACGTAGCCATCTTCGTAGTTGCTGTTGGTCACAGCATCGACATAGCCACGGGCGTCGGTGCGTACCGGACAGGCATTCTGACAGGATATTTGTTTCTGGTAATAACTTATATCAACGAGTTCTACATTATATTTGTTCATCGTTTCGTCTTCATGGTTGTGACTGCAGGTATTTCAAATAGGCAGCGACAGCCTCAATGTCGTCGTCAGGTAGACGGATAAAGCTCATTGCGTCACCACCGAGCGCCCGCTTGATATCATCGGCCGATGCCCCACGAACATCCGGAGCGGTATTGGGCTTACCCTTACCATCAGTTCCGTGGCAGGCCTGGCAACCCGTTCCCCCTCCGGTTTTCTGATAGATTTGCTCGCCTTTCGCCCTCTGCACAGCGGGGTCAACCTTGGCAGGAGCAGGAGTGGTCACTGCGGGTGGCGCTGGCGAAGCAGGTACTTTCGTAGCAGGCGCAGATGTAGCAGCGGGCTGTCCTCCGCACGCAGATAAAAACACCGCTGCCATAATAAAGATACCCATGGTGTTAATCTTTGTCAAGTGCTTATTCACTAACTCTCTCCATCTGAAGTAATTTTTGTCTTGCTTACGGAATAACCTCGATGGCTAACCGGTAGGCTGGGAGGTTGTATCCTAGCGACAATCCAGGATGGTCCTGAGCGTAGGTCAGTTGGGGCATATTGTACTGCCACGGCCAGTCACCAGTCCCGCCGTCAAAGATGTAGGGATAGATGTCAATAAGATGGGTCCCTGGTCCTCCAGTCGCCACCAGTTCGATGGGGGTATCACCATTATTGGCGAAGCCACAGACATAGCCGATGTAGGCGTTGTCATAGGTCACGGCGACGCCGTTGTCCAGCTGTGTCCAGCCTCCGCCTCTAAACGACACCGTGAACTTCTCGCCGGCTTTCACCCGCAAGGGGACGGGGGTAACCAGACTCTGCTCAACATAGAAGGGAACCTCGACCAATACCTTGTCCTTCTGCACTATCTTTACCAAGTGCCAACCGCCGACACCTTCAGGGATTGTGACGGCCGTTTCGACGGACCCGTTCTGACCTACAGCAGCGCTACTCAGCTTGGGCTCCTCCGTGGCAACGTAGCCGCTCTGGCCGAGAGCTGCCTGCACGCTGCGCCTCGTCGTGACCCAAAATATATCGGCAGTGCCGGCTGACAGGCCGCTCGCCTTGATAGTTACCTTGCTAAGGACAGGGCCGGATACGGGGGAGAGGCGAACTGACACTCCTGGCGTCGAGAGGATTTGACCCATTGATGGAATGCGTGACATGCCCTCGCTGGTAGCGACGCGGGCTGGGTCGGGCCAATCCACCCTGGATGCTGGCGGCCCATCATCCTTGGTCACGGTGAACACCTTCTCGAAGGGAAGTAAATGCCTGGTGCTCTGGGAACCTGTCGTAATGTTAAGAAACGGCTGGGCATGGCTGGCAGCGTCTACCGATATGTAGTGCTTGCCCACCGGGCCGGCAGCGCGGAACTGGGCAACAGCAGTGCCGCGGGTAGTGGTCGCTGAAATGAAGCCGGTATACTTGTTATCGTAGCGCAGAGCCACCGTGCTCTCGTAAGCCCTCGAGCCCAAGCCGGTGACCTTGATAGTGATGACAGTGCCCACCGGTCCTTCCGGAGGACTCATGGTGAAGCTACGCATCAGCCGGTAGCCGCCCTTGGCCACATCCTGCCCGTCGACCGACAGATAGATGTCGTGCAACTCGCCGTAGTCCTCAGGGACAGTAGCGCTACCGGTCACGCGACCGTCACCGCCGATAGTCGTCCGTCCCAAGGACACCCTCTTCGGGGTGAAGACCCGCCCGTTATACTCCACTCCCAATGTCTGACCCGCCGTAGATTCGCCCGTCTTATAGCTGCCATCCACCGTCGCCCAGATGATTTCAGCCTGTTTCCCGGGTGGCAATCCCTCACCGGTTACAGTGATGCTTGTCCCGACTGGCCCCCTCTCCGGGCTGGTCTTAAGCAATCTAAATGGGACTGCAACAGGACCGGAAACGGTGACAGTCGGCGACTGGTTGGCTATGGGCGGTACTGTCTCAGGCGTGTTGGCGACGCAAGCCGTCAGCAAGAAAATGAGCAGGCTGATGACAAAGATACCAGAAGCCCTCTGGCAAGCCCTCTTGTCTATTGAACAAATCAGTGGAGTCATAGCTCTTCCATATCCAGCACTGTGCTATTCAATGACCTGGGGACGGGTGTCAATGCCACGGCCGGGGTCCACCAGCGCCGGCGGTTTCCACGTCCCGGTGCGGCCGTCCTTAAGCTTGATGGCGATGGTGTAGTCAAGCACACCGAGCGGGTAGTCCGGCGGAACATCCCAGCAAACATCCCAGGTCGAAGGTGCATCAGGGACACGCCCTTCGCCACGTTGCTTGAATTCAGCTTGCTGGTCAACCCCATAGGGTAACCGGAGTAGGACACTGTCTGCCTGTACACTAGTGACGAGTTTGCCGGTTGCTACATCGAGTATCTCAAAACGCCAGACTACTCTTTCTGTCCGCTTGAATACTCCGCTGGGCGTACATCCGCGCGGAGCGATATAGCCGTACACACTCGGTCGGTCGGCAGATAGAGTCTCGACGTAGAGGAAGAACTTGGCATCTTGGTTAGATTGCTCTTCCACCGCTACCGCTGCCTGTACTCTGGTGTCAGCCATATTCGGCTGAGGCGATTGCCCCGCCAACTGTGTGCCGACTCCACATGCCGTGGCAATAACGGTCAGCGTAGCCATGACTGTCAGCAAACCCAGGTACCAGACGCGTTTGCATCCTTTCGGTCCTCTGCTCGGTGTCCATAGCGATGTGCCATTACTCTGCAAAGTCTTACTCCTTATCACCCTTTATGAACCATTCAGGTCTAAGGGACCACCTCGATGGCCACACGGAAGATAGGCAGACGGTATCCCAGAGCCAGGCCAGGCTGGTCCTCTAGTGCGGTCAATTGTGGTACCGCAAAGTTGAAGGCCTGTTTGTTGGGGTGTCCCTCATATATCATTGGATAGATATCTATCAGGTGAGTCCCTGGCCCGCCGGTGGCGTTGAGATACAGCGTAATGTTGCCATTGCTGTTGAAGCCACAGGCCATACCCACATACCCGTTATCGTAGGTGACAGCGACACCGTTATCCAACTCCGTCCATCCAATCCCCTTCATTTGGATGGTGATAAGTTCGCCGGCCTTCACGCGTTTTGGGGGAGCTTGCAGGAGGTTGCGCTCCACATAGTAGGGAGCATCGCTCAGCAGCTTGTCACCTGCGTACACTCGAACCGTGTGCCAGCCACCCAGGTCGTCTGGAACCTCGAAGGTAGTCTGTAGCGAACCGTTTGCCCCCGTTTTTGCTTTGCCAAGCGCTATAGAGTCCAGGCTCCAGCCGCTGGAGCTAGCACGGTTGCCACGCGCCGTCACCCAGAACAGCTGCACGTCCGTATTCAGAGGAAGGCTATCAGCGCGCAGCGTGACCTTTGAGAGAATAGTTCCCGATGCAGGCTGGAGTACTGCAGGCACGGCAGATGTGCTGTTTGCCGTGGTCCTTGGGGCGTCGATGCTTACATTTGCCACGCGGCTATCCTCGGGCCATTCTGTGGCTGCTTCTGGTGCGCCATTGTCTTTGGTGACAGTATAGACGAACGTATCAGGATAGACCCCCAGGATATGCCAGTTCGGCCCCTCGTGTGAATTAAGGTAGGGGACCGCATGGCTGGCAGGGTAGACCTGGAGAACATGGTCGCCCACTGGCCCCGCGGCACGTATCTTTGCGATGCCGGTGCCCTTTGTAGTCACCGTGGAGATAAAGCCGGTATAGCGGTTGTCCCAGCGGACTGCCATTGTACTCTGGTAATAAGAAGGTGCCATGCCTTTGACCGTGATGACGATGGGCTCACCCACGGGGCCCTTGGTCGATGAGACGGTGACACTGCGCAGGATACGGTACGCTCCCTTCGCGATATCCGTGCCATCCACCACACCATAGATTTCGTGAATCTCGCCATGGTCCTCGGGTACGCTGAAAGTCGCGCTCGCCTTACCCTGAGCATCGGACGCAACACTGCCCAGAGAGGTCCGTTTCTTCGCATAGGTGCGCTCCACGTACTCGACGTTATCGGGGCTCACCTTCGTTACGTAGGTGCCCTCCCATGCCTGCCACTGGAGGTCTACAGTCTTCCCCGGGGGGAGTCCTTCGCCACTGATGGTGAAACTCGTCCCCACCGTCCCCTTCTCGGGCGTGGTCTTAAGCAATTTCACTGAGCCTAGCGAAGCCGCTGACGGAGCGACCTGTGGACCAGATGGAGCAGGTGGTATTGTTGGTGTGGTTTTCGCTGGTTCACTTGTGGATTGACCAACACAAGATAACAGCAGCAAACCGAAACATAGAATTCCCAAAATACCCCACGTTGACCTGCGTTTCATATTCTTTTTCATCAGGCACTCTCCCATTCCTATAGTTACACTTACGAGGGAAACCGACGTAGTCTCCCTCGTATGTAACTTTCGCAGATGTTTGTCCGCGATAGCAGAAGCAAAGTTAAAACTGGCTTAGCCGAAACTACTCCACAATGGTCAGCCGCGACTCAATGCCACGGTCTGGCGCACTGACTGGTATCTGCTTAAAAGTACCCGTCTTTCCGTCATTGGTGGTTACTTCAACGGTAAAGTCAAGAACGCCGAGCGGATAATCCATCGGGACATCCCAGGCAGAGGTCCAGAACCAGGGTGAATCCTCAGTAGCTCCGTGGCGGCCGAAATTGAAATTCTTGTTTTCCCCGTGAGGCAACTTGAGCGCGGCCGACTTCACATCAGTGGCTTGCAGGACTTTTCCGGTAGAGGTATCTATTACCTCCATGCGCCAGACGATGTGCATGCCCCGCTGAAAAACACCGCTGATTGCACAGTAGCGGCTGGCGTCAACATTGAATTTGCTCTCCCCGGCACCCGCGGTGACTGTATCCACATAGAAAAAGAGGGGTACTGTTTTGGCCGCTGGTGGCGTTGGCTTAGGCGGTGGCGGTGGGTCACCCGGCTTGGGCGGCGGTGGTGGTTGTCTCGGAGGAGCATTAGGGACAACGGACATAACGCTATTCTTTTTCAGCGCGTCTAAGTCCTGTTTCGCTTTTGCCGCTTCCTGTTCCTTCGCCGCAAGCTGCTGTTTCAGCGCGTCCACATCTTTCTGAGGGACTCCACTGGCGCAGGCGCTGACCAGAGCCACAGCAATGCTCAAAGCCACTACCAACCCCGCCACTTTAATGCTAGGTACGTTTTTCATGTTTTTCCTCCCTTTCTTAAAATCACTACTTGGAGTTATTCGCGTTCAGAAGTAAAAGCCGTTCGCTCACCAGTACCCGCCGGGTATCGTCCAGCCGGGAAGCGACTACTTTTACCATCTCACTGAATACCTGATAGCCAATATGATGGTTGGCGCCGAGCAAGGACCTGAGCTTGATGCCATCGATTGACAGTACCTTGCACCGCTGCAAACAAACGGAGGTGAGGGTGTAGACATGCGGGTCGACCATTGCCGACCAGCCGAAAAGCTCGTTGCGGCCCACTATATCAACGGTTATCCGGCCGGTGGTCCGGTCTCCGGGGGCTGATAAAGACATTTGAAGCGCCACTTTCCCTTCCTGGAGCACCGCTAACTCTTCGGCCTGCGCGCCTTCCTGATAGATGGTTGCTCCTGCCGGATATTCTTTTTCTTCGGTAAGATTGGCTACCTTCTTCAGTTCAATCTCATTCAACCCCGAGAAGACATGGCATTCTTTTAGTATCTTGATAGTAGCCGTCTTATCTGCGTCCATCTTCTTCCCCTCGTCATAGGTCGTAACATCCTGGACAACCATTTCATTCACCTCCACAGTCTTTTTCCAAGCAACCTGCGCCATAGCGGATTGGTGAGTTTCCCAACAATGCCCAGTATAACGGCGCCCACTCCCACTCCACTGATAGCGGCGCCGATGGTCGCGGAAATCATGCTGATAATCAAGAACCATCCCAGCACTATTGCCAGCGCCCCGAAGAATATGGTTTTATCAGTGGCGCTGGTCCTGGTTTGTACCTGCAACTCCTGTGGCTTAGCTTCGATGTCAGCAAAAACCAGTGTGTTCGGCACTTTCATTGACGGGCGCAAGTCTCTTATCACCAGGGGCATGTCGTTTTCCAGGTTCTTCATAGTATAGGTGTCGCCATCTTCACGTGGCAGGGCACGGTCGGTTGAAATAACAGTATCCAGGTTGTTAAGCAACACCACCTTTGTACCGGGTGCTTCCTGGGTAATTATCTGGGCGATATCCAGGCCGCCGGTACGTGACAGTGGGAGGTTATACGTGCTGGCACCATAAGGTAGATGGCAATCGATGATAGCCACATCCGGTTTCAGATTTTTTACCAGGGTCAGAGCCTTCGGGACATCCGGTGCCTGGCTCACCGTGATTCCGCCTTCAGGCTCAACCATCTCCTGCAAGAAATAGCGCGCCTCAGGGTATTCCGAAGCTACGATTACTTGAACATTGGGCCTTCTCATGACTTTCCTCCTGTATCAGCTTTTGACGCATACGACTGTTTTATGTTTATAATAAACTATAGCATCCAATTGACAGCCTGGCTTCAGAATTAACGCCTGATTTTGGTGCGTGCTAACACCGTTTTATTAATCACGTGGAAACACCTATTACTAACAGCAATCACCTGGTTTATAATTATTCTGGTATGAGCACTGGGGGGAGATTATGGAACAACCGATTCGGATTGTCCTTGCCGAAGACCACTGGCTGATGCGCGAGGGGACGCGCCACATTTTGGAGCAAACACCTGACTTCAAGATGGTGGGTGAAGCCGAGGATGGGGAGCAGGCGCTGGAACTCATCGGGAGCGTCAAACCAGATGTCGCCATCCTGGACATCCGCATGCCAAAACTCAACGGGATTGAAGTGGTCCGCAAAATGAAAGAGCTTTCTCCCGATACCGAAGCGCTTATGCTGACCGCCTACGATGACGACGACTACATTCTGGCATTGGTTTCAGCCGGAGCACTCGGTTACCTGCTGAAGACAGCCCGTCCGAATGAACTGATAGACGCTGTCCGACGCGTCCACCAGGGCGAACCGGTGCTTGACCCGGCGATTGCCATGAAAGTGGCCCGCCTCTGGGCAAACCAAAGAGAGACGACCAAGCAGAACTCATCCACCGGAGTCACAGAAGAACTAACCCAGCGTGAGTTTGAGGTCCTGCAGCTGGCGGCCAATGGCTTCCGGAATAAGGCTATTGCCGATAAATTGAGCATCAGCGTACGCACGGTAGAAGGGCATTTCCGCAGCATCTTCGCCAAACTGGGCGTATCCTCACGCGTGGAGGCTGTCCTATATGCGCTATCCAGGCAATTGGTAACCAATGAGGGAAACAAAAAGTGAGCCAGCCCCAGTCAAACACCGCAATCCACTCTTCTGGGATGAAGCCTGCCGGTTATGTGCAAAGGGTAACACGCAGGCTGTGGGCATATCGTCCCAGGTGGCAAGAAAGGCGTTTCTGGATACTCCAGGCGTTGGTTATCTCCCTGGCAGGTTTACACATCGGCCTTGATAGTGGAGTGCTTAAGTTTCATATAGAGGAGTTGTACTTCCTGCCATCGAGCTTGCTTCTTGCGCCGGTGGTATTCGCCGCTTTGACTTACGGTTTTGTGGGTGCTATCACGACTACCCTGTGGGTCGTTGTCCTCACTATCCCGGACATGGTTTTCTGGCACCAGGGACTGGAAAGAATAGGAATCATCTCCCAGTTACTGCTTCTGGGCGGAATCGCTTCGTACATCGGCCGGCGGGTGGACCGCGAGAGAAGGCTCCGGCGACAGGTAGAGAATGCGGCAGTTGCTCTCAAGGCTTCCACCGTGAAATACCAGGGGCTGCTCGAATCGAATCCGATTGCGGTATTGATTGTCAACCCTGACGGTTCTATTCTGGAGGTCAATCCATCGGCCACGATTCTTTTCGGCAAAAACAAGACTTCAATGGAAAGTATGCGGCTGGCTGACATCTTCGAAGCCGGAAAAGTACAGGAGTTGTTAGGTAGCTTTCAGAACGGCCGCCGGCAAGTAGACACACTGACATTGAATATGGGTGGTCGAGAAGTTATCCTCGAACCCCGGCTCACCGAAACCGATGACGGCAAAGGCAACCCGGTCATTCAGGTCCTGCTGAGAGACATCACCGATGAATATCACCGGCGGGCTGGTCTACGGGCATACGCGGCTGAGATTCTGCGCGCCCTGGAAGAGGAACGGCAGTTGTTAGCCCGGGAACTACATGATGAGACAATCCAGGCATTGATTTTAGTATGTCGCCAGCTAGGTGATATAGAAGAATCTCTGGCTCCCTATTCCCCGTTAGTAATCAAACTAAAGGAAGCCCATAGAGGTGCTGAAGAGGTTGTGAAGGGTCTCCGCGACTTTGCCAAGGCTTTACGGCCTCCCATCCTGGATGACCTCGGGTTAACGATTTCTATTCGCAGACTGCTGTCAGACTTTACAGAAAGAACAAAGATTGAGGGACAATTGATGGTATCCGGGCATGACCACCGGTTGACTTCTGACATAGAGCTGGGCATATTTCGCATTACCCAGGAAGCATTGCGTAACGTCGAGCGCCACGCCGGAGCGAACTACGTGGCTGTGATAATAACCTTTACCGAACATGGAGTGAGGCTCGATGTGGTTGATAACGGCGTAGGCTTCTCCACACCGCCAGCCTCGAGCGACTTTACGGTAAGCGGCCATCTGGGACTGATTTCCATGCAGGAGCGCGCGCAACTCCTCGGCGGCAAGCTGGAGATACAGTCCAGTCCGGGAAAGGGCACCAAGGTGACGCTTTCCGTCCCTGATACCCACTATGCTAGCCAGATTGCAAGTCATCACCTGCAAATCTGAAACTTTTACCCCGGGTGTCACCAGATTCGCATATCAAGTGTGCGGAGGGGCTGGCCGGAGGTGCTGTGCAAGCTCCATCTGATGGCGAAAACGTAGAGGTCAGGGATTCATGGGTATACGCTATACTAAGAAACCTCTGAACAGGTGGGCATTTTGGAATTTAGTAGCTTCAAGGTTACCCCGAAAATAGGCTTCTCGCCTCGCCATTGTGTCATTCCAGCGTCCGCTTCAGGCGGAGAATCCAGCGGTGGGAAAACGAGGTCTGGATTCTGGCCTTCGCCAGAGTGACGTACCCCCCAGCAAGCTGGGGGGCATCCGAAGTGTTACTGCTGTTCGAACATTGCTTGCTGAGAGG
>JACPPQ010000106.1 GCA_016190925.1 Chloroflexota bacterium | reverse complement strand
GTGTTAAATTATTACGGGTGGGGGTGGGCCGGGGTCCGCGCAGTTTCCTGTGATGAGAGGTATTATGAAAGAGATAAGCTTGATAATAGACGGGAAGCAGGTTAATGCTCGTGAAGGCATGACAGTCCTGGAAGCTGCTATTGGTGCCGGTATCTATATTCCCACCATCTGTTATCATCCAACCGTCGGGGCAGACGGCTCCTGCGGGCTTTGCCTGGTTGAAATTGAAGGCAAAGAGGACTTTCTGCTTTCCTGCGAAACCCCTGCCAGCCAGGGGATGGTGGCCCATACCGATACCCCGCAAATCAGGGAAAAGCAAAAGGAAGTCCTGAAGACCCGCATCCTGGCTGAACACCCGTCCGTCTGTCTCACCTGCGAGCGAAGGGTGCGCTGCCAGCCCTATGATATCTGCTTGCGCAACGTTGCTGTAAACGAGCGCTGTGTGCTCTGCCCCAAGAACCGCCAGTGCGAGTTGCAAAGGGTGGTGGACTTCGTCGACCTGGAAGGGGAGGTTTTTACCACCCGCTATCGCAACCTGCCGATAGACCGGGACAATCCGCTGTTTGAGCGTGACTACAACCTGTGTATCGGCTGCGGGCGGTGCGTCAGAGTCTGCCGGGATGTCAGGGGCATTGAGGCTATCAAGCTCGTTGACCACGATGGCCAGCGCTGGCCTGAGCCGTCTACCGGCAAAACCATGGAAGAGGCGGGCTGCCGCTTCTGCCGTGCCTGTGTGGAGGTATGCCCCACCGGCGCCCTGATAGACAAAGAGGCCAAGTATAACTTCTGCATTGAGAAGGAGGAGGTTGCTGCCCCGTGCAGGTATGCCTGCCCCGCTCATATAGACGTCCCCCGCTATGTCTATCTAATCGGTGAAGGAAGATTTGCCGACGCATTGGCCATGATAAGGGAAAAGGTGCCCTTCCCGGCATCGCTGGGGCGGGTCTGCATCCACCCGTGTGAGACCGCCTGCAACCGGGGCGATATAAATAATTCTATCTGCATCAAGTTCCTCAAGCGCTTTGCCGCGGAGGGCGACCAGAAATGGTGGAAACAGTACTCCGTGGTCAAGCCGCCTACGGGCAAGAAGGTGGCTGTGATAGGCGCCGGCCCGGGCGGGTTGACCGATGCCTACTACCTGGCGAAGGCCGGGCATTCAGTGACTGTCTTCGAGGCGCTTCCCGTCGCCGGGGGCATGATGCGCGTTGGCATCCCCGATTACCGCTTGCCCCCAGAAGTGCTTGAATCGGAGATTAATGAAATCCGCAGCGTCGGAGTCGACATTAAACTGAATACCAGGGTTGAGTCCATCGACGACCTGTTCAAGCAGGGCTTCGATGCCGTCTTTGTCGCCGTGGGTGCGCACAATGGCATGACCATAGGGTGCGAAGGCGAGAGCTGCACCGGCGTGATGGATGGGGCCAGCTTCCTCAGAAAAGCCAACCTGGGTGAGAAACTGGATGTCGGCGAGAAGGTGGCTGTCATTGGCGGTGGAAACGTGGCTATTGACGGCGCGCGCGTTGCCCTGCGCCTGGGCGCCAAGGAAGTCTCTATAGTCTACCGCCGCACGCGGGCGGAGATGCCTGCCAGCCCGGAAGAGGTCGAGGCAGCCCTTCATGAGAATATCAAGTTTATTTACCTGGCCGCGCCGCAGAAGATAGCTTCGAAAGGCGTTAAATTGGAAATGACCTGCATCCGCATGAAGCTGGGCGAGCCTGATGCCAGCGGGCGGCGCAGCCCCGAGCCCATCAAGGGCAGCGAGTTCACCCTGGAGTTCGATACTATCATCGCCGCTATCGGCCAGACGCCGGATATACCGGCGGAATTCAATCTTAAGACTGGAAGAGGCAACACCATCCGCGCCGACTCTGTCACCCAGGCTACCAGTCGCAAGGGTGTTTTCGCTGGCGGTGACGTTGCTACCGGCCCGGCATCGGTCATCGGGGCAATTGCCGCAGGCAGAAGAGCGGCAAGCAGCATCGATAAGTACCTCGGCGGCAGTGGGGTAATCGATGAGGTGCTGGTGAAAGACCGCGCCTTCGGCACTTGTGTTGGAAAGGCCCCCGGCTTTTTCGATAAGACCGCTCCCCATATGCCGGAGCTAACCGCAGAGCAGCGGGCGGCCAATTTCAATGAGGTAGAGCTTGGCTTCGATAGGGAGGCGGCGGTGGCGGAAGGGAGGCGTTGCCTGCAATGCGCCGTGAGGCTCCAGTTCCCCGCAGTCCCGCGACCCCCGGTCCGCGCCAGGGACAAAATGGGCGCGCACAGGTAATACCCGGATAGTTTGTGCCTTAATCGACCCAACCCCGGTATACCCCGAAGAAACGTTATGGAGGTATAAACACGTGTACAAAATACTGCTGAAAGAAGACCTTGTCCCCAACATCCATCTGCTCAAGATTGATGCGCCCGCTGTTGCCCGGAAGGCGCAGGCGGGGCAGTTCGTGGTTATCAGGGTCAATGAGAAAGGGGAGCGCATTCCCCTGACCATCGCTGACTGGGACAGGGAAGAGGGCAGCATTACCGTCGTTTTCATGGAAGTGGGCACCACCACCCACCGCCTGGCGCAGCTTGGCGCCGGCGATTTCCTTGCCAGCTTCATCGGGCCGCTGGGTCAGCCCACCCATATCGATAAATACGGCACCGTGGTCTGCGTTTCCGGCGGGTTCGCCACGGCCGTTATCATGCCCATCGCCCGTGAAATGAAAGCCGCAGGAAACAGGGTCATTTCAATACTGGGAGCACGAAACAAAGCCCTTCTTTTCTGGGAGGATAAACTGCGCAGTGTGAGCGATAAGCTCATCGTTACCACCGATGATGGCTCCTACGCCCGCAAGGGTCTGGTGACCGAGCCTCTGAAAGAGCTTCTCGAAGGCAGTGAGAAGGTCGACCGCGTCATCGCCATCGGGCCGAGCATCATGATGAAGTTCTGCGCCAGGACCACCCAGCCTTTCGGCGTCAAGACCATCGTTAGCCTGAACCCTATCATGGACGATGGCACCGGCATGTGCGGCGGCTGCCGCGTTTCCGTAGGCGGCCAGACCAGGTTTGCCTGCGTCGACGGGCCGGATTTCGACGGTCACCAGGTCGACTGGGACCTGCTCTTTGCCCGCCAGCGCGTCTACCTTAACGAGGAGAAGGACTCCTTCGAGAAGTGGAAATGCGCGTGCAGTGAAGCTGAAGCGAAAGCGGCGAGGTAAGATAAAATGGCAAAATTGAATTTGAATCGCATGGAAATGCCCAGGCAGGACCCTGAAGTCCGCGGCAGAAACTTCGAAGAGGTTGCCCTGGGATATAGCTGGGAGCAGGCTAAGGAAGAGGCCAGCCGCTGCATCCAGTGTCCCAAGCGACCGTGCATCGAAGGCTGCCCGGTGCAGATAGACATCCCCAATTTCATCAAGGCCATCCAGCAGAACGACCCGGCGGAAGCGGTGAATGTGCTCAAGAACAAAAACAGCCTGCCCGGAATCTGCGGCCGCGTGTGTCCGCAGGAGACCCAGTGCGAAGCGGTCTGCACCTTGGCCAAGAAGGGCGCGCCGGTTGCCATCGGGCGGCTGGAGCGCTACCTGGCGGACTGGGAGCGACTCAACGGCGGAGCAAAGAAGCCAGAGCTTGCCCCATCGAGCGGGAAGAACGTGGCTGTTATTGGCTCCGGCCCTGCGAGCCTGACCGCGGCCGCCGACCTCGCCAGGATGGGGCACGGCGTCACCATCTTCGAGGCGCTGCACGTAGCCGGAGGGGTGCTGATGTACGGCATCCCGGAGTTCAGGCTGCCCAAGGAGATTGTCCAGACCGAGGTCAACTTCGTGAAGACCCTGGGAGTGGACATACGGCTCGATTCAGTGGTTGGAAAGATGATTACCATCGATGAGTTGCTCAGCGACGGCTACCAGGCCGTTTTCCTGGGCACCGGAGCCGGGCTTCCCATGTTCCTCAACTGTCCCGGCGAGAACCTCAACGGCATCTATTCCGCTAACGAGTTCCTCACTCGCGTGAATCTGATGAAAGCCTACAAATTCCCCGAATATGACACGCCGGTGAAGATAGGCAAGCATGTGGCGGTCATCGGGGCGGGCAATGTGGCAATGGACTCCGCCCGCTGCGCCCTGAGGCTGGGCGCTGAGAAGGTCTACATCGTGTACCGGCGCTCCGAGGAAGAGATGCCCGCCCGCCGTGAAGAGGTTGAGAATGCCAAAGAAGAAGGCATCGAGTTCAGGCTGCTGACCAGCCCGAAGCAGTTCTTCGGGGACGAGAAGAACCAGGTGAAGGCTATGGAATGCAACCAGATGACCCTGGGCGAACCGGACGAGAGCGGACGCAGACGTCCCATCGTGAAGCCGGGCAGCGAGTTCACCCTCGATGTGGACGTGGTCATCGTGGCGCTGGGCACGACACCCAACCCGCTGGTTGCCTCCACCACGCCCGGCCTTCAGACCACCAGGCACGGCACAGTGGTGGCCGACGAGATGGTGGGCAAGACGGTCAAGGATAAAGTGTGGGCCGGCGGCGATATCGTGACCGGAGCCGCAACAGTCATAAGCGCGATGGGAGCAGGGAAGAGGGCAGCAGCGGATATAAACAGGTTTTTGGGGGAAACGAATCGAAGCTAAACGAGCGTAGGACTTGTTTTTAGAGTTATGTCTAGTTGAGGCTATTTTGATGGTTTGAAAGTTAACAAAGATTGTTAATTCTGGTTTTTGTTGAGCGTGCTAATTTAATAATGTTTTTCAAGTAAATTGATATATAAATGGCAAAATGAGGCAAAAGCAAAAGGGGAACGTGGTGAAGGGTGCGGCCTTTTTGATTATTTCATTACGCGGTATGCGTTGCTAAGTCTGAGGTTCGATCACCGATGTAGTTGCACGCCGCGTCGGAGAACGGGAGTTGGTGCAGTTCTCGAACTTTTATTTGAGAAGGGGCTGATACCGGCATTACAGCAACTGATAAGTTCTCATTCCAAAATGAACAGAGTATGTGTCTAGCCCCGCGATTAATCTCAAACCCACCTTGTCCCTTTACATTCAGGGCATCTCATCATTGGCCGTCGCGGCACTCCTATGCCTCCCCTATTTATGGGCATCATTGGGCTTGCAACTTTGCCTGTCCCCTGACACGTCGGGCAAGGAATTCTGCGATAATGGTAATGATGCACATCTCCGCCTGAGGCCGGCATATCTTCATAATCTTCGTGGGAATGTCTTCTTTGCCTTGTCTTACTTCTACCTGCCACAGCCGCGAAAAAAATGCCCATTAGTATGAAACTTACAATTATCCAGCCCCAATCCACGCGCGGTGGAGGTGGCGGCGGCTTTGGAGAGGAAGTTGGAGTAGTGGCTGGCGATGGGGTCGCGTTTGGCGCAATCGTTGGCGTTGCTATCGGTGCAGGTGTCTGTATTGGAGCTAACGCTTGTGCCGATTGCGAGATGGTGTACTCCACGCTGTATTCGGGACTGCCAATGCCGTAGAGATGTACGAAGGTGAAGTAAAGAGTCCCTGAAGTTTCAGCTACGTAGTCAACATGGGCCGATGGCACTTTGTTAAGTTCAACAACAATTTTTCCAGGTGGCGCAGTTATGCGTGCCCACATATTGTACCTGCTTATTGACATGTCGCCGACTATTCTCTCACCTTTGCGAATCTCGACCGGAACGGACATTTCGGCGCCATTCCATTTTCCGGTGACTTCAATTTTTTTAGGAGTAGGTGTCGGCGAGGACAAAGGCTGTGGAGATGATGCGGTAGTATCTCGCCAATGCAAAATCGTTCCATTGTGTCCAACCGCGAACACATCATTGGTTGAACTTCCCCAGGCATCGCTCAGGGGGTTTTGAGTTACACTGTTCATCTTATTCCAGGTTTTGCCATCGTAACGAAGTATGGTACCCAAGTCTCCGACTGCGAAGACATTATTCGCAGAACTCCCCCAAACGCCATAAAGCTGCCCGGTGATGTTGACTATTGTCTGATTCCAGACTGTGCCATCATAATGGAGAATGATACCCCCATAGCCTACAGCAAAGATGTCTTTGCTTGAGCTCCCCCATACATCGATAAGGTCATTTTGAGTCTTGCTGTTCATTGCACTCCAACTAGAGCCATTATAATGAAGTATGGTACCATTCTTCCCTACAGCAAAGGCGTCGTTATTTGAATTTACCCAAACATTATTTAGAGGATTTGTGGTAGGGCTAGTCATCCGCTGCCAGCCAGAACCGCTTTTGCGGAGGATAATACCGTTATTTCCCACAATAAAAATGTCGCTGCTAGAACTTCCTCCTATGCTGGTAAGAAACTCTTTGGTGCCGCTAGTCATCTGATTCCAGGCAGTGCCATCATAGCGAAGGATGGTACCGTTACCTCCCACTGCGAATACGTTAGTGCCCGAATCACCCCAAATACCTGAGAGATTGTTTTCGGTACCGCTCTTCATCATAATCCAGTTGGTGCCATTGTACCGGATAATGGTACCACCATATCCCACGAGGAAGACATTATTGCTAGAAGTGCCCCAAATGCTTCTTAGCACATTTGTTGTACCGCTGTTCATGAGGCTCCACTTATTGTCCTCAGCCACGACATGCGCTGGGGATAAGCTGAGAGCTAGAGCCACCGCAGATAATGCTAGAGCGTGAATCAAAGGCACTTTCTTTTTCAGAAACTTGAGCATATTTCTCTTCTAACCCTTAACACGCGACTATCGTAACTATAATCAGCCGCGCTATCTTTGTCAATACCCTACTGAGAAGCAAGGGTGGGTACGGTCGAGAACAAAATCGAGACGAAACCCACCCCCCTCCCCCCCAGATTCCCGCTTCCGCCGGAATGACAGGGATATGGGCGGCGGGCGGGTTGCGCTAGGCTAAACCCGCTCCTACAGTTATCCGGTGAGCATAAATCTGAGAATCCTGGCTCAGAATGAATCGCGACTGGTCGGTCTCAGCCTCTCTTAAACAAAATTCATCCTCTTCCCTGATTTCATAGCATTTACTACCCCTCACCTTAATCCTCTCCCTCAAGGTGCGAGGAAATTCAAGGGTACAAAGGG
>JACPPQ010000105.1 GCA_016190925.1 Chloroflexota bacterium | reverse complement strand
TTAGATATTAGGATTTCGAATTTAATTTCAAATACTATGCGCAAACTTTTATGTCGTTACATATATCTTCGGAATACGGCTTTCCCCGTCTTTCGCTCCCCGCCTCACATGTGGTAGAATATGAAATTGTGCTGAGAGTGGGCATACTAACCATCAGTGACAAGAGCTATCGCGGGGAACGCATCGATAAAAGCGGCAATGTCATGGAGGAGCACCTGCACCTGCCGTATAGCCGGGTGGTCAAATATGAAATCGTGCCGGATGAAGTGGACATGATTGCCGGAAAGCTCGTGGAGTGGGCGGATAGCGGAGAGGTCGACCTTGTACTGACTACCGGCGGTACGGGACTTGCCCCGCGCGATGTCACTCCCGAGGCCACCCTTTCCATACTGGACAAGGTCGCGCCCGGCTTCGGGGAGGCAATGAGGGCGGGCACTTTCGACAAAACGCCGATGGCTATATTGAGCCGGGCGACCGCCGGTGTGCGCAAAAGGTGCCTTATCATCAATATGCCGGGCAACCCGAAGGCAGTAAAAGAGTGCCTTGAAGTGATTCTACCCGCTATCCCGCACGCAGTCGAGATTATTACCGGAAAATTCACCGAGCATAATGTCGAGATAAAATAAAAAAATGCTTTTAGGGAACGTTGCTATACTGACTCTTTAATGGTCGTCAATCCGGTGTGTAGCAATTTTACAGATTTAATTTTTAAGTTGTAGCTTTGAGATTTGATTTTTGAGATTTGAGATTTTTTGATGCGTATCGATGTTTTGACCATTTTCCCGGAGATGTTCCCGTGCTGGCTAGGCTCAAGCATTCTCAAACATACCATTGAGAAGGGACTTGTTGACATAAAGGTACACAACATCAGGGACTATACTCATGACAGGCATCATACCGTCGATGATTATCCCTACGGTGGCGGTGCTGGAATGATATTCAAACCGGAGCCGGTGTTCAAAACGGTAGAAGCGGTGAAGTCGACTATTACAGATGAAAGAGTGCTACCTATTATCATGCTTACTCCGCAGGGAAGGCTCTTTACCCAGCAGGTTGCAGGAGAGCTATCGGCACACCGCAACATGCTCCTCATCTGCGGACGCTATGAAGGTGTCGATGCGCGGGTTCATGAGCACCTGGTAACGGATGAAATCAGCATTGGCGATTACGTTCTCAGCGGCGGTGAGCTTGCGGCAATGGTGGTGATGGAGTCGGTTATCAGGCTGCTGCCCGGGGTTCTCGGCTCTGAGGATTCGGCGCTGGAGGACTCGCATGTCGCCGGGCTGTTGGAATACCCGCAGTATACCCGTCCGCCCGAGTATCGCGGATGGAAGGTGCCGGAGGTTTTGCTTTCCGGAAACCATGCGCAGATTGCCGCATGGCGGCGGGAGCAGGCCATCAGACGTACTCTTGAGCGCCGCCCGGAGCTGCTGGAAAAAGCGAAACTGACCACAAAAGAACGCGAGCTTGTTGAAAGCCTCAAAAATAGGTAATCGGTCATCCGCCTCAGGCGGACCCGCGAACGATGGAAACGTTGTAGGGGCGGGTCTCGGACCCGCCCGCCCTGCTTTTCTTCGTACCAATGGCAGGGACTCGCCTGAGGCGAGTGCCACCAGATAAAGTATTTTCTGGGTAAATACTAGTTAAAACTAATTCGCATTGGCTATCATGATGGCACAGAAAAACGGTGGCACAGGCGTCCCTGCCTGTGCATCTGCCCTGCACTAATCTGCCATCTTGATTGTAATATGGAATAATAACACATAGAAAGGGTATCAAATGGACATCGCATCAACGATCGGACTCAAGAAAAACACCAAAATCCCCGCGCTAAGGCCTGGCGATACGGTCAAGGTGAGCGCCAAGGTGGTGGAAGGGGATAAGGAAAGAATCCAGGTCTATAAAGGGATAGTCATCAAGGTGCGCCAGGGGGACGATGGCGGTAACTTCACCGTCAGACGTGTCACCTACGGCATCGGCGTGGAGAGGACCTTCCCCTTTGCCTCTCCGCTGGTGGACAAAGTGGAGATAGTGCGACACGGAAAGGTGCGTCGTGCCCGGCTGAACTATCTGCGAGGCCTGAGCGGCAAGAAAGCCCGTATCAAGGAGAGGCGTGGGTTACTGGAGTTGGCCCCGGAGCTGGCGGCAGAGCAGGCTAAGGAGCAGGCGCAGGCAGCGGCAGCAGAAGCGGAAGCGGTAGAGGCCATGACCGAGCAGGCGCCAGCCGCGGAAGCTCCATCCGCAGAAGCTCCAACCGCACAATCGCCTGCGGCTCAAGCTCCTGAAAAGCCGGCAGAAGAAAAGAAGAAATAAACCTATTCAGATATTCAATTACCAATAACCAAACCCGATTTTTGAATTTGGTTAATGGTTATTTCTCGGCCTGCCTGAGCTTGCCGAAGGGTTATTGTTTCTAGGGATTTGATTATTCGTCCGGGGTAAAGGATGTCATACGCTGAGGTTAGTGTCAATTCACCGGTAGGACAGCGTATGACCTTCAGCTATACCATCCCTCCCGGGCTTCCAGTTGAAATTGGCCATGCGGTGTGGGTCCCGTTCGGGGAAAAGCTCCTCCAGGGCGTGGTCCTCCAACTGACGGAAAAACCAACGGTAGAAGAGACCAGGGAAATAGCGGGCATTATCGACTCCCGCCCCGTTCTCTCTCCTCAGCACGTGTTACTGGCGCGCTGGCTCAGCGATTACTATCTCTCTCCCATCTTCGACGCGGTGGCACCGATGCTGCCGCCCGGCTTCGAACGCAGGGCGCTTACCTTTATCTCCATAGCACCGTCTGCTTCAGAACAGGACATCTCCCCTCTAAATCGGCAAGACAAAGAAGCTTTCGAGTTAGTCCGAAAGCGGGGCAGAATTGGTCTGGCTGAGCTTGAGAAGGCGTTCGGCCAGCGGAAGGCTAAGGCTCTGGTCTCAAGGCTGGTAAAGAAAGGGTTTTTCGTCCGAAGCTATGAGATGGAGCCAATCAAGGTCAAACCGAAAAAGGAGACTTACCTGGGCATGGCAATCGAGTCTGCCGCAGCGCTCAGCGCGACCGAATCTTTGCGAAAAAAGAGGGCCTTCAAGCAGGCCGACCTCCTCGACTTTCTGGCGCAGAAACAAGCGCCGGTGGCCTGGTCTGAAGCGAGGCAAGCGCTGAACTGCACCAGAACGGCGGCCGATGCTCTTATCAGCAAAGGACTGGTCAGTGTCAGGGAAGTCGAGGTAACACGAGAGCCAATCTCCTATACAGACATAATCTCCTCTCAACCGTTAACCCTTACACGCGCCCAGCAACTTGCCTTCGAGGCTATTCAGTCCAGCCTGCGTGAGGGCGTAGCTTCTCCTTCCGTCTTCCTGCTTCATGGCGTCACCGGCAGCGGCAAGACGGAAATCTACCTTCAATCCCTGGCTGAGGCGGTGAAGCTTGGGAAGCGGGGAATAGTCCTTGTGCCGGAGATTGCGCTCACACCCCAGACCATCGAGCGGTATGCCTCGCGGTTCCCCAAAAGGGTGGCTGTCCTCCATAGCCAGCTTTCGCTGGGGGAACAGTTCGATGAGTGGCAGCGGATAAGGAACGGCGAGTTCGATGTCGTCATTGGTTCCAGAAGTGCCATCTTCGCTCCGCAGCCGGACCTTGGCCTGATTGTCATTGACGAGGAACACGAGTGGACTTACAAGCAGCAGGATAAGTCGCCACACTATCACGCCCGTAGCGCGGCCATCAAGCTTGCCGAGCTTACCGGCGCGACGGTGGTGCTTGGCAGCGCAACCCCTGACCTGGAGACCTTTTACCGCGCACAGAGGGGGGACTACCGTCTGCTGCAACTTTCGGAGCGGGTGGTGCCCACAGAAGGTTCCGCCCTTCCCCATGTCCAGGTGGTGGACTTGAGGGAAGAACTGAAAGCGGGCAACCGCAGCATCTTCAGTCGCGCCCTTTCACAGGCTACCTCTCGTGCTCTGGCTGGCGGAGAGCAGGTCATCTTCTTTTTGAACCGCAGGGGGGGAGCAAGCTCGGTCCAGTGCCGTAGCTGTGGCGCTGTCTTCCGCTGCCGGCGCTGCGACATCCCGCTGGTGCAGCATCCTGATAGAGAAGCCCTGGTCTGCCACCAGTGCAACTACCGGACGCCTGTGCCCCGTATCTGCCCTCAGTGCAGAAGCCCGCGCATCAAGTTCCTGGGAATCGGCACGCAAAAGGTGGAGCAGGAAGCAGGTTCGGCCTTCCCGCAGGCAAGGTTGCTACGGTGGGACAGGGATGTAACGCAGGGAAGGCGCTCCCACGATGAGCTACTTGGCAAATTCCGCGCGCACAAAGCCGATATCCTCATCGGGACGCAGATGATTGCCAAGGGACTTGACCTGCCACTGGTTACGCTGGTGGGGGTAATAATCGCTGATACCGGACTGAACCTTCCCGATTTCCGCGCCGGGGAGCGGACTTTCCACCTGCTCTGCCAGGGGGCGGGCCGGGCGGGGCGGGGCACGCTGGGTGGGCAGGTCTTTGTTCAGACCTATAGCCCGGAGCATTACGCTGTGCAGGCCGCAGCCGGGCATGACTATGCCCTGTTCTATCAAAAAGAGCTTGCCTACCGCCGCGAGCTTCACAATCCGCCGTTCAGCCGGCTGGCGCGCCTGGTCTACAGCCACACCAATGATACCTGCTGCCAGCAGGAGGCGGAGAGGATGAAGCGTCTGCTTTCCGCTGAGAGGGATTCGAAGGGAATAGCCGATATAACACTGATTGGGCCGGCCCCGGCGTTCATCCACAGGCTGCGGGGGAAGTTCCGCTGGCAGCTGGTGCTCCGCGGTTCGGGGCTGTCTGATTTCCTCTCAGAGGTGCGAGTTCCGCAGAAGCCTTCTAAAACAATTTTCCAGGGCTGGACCGTGGACATCGACCCTGTAGGACTGGCGTAGAGTTCATAGAGTTGAGTTCGGCCGTTTTACACATCAGTCCTGGTTGTATATAATGTAAAAGGTGTGATATGGCAGTTTTGAAGGTACGTACTACGCCGGACCCCGTACTGAGGAAGAAGTCAAAAAGAATCAGTACAATCGATGCTTCTATCAAAAAGCTGGCGTCCAGCATGATTGAGACCACTCACGACTGCGCTGGAGTGGGACTTGCCGCCCCGCAGGTGGGCATTTCTCTACGTTTGATTGTGATTTGCCCGCCGGAGCAGGAAGAGTTGGTGCTCATCAACCCTGAGGTAGTGCGCAGAAAAGGAGAGCGCGTAGTGCACGAAGGCTGCCTGAGCATTCCCGGCTACTTCGGCGAGGTCAAGCGTGCCGAGTCCGTGGTGGTCAAGGGTCTTGACCTTGCGGGCAAGGGGGTGCGGGTCAGGGGAGAAGGTCTTGTGTCCCAGGCGCTGGAGCATGAAATCGACCACCTGAATGGATTGCTTTACATAGACCGCCTTGAAAGTCCGGAATGCCTGTACAAGGTGGAGGCGGAAGAGGCCAAGCCCCAGCCGTGAAGCTGTCCACATTCATATTCATTTACAGCCAGCAGAGGCCTATGCTATAATTTTCCTTTAATTTGGAAATAGTATAACACTGAGGAGGATATTTGGACAAGGCAAAGAAAACCGAAATTATCAAGTCTAATCAGCTTCGGGAGGGAGATACCGGCTCAACCGAGGTGCAGGTGGCGCTGCTTACGGAAAGAATAAACCAGCTGACCGGCCACCTGGCAACCAACCGCCACGACCATACTACGCAGCGCGGGTTGCTTAAGCTCGTTGGACACAGGAGAAGGCTGCTGGCCTATCTGACCAAAGAGGATGTCGGCCGTTATGCTGCGCTGATTAAGAAACTGGGCCTGCGCAAATAAAGCATTTCTGCTGAGCAGATTGCAGGCAATTTGACTCAAATGAAGGAATAGGTAGGAAAGGTATTGTTAGAATCTCGTTCTTTTAAGTATGAATATGGCGGCAGGACGTTGACCGTAGAAACAGGAAAGCTGGCCGGGCAAGCGAATGCCTCTGTTACGGTCCGTTATGGGGAAACGGTGGTGCTGGTCACTGCCTGTGTCGCCGGGAAACTGCGGGAGGGAGTGGATTTTCTTCCCCTGACCATTGATTATGAGGAGAGGTTGTACGCCGCAGGCAAGATTCCCGGCAGCTTCATCAGAAGGGAAAGCCGTCCCAGCCAGGAGGCGATTCTTGCCATGAGGCTGGTGGACCGTCCGCTGCGCCCCCTTCTTCCCAAGGACTGGCGTAATGATATCCAGATAGTTATCACCGTTCTTTCCGCTGACCGGGAGAATGACCCTGATGTCCTGGGGATTATCGGCGCTTCGGCTGCTCTTGCGCTTAGCGAGGTGCCGTTTTATGGCCCGGTAAGCGCGGTGCATGTCGGTTACATCAATAACGAGCTTGTGTTGAACCCGACCATGCCCCAGCTAGCTGAAAGTACGCTTGACCTGGTTGTCGCCAGCACCAAAGAGGCGGTGGTGATGGTGGAAGCGGGGTCTAAAGAGGTCTCGGAAGACATCATCATGCGGGCTATCAAGTTCGGCCATGAGGCCAACCAGGGTATCATCAGGTTACAGGAAGAGGTCCGGCAGGCCCTCGGCAAGCCGAAGAAAGAAGTCCCTCACATCGAGCCAAAACACGAAGTCACTACCGCTGTTTCCTCGGTTCTCGGAGAAAGGCTGGCACAGGTTATGAGCCAGTCGGACAAACAGGAACGGGAACAGGGGCTGGACAGCCTGTGGCAGGAGCTTAAGGGTGAGTTAGGGGAGACCTTCAAGGAGCAGGAGATGTTCTCTGTCTTCGATGAAAAGGTCTCGGATGAGATAAGGAAGAGCATTCTTGAGAGAGGAAGGCGCGTCAGCGGCCGGGGATTGACCGAACTAAGGCCGATTAGCTGTGAAGTTGGGCTGTTGCCCCGGACTCACGGCTCAGGGCTGTTTACCCGGGGGCAAACACAGGTATTGACCATCACCACCCTGGGCTCTACCAGGGAGGAGCAGAAGCTCGATGGGTTGAGTCTGGAAGAAACCAAACGCTTCATGCATCACTACAACTTCCCTCCGTTCTCTACCGGTGAGGTGAAGCGACTTGGTTCGCCGGGCCGCCGCGAGATTGGACATGGCGCTCTGGCAGAGCGGGCTATCATACCGGTGCTTCCCGCAGATGAAGATTTCCCCTATACCATTCGCCTCGTGTCAGAGGTGCTCAGCTCCAGCGGTAGCACATCGATGGCCAGCGTGTGTGCCAGCAGTCTCTCCTTGATGGACGCAGGTGTGCCCATCAAGAAAGCCGTTGCCGGGATAGCTATCGGCCTGGTGACCGATGATAAAGGGAACTATGCTGTGCTGACCGACATCGAAGGTGTCGAAGACTTTAATGGGGACATGGATTACAAGATAGCGGGCACTGTGGATGGCATTACGGCGGTACAGCTTGATACCAAGCTCAAGGGCGTAAGCATGGAAATCCTGGAAAAGGGATTGGCGCAAGCACTCGATGCCCGTATGCAGATACTTGACATAATGAAGTGGGCTATCAATACTAATCGACCGGAATTGAGCAGCTATGCCCCGCGAATGTACAAGCTGAAGATTGACCCCGGCAAGATAGGAGCTGTGATTGGCGCCGGCGGCAAGACAATACGGTCAATCACCGAGGAAACCAAGACCACCATCGATATCGAAAGCGACGGCACGGTGCTTATCGGCTCTCCTGACGCCGAATCGGCGCAAAAAGCCATTAAAATGGTTGAGGGCTTAACCAAAGAAATAGAGATTGGCGAGGTATATACCGGAAAGGTGACCCGCATACTTGGCTTCGGCGCTATGGTAGAGATACTGCCGGGCAAAGAGGGAATGGTACATGTCAGCGAACTGGCGGACCACCGTGTGGGAAGGGTCGAGGATGTGGTGAAGGCCGGCGATGAGGTTACCGTAAAGGTGATTGATATTGATAATATGGGCAGGGTGAACCTGTCGATACGCGCGTTATTACCGGGAGCTGTCGAAGAAACGCCTTCGGCAGACTATCCGTTCAAGAGAGCTGCACGTCCCCCATTGCGTCGTCCATCTGAACACGAGCATCAGCATTTCCGGCCTAGAGATGTTCACAGACCCCCCGAGTAAAGGAGCTAGCCATGAAGCCGATAAAGGTGGTGGTCCACGGTGCGGCGGGGAGGATGGGGCAGGAGATTATCAGGGCGCTGTCCCGCGAGCCTGAGCTCCAGGTGGTAGGTGGTGTGGACGTGAATATACCCATGAATCAACTGACTTTGCCTGATGGCTCGGCTGTGCCTTTTTCGTCAGACCTGGACTCTATGCTGGCTTCCACAAGACCTGATGTGCTGGTCGATTTCACCATTGCGAGGGCTACTCTACCTGCGGCGCGCATTGCCGCCAAACGGGGCGTCAACCTGGTCGTCGGCACGACTGGTCAGTCTGCCGAAACTATCGATGAAATTGGCCGTCTTGCCAAAGAGAATAACGTTGGGGCTGTGGTGGCGCCCAACTTCGCCATCGGCGCCGTGCTGATGATGCACCTGGCAAAGATAGCTGCCAAGTACCTTGATACCGCGGAAATCATAGAGTTGCATCACAATCAGAAAGCCGATGCTCCCTCCGGCACTGCCCTCGCCACAGCCAGAGATATGGCCAAGGCGAGAGGCAAGCCATTCCTTCATCCCGCAGAGAGTAAACCCATGGCCAGCCGCGGTGAACAAGTCGAAGGCATCTCGCTGCACAGCGTCCGTCTTCCCGGCCTTCTGGCGCACCAGGAGGTGCTCTTCGGGGCGGCGGGGCAGACCCTCAGCATAAGACATGATACCATCAGCCGGGAATGCTTTATGCCCGGCGTCATCCTCGCAGTAAAGGAAGTGGTAAAGCTTAAGGGATTGACCTACGGTCTTGATGCCCTTCTCCACTTATAGGAGGAACCAATGAACGGATTCAGGGTGGCTGTTGTGGGTGCCACCGGCATGGTGGGGAAGGAGTTCATCAAGGTACTGGAGCAGCGCAAGTTTCCAGTAGCCTCCGTGAGCCTTCTGGCTTCTGACCGCTCGCACGGGAAGAAGCTCTACTTTGCTCACGAAGAAATCGAAGTAAAGGAAGCCAACCACCAGTCCTTCAAGGGTATTGATATCGCCCTCTTTTCAGCCGGAGCCGATGTCAGCGCTCACCTGTCTCCCATCGCCGCCCAGTCAGGTGCGATAGTTATCGATAACAGCTCTGCCTTCAGGATGGAGTCTGACGTTCCCCTGGTAGTGCCGGAAGTGAACCCGGAGGATATCGTCAAGCACAAGGGGATTATTGCCAATCCTAACTGCTCGACCATCCAGATGGTGGTAGCCCTGTATCCCCTGCACAAGGTCAATCCCATCAAGCGCATCACTGTCGCTACCTACCAGGCGACTTCAGGAATGGGCGCCCCCGCAGTAGATGAGCTTACCTTGCAGGCAAAACAGGTGCTTGCCGGGGAGAGCGTTATTCCCCACGTCTTCCCTCACCAGATAGCTTTCAATGTGCTGCCTGAGATAGATGTTTTCCTGGACAGCGGGTATACCAAGGAAGAGCGTAAGATGGTGATGGAGACCAGGAAAATAATGCACGCCGATGATATCGAGATTTCAGCTACCTGCGTCCGGGTCCCGGTGTTTACCGGCCACAGCGAGGCAATCCACGCGGAGTTTACCAGGCCGATGTCTCCAGAGGAAGCGCGAAATGTCCTGATGAACGCTCCGGGGGTCAAGGTGCTGGACGACCCGACTATCAGCCTCTATCCCCAGCCGTGGGCGGCGGCAGGCACGGATGAGGTATTCGTCGGCCGTATCCGCAAGGACTTGTCCCACCCCAACGGCCTTGTGCTGTGGGTAGTCTCGGACAACGTGCGCAAGGGAGCGGCGCTGAACGCGGTTCAGATTGCCGAAGAGATGATAAAGAGAGGCTGGATGCATCCAGCAGCGAGGTAGAGAAATGAAAGAAATCGGAAGATTGCTGACCGCCATGGTTACCCCTTTCGATGATAAAGGAGCGGTGGACTATGAGCAGGCAAAGAAGCTGGCGTTAGCTTTGCTCGATTCCGGGAGCGATGGGGTGGTAGTCATCGGCACCACCGGCGAGTCTCCCACTACGGTGCGGGCTGAGGAAGTGCGCCTGTTCCAGGAGATTAAAGCGACCGTAGGTAACAAGGGGACGGTCATTGCCGGCACCGGCAGCAACAGCACAGCCGAGGCAGTGGAAGCAACCAGGGCGGCGGAGAAGGCCGGAGTGGACGGATGCCTCCAGGTAGTGCCTTATTATAATAAGCCCACGCAGGAAGGGCTGTACCAGCACTTCAAAAAGGTTGCTGAGAGCACCAGCCTAGCGGTTATCCTTTATAATGTGCCGTCACGCACCGTGACCAACCTGGATGCGGAGACGGTTATCAGGCTCAGCCAGATACCCAACATCGTCGGGGTAAAAGAGGCTAGCGCCAACTTCGAGCAGATTGCCAGAATCATCAGCGGGGCACGGAAGGACTTCCGGGTCTGGAGCGGGAATGACGGTGATACCCTGCCCATCCTGGCGCTGGGCGGCTACGGCGTCATCAGCGTCACCAGCCACCTGGTGGGCAAGCAGATAAAGGAAATGATTAACAGCTTTCTGGCGGGCAACGCGGCCAGGGCCGCCGAAATTCACCGCGACCTGATTCTGCTCAACAAGGTAATGTTCGTGGTCTCCAACCCCATGCCCATCAAGTACGCCGTCAACCAGGTAGGCTTCAGGGTGGGCAAACCCAGACTCCCTCTTATTGAGCCGGACGAAAAGACGGCCGCCCTCATCAAAGACACCCTCAAGAAGTACAAGATAGACCTGCCGGTGTAGTAATAGCAACACGGGAAACCGGAAACAGGGGGAGATGGTGAGAGTCCTGGCAGGGGAGGTACATATGAATCTAGAGTACCCAGCCCTTCAACCATTTCATAAAAGCATCTTCAGTGAGACTGCGTCCGACCCGGTCGTGGCTAAGGATATCGAATTTGTCTGCGGTTTTTTTGAAGATTGGGTGGGAGAATTTCTTCACCCCATAGGCGATGACCTGCATCGTGCGAACAAACCTGAAAGTGTTCTGTACTGCTATATGGCTTCGCAGTCACTGGTATTCGATTGGCTATGTCATTCGGTTCTGCTTGGAAACTACGAGACCGTCCTGCGTGAACTTAGGAGTATTCTCGAAGGTCTGTTTCTGACGTTCTATCTGGATAGCCATTACCAAGACGACACTGTACAAGCCAAGTACCGAGTGATGGAGCAACTAGAATTTTCAAACAGGTCTCACGGGAAGGTTGTATTCGAAAGGACTGGATATTCGGGTTGGAAGAGTTCTTACGAACTATACAAGAAGCTGTGTAAATACGTGCATACGAGCACGGAGGTAAATGGCATGTTTGTGCTAGAGGTCTCTAAGAAGGGCTTTCCAGAGGCGTTAGAGAGCAAATACTCTGGGATCTCGTTTCTGAGATGTTCAAAAGCGTGGCGCCAAGTTTCGATGGCTGCGGTATCCCTAGTCGAGTGTTTGTTTGAGCAACTCCGAGTCGACCAGTGCGACTTCAACCCAAACTACCTTCGGGAGGTCTGGAGTAACTGACCGTGGCAATAAGTCTTTGGAGGCGCATCAATGGAATATCCCATACCATTGGTCTACGAGAAGTTGAAAGAGGTTGCTCGTGCAGAGAGTCTCACAAACTACACAGAAGTGGGCGAGATTGTCGGGCTAGACATGGCTACAGATGTCGGACGTATAAGGATAGCTCAGATTCTAGACGATATCAACCGTTTTGAGGCTCAAAACAATCGCCCGATGCTTTCGGCCGTTGTAATTCTCAAAGGAAAGAACATACCTGGTTCAGGATTTTTTGAATGTGCGAAAGGCTTGGGTAAATATGACGGTGGTGACGATGACAGATTCTGGGCTGATGAAGTTGCCAACGTTTACAATTATTGGCGTACCACTAAATGATGACGCCGGAACACGATGTATCCAAATGGCCTTCAATCAGGCTTTTCAATTAAGATAAACTGAAGTTAAACTCAACCTTGTAGTACGGAATAAGTCCAATAGAAGGCATTTCCTCTATTCTTCAAAGCCACGTTTTATCTTGCTATTCCGGTGCCTCCAACACCTTAAGTCCCGCACTGGAAAACTGTATTTCCCAGAGTGAAACTAGACAAGAAGCAGGTAACTGAAATGGTAACAAAGAGCAAAGAGGGACTGAATGTGGAGAAGCTAAAGAAAAAGCTCCTCCCTGTGCTGAAGCGACATCAGGTTTCCCGTGCCGGTATTTTTGGTTCAACGGCTGAAGGGACTGCACTTGAAACAAGCGACCTTGACCTTCTTATAGAGTTTCAAGGTGAGAAGAGCCTTTTAGATTTAGTAGCCTTGAAGCTGGATTTAGAGGCAGAGATTAACAGGCCTGTTGATGTCTTGACCTATCATGCACTGAATCCTTTAATCAAAAAGAAGGTATTGGAACAAGAGGTCAGGGTTTTGTGAGCAAAAAAGATGTTAAGGTCTTTATAGCGCACATTCCAGAGAATTTCTGAAGGTAAATCCCTCTTGCTCTCCCTTTACGAAGGGGGAGACAAAACTTATCAACTCACTCTTCATCAATCTGTTAGTCGCACAGTCTGAGAAAAACCTCGCTGTATTGCTCTTGAAAGCCCCGTTCTATTTGACACTCTATGAAATACGCTTCATACTATGGTATGAATAGTGATAACCGAGGTGGTGAGATGCCTAAGACAGCAAAGGTTGCCATCAGTCTGCCGGAGGATGTGCTTCGTATTGTGGAACAGGAGAGAAAGTCAATAGGGGAAAGTCGCAGCCAGTTTTTCCGTCGAGCTGTGGAATGTCTACTGAAAAACAAGCGGGACAGGGAAGCCAGTGAGCAGTATGTCCGAGCCTACAACAAGATTCCGGAGACGAAAGAAGAAGTTGCGGCGGCACGCAAGGCGGCCAGCATCATTCTGGCTGAGGAACCCTGGGAATGAAAAGAGGCGAAGTCTGGTGGGCTAAACTGGACCCGCCGACCGGTCAACGACCTGTTGTGCTGCTTTCCCGTAATGACGCGTATACAGCTCGTTCACTGGTCATTGTAGCTCCGGTAACTACCCGTATCCGTCACATTCACTCGGAAGTTCTTTTGGATACTGACAACGGTATGCCACGGGAATGTGTGATTAATCTGGATACAATCACCACTATCCCTAAAGATTGTTTGAAGTATCGTATTATCACACTTACGAGGGAAAAACTGAGGCAGGTGGAAGCCTCCACCCATTTTGCATTGGGTATGGATGAGTAATCCGGTGACCACTCTTTTGCTATAGGTCTAAATTCTGAAAGGTTAAGGGGGTCCTGCTTGAAAGTAGAGAAACTCGAGCTTGTAGGCCTCAACGTTAAGAACCTCGACGAAGCGGTTAAGCTGTATTCAGACATTCTGGGTATCGATTTTGTTTATGCCGATTTGAGCAAGGTCAAGCGTAAAAAGGCTATAACCGAGCATGCCGACCGCGCCGCAGAGGAAAGAAAGACAAGATACGCTATGGACCGCACGGGATTCATGGAATTGGTGGAGTCAACTCCACCGGTTGAAAAGGAAGGGGTACGCAACATTCATTTCAAAGTGCCCGACCTGGAGCAGGCGAAAGCTGAGATGAAGCAAAAAGGGATTCGTCTCATCGCAGACGTAACGGTAGGGAACTTGAAGGAGGCTATCTTTTGCCCCGATGACTTGCTCGGTGTCCGATTATGCCTGCTTGAATATGACGCGCCTTCTGCGATTGATGCCATAATGCAAAGGTAAAGATGCCGGCATCCGGCGTTACGCAGAATCAGCTCTTAAGAAAATCAATCCCGGCGCTCAAAGGCCGTTCACAAATACGTAAGCTTATTAGGTACTACCGGCATTTTTGAAGGCACTTGTTGTTTCCAGGGCGCATCGCTGAAGGCTCCCAGTGGACACCGGAACGTCGGCAACCTGGCATTAGAGAGGTAGAGGTAACGTTGCTGAGCATTCGAACCCCACAGGCTGCCCCCGTTTGAGGAGGCGCTTGAGAGTTCGATTCCATTCTCTTCATCTGCCAAACGGGAGGCGCAACCCTGCGCCGCGGAGCTACGGACTGGTACTGATTCTGCGGGTGTCTCATACTGTTGGGCTGGCAATGATTCCTTTGGCGTCTCTTGCCGTTGGACCGGCGGCGTTTTCTGCTCTGCCGCACACTTGTCAAAGCACACTTTATGGAACCACAGACCTTCGTGTTCCATCTTGCCCCAGCGTATCGGTCTTTTACATTCGTGGCAGCGATTCATGACCCACCTCCCAACCGTTTAATTAGACTTCCAGGCTACCATCCCTACTGGATATATCGAGATGTGTTGATGTGTTTCTGTGTACCTCTTTTAATCTAATCACGGATTGAAAAAACAAACATCAGTATCCTTACGTAATTTGCGGATTTTCCTTACTAATACAGGAGGGAGAAAGCCCGTAATTTGGAGGGAGGATGAATCAGTGAGATGGATGCTCTGGGTCAGGAAGGTTGGCAGTCCCGCTGGACCTTTTAATCACTGGTTTGACTTCAATCGTCTGCCCTCGCTTCTGTCCCACGGAAACTATTGAGATGGGGCAGTTAATAAGCTCTTCCAGGCGTTTCAGGTATTGGCGTGCTTCGGCGGGCAACTGCTCGATTTTGCGGATGTCATTGGTGCAGGTCTGCCATCCGGGGAATTCCTCGTAGAGGGGCTGGCATCTCGCCAGGTCGCTGATGCTGCTGGGGAAATAGTCTATCTCTTTGCCATCCAGGCTGTAAGCCACGCACAGCTTAACTTTTGGTAAATGGTCGAGGACATCCAGGCGGGTGATTGCTGCCTTGGTAAAGCCGTTGATACGGGTGGCTAAGCGGGCTGCCACACCATCGAACCACCCGCAGCGCCGTGCCCTGCCGGTGGTGGTGCCGTATTCGTGCCCTTTCTGGCGAATCGATTCACCTGTGTCATCTTTTAGCTCGGTGGGCATAGGGCCTCCCCCCACCCGTGAGCAGTAAGCCTTGAATACCGCCAGGACATGGGTAATATGTGTGGGTCCGAGCCCCGCACCCACAGAAGCTCCTCCGGCGAGCGGCGAGGATGAGGTGATATACGGGTAGGTGCCGAAGTCGGGGTCGAGCATGGCTCCCTGTGCTCCTTCCAGCAGGACTTGCTCTCCCCGTCTCAGCGCCTCGTCCAGGATTGTTGTCGTCTCCCTGACGTATGGGGCCAGTTGCTCACCGTACCGGCAATACTGCTGGTATATTTCATCCGGCGACAAAGGCTGTGAATCGTAGACTTTGGTCAGAATTGCATTCTTGTATTCTAGTACGGTGCGCAGCCTTTCGCGGAATGTTTTTTTATCCAGTAGGTCGCCGGTCCTGATGCCCAATCTGGCCGCCTTATCTGTGAAAGCAGGTCCGATGCCCCTGCGTGTCGTTCCTAATGCGCCCGAACCTCGCTTATCTTCCTCCAGACCGTCGAGAAGGGTATGATAGGGCATGATGAGGTGAGCGCGGTCGCTGATGATAAGCCTGGAGGTGTCCACGCCACGTCCGCTTAGCTGTTCTATTTCATCGAGGAGGATAGCGGGATTGACCACTGTGCCGTTGCCGATGATGCAGGTTGTATGGGGATAGAATATGCCGGAGGGGATGATGTGGAGTTTGAATTCTCCCTGAGGGTTTACTACCGTATGTCCGGCGTTATCACCGCCGGAGAAGCGGACAACTATCGACACTCGCTCGGCGAGGAGGTCGACTATCTTGCCTTTCCCCTCGTCTCCCCACTGAGCTCCGATGACGGCAATGGCTGGCATTCGTTCCCCCTTGCAGAGTTTAAATTCCAAATCTCAAACGTAAAATCCCTCGATAGGCTCAGGGCGGGTCCCCAACAATTTTTCATGACCATCGCCCAGCGGCGAACGATGAAAACCACTAAAGGTCATTGCGAGCGGCCAAAGGCCAGCGAAGCAATCCCCTACGTAGCCGAAAAAAGACCTTCGACTCTTCCCAAGTCAAACACCGAGATTGCTTCATCCCGCCAAAGGCGGGCGGATTCGCAAAGACATTTCGGCAAAGGCCCAGCCCTTCTGCACTCCGTCCTGTTTTCGTAGCTTCACATTCTGGCTAATCGCCCCTCGTCTCCTGCCAGACGGAAAAGAGCCTGTGGCCGGCGGTAATGAAGCTCAGTAGCGCGATAATGCCCACGGCGATGAGCAGGGCATATTCGAACTGGCTGAGCAGCAGTCCCAGCACCAGCACAACCACCCTTTCCGTGCGCGTGAAAAGTCCCGCCTTGCCTTTTAGCCCCGCCCCTTCCGCCCTGGCGCGAATATAGCTTACCAGCAGCGAGCTTACCAGGGCGAGTGAGACCAATATGATTGCGTAGGGAGGCTGCTGGCCTGCGTACAGCACCAGGACACCGATGAGCAGGGCGGATTCGGACAAGCGGTCTAATGTGGAATCCAGGATGCCGCCAAAACGCGTAGCCTGGCCATTGTACCGGGCCAGTGCTCCGTCCACCATGTCGAAAAAGCCAGCTAAAAGCATAACCAGCCCGGCAGTGAAGAGATGTCCGGTGCCGATGAGCACTGCCGCAACAACTGCCAGGAGGAACCCGAATACCGTCAACTGGCTGGGAGTTATCGAAGTTTTTGCCAGAAGCCGTACTACCGGTAGAGTAAACCGGTGCGCGGCGACATCATGAAGGCCGGATGACTTTGCTGTTGATTTTTTCTGTCCTGAAACAACCGTGTTCAAGGTCTCTCCTCTTAAGCTAAACCGGCAGCGATGTAACCTTACGCTCCTGAACCTGCTTATTCACAGGAGGCTCGCTGAGCAGCCTCTCGTAGTAGTCCAGCACCCGGCGGGCGACACGCTCCCAGCTATAATTCTGTGCCGTGCGCAGGCCATTCTGCCCCATTTTCTGACGGAGGGGTTCATCGCGCATGAGAGAGAGCAAAGCCTCAGCCAGCAGATGCGCATCTCTCGGCGGGACCAGCAAGCCCTCGGAGCCGTGCGTCAGGACGCTGGCATAGCCTTCAATATTCGAGGCAACGATTGGTTTGCCCGTGGCCATCGCTTCCAGCAGCACTATGCCGAAGCTCTCCCGTCCGGTTGCCGGGCCGCAGTAAATATCGGCTGTTTTGTAATACCCGGGCAGTTCCTCATAGGGCACAAAACCTACGAACTCAACGTCCTGAATACCTTTCCGTTTAATGTAATTCTCGTACTTCCGGCGCTGCCTGTCTCCGGGACCAACCACAATAAGGCGGCAGCCGGGAAACTTCTCTTTGACTCGCTGGTATGCTCTGAGCATATAAACAAACCCCTTGCGGCTTTCCAGGCGGCCAACGAACAGGATGTTCAGTTTCCCGTCAGAGTATTTTTCGATAGGCTTGACTCTGGGAGAAAAATGCTCCACATCAACGCCATTGGGGATGATGTTGTAGTGTCCGAGAAAGTGTTCGCAGGCGAAATCCCTGGCCGGTTTCGATACCGCAATCTTGCCGTCGAGCCGGCGGAACCACCTTTTTAGAATAATCTTTCCGAAGGGTTTGCCGAAGTTATATCCCGGCCTGCCGTGACAGGCATGGAAAGTGCCGATGATTATTGAATTGGAAAGGCGGAGAGTGGTAGTGCATAGCATCGGCATCAAGGGTTCGTGAAGGTGAACAATGTCAAAGCGCTCCTCAGCCAGCACCTTCTGTATTCTTTTCGATAGCCAGGGTGAGATGGTGACGCGCGCAATCGAGCCGCTGGTGGGGATAGAGCGCGGCCGCCCTATTGGGATAAATTTATCACACAGAGCGGGCATGGTTTTAGAGGCAGGAGCAATTATTTTGACTTCATGCCCCATCCGGGTGAAGTAGCGTTCGAGTGCGCAGATGTGAACGGTCACTCCACCGGGATAGGCAAAGTCATATGGGGAGACCAACGCTATCTTCATGGCCAATCACACTGCCTGAAGTTACTCCACCGGTTCATTCACGCGGTCGTATTCCTGGGTCTCGTTGCCGCCGTCGATAAACTCTTCCACCATCCGGTGAGCTTCATCGTCGGTAAACTGGATGCATGGTGATTTCATGAAGTAGGCAGAGGGGGCTACCAGCGCTCCCTTCAGTCCGCGGTCGAGACCGAGCTTGCAGCACCTGATGGCGTCAATCACCACTCCGGCGGAGTTAGGGCTATCCCAGACCTCCAGTTTGCATTCCACTTTTAGCGGGACATCGCCGAAAGTTCGTCCTTCCATCACGATGTAGCAATATTTACGGTCGAGGAGCCAGGGAACATAATCGCTGGGTCCGACATGGATGTTGTCCGGGTCCAGTTTATAGTCCAGTTGAGAGGTAACTGCGTTAGTCTTGGATATCTTCTTGGATTCGAGGCGCTCCCTCTCCAGCATGTTCAGAAAGTCAGTATTGCCGCCGAAGTTTAGCTGGTAGGTACGCTCCAGCTTGACGCCGCGGTCTCTGAACAGCCTGGTAAGCACGCGGTGTACAATGGTAGCGCCAACCTGAGACTTGATGTCATCGCCGATGACGGGAAGTCCTTTCTGAGCAAAGCGGTTCTGCCAGTACTTCTCCCGCCCGATGAAGACGGGCATGCAGTTGATGAACCCGCAGCCAGCTTCCAGGACTTGCTCTACGTACCACTTGGTTGCCTCTTCGCTACCCACCGGCAAATAGTTGAGCACTATGTCGGTCTTGGAATCCTTGAGAATCTTGACTATGTCGGCAGTGGAGCCTGGCGCTTTCTTTATCACCTGGGACAGGTACTTGCCCAGGCCGTCATGGGTCATGCCGCGCTGGACTTTCACACCGGTGGTCGGTATATCGCAGAACTTAATGGTATTGTTAGGCTGTGTGATGAGCGCCTCCGCCACATCTTTGCCCACCTTGTTTTTATCGATGTCAAAGGCGGCAACAACATGGATGTCTTTTACATGATAACCGCCCAGGTTAACGTGCATCAGCCCGGGTACGAACTCGTCCTCCTTTGCATCCTTGTAGAAATTGAGACCCTGCACCAGGGATGAAGCACAGTTTCCTACTCCGATTATGGCTATATTAATGTTGCCCAAGTTTTAGTCACGCTCCTTTCTGACACGTGCAACCTGTTGAACTATATTATTATTTCGGCTGTCTGTCAAGACCTTTCAGATGGTTTATTGAGTTTATCGGCTGGTTGAGTTTCCGGACGGGTATGAGGGATAGTCTATTCAGCTCTACACAAACACCTTCTCCGGCTGCCACTGTCCCTTCTCAGGAATGTAGCGCAGCACGCCCAGAAAGCGACCATCAGAGGTATAAGCCCGGCAGAGGCTTTCCGGGGAAGCCGGCGGCTGCTCAAGATGAGCGATTGGTCTTCCGCTCTTTACGGCCCGGGAATCATCATCGCTGAGGATAATGGCCGTCCAGTCTGATAGCACAGTATCAATGGGATAAACGTAGTCTTGCCAGCAGCCTTTGCGGACAGCGTCTTCGAATTGCTCCGGCGTGATGGCATCCTTAAGCTCGAAAGGGCCGTATCTCAGGCGGACAAGGCTCTTCATGATGGCCCCGCAGCCGAGGAGTTGTCCCAGGTCATGGGCGAGTGAGCGGATATACGTGCCGCTGCTGCACGTAACCTCTATAGTGGCTACCGGCGGATGCCATTCGAGAAGCTCCAGGTGATAGATTCTGGCGGGTCGGCTTTCTCTTTCAACCTCGATGCCGGCGCGGGCTAATTTGTAGAGCGGTGTCCCGTGGTGCTTCAAGGCGCTGTACATCGGAGGAGTCTGCCGGATAAGGCCGCGGAAGGTGGCTAATGCTGTCTGGAGTTGCTCCAGGGTTATCCCTGAAGGGTCTGACCTGCGAGTCACCGTTCCACTGGCATCATAAGTGTCCGTGGAAATGCCAAGCTCAATCTCCGAACGGTAGGTCTTTGAGGAGCCGAGAAGAAACTCTACAACGCGCGTCCCGCGCCCGAAGCAAACAGGAAGGACACCGGTTGCATCGGGGTCGAGTGTGCCCGCGTGTCCCACGCGCTGCTCCCTGATGAGACGCCTGACCATGGATACGATGCTGAAGGATGTTCTACCTTGAGGCTTATTGATATTCAGTATGCCGTCCACGGCTATTTACTGTCCTCTTCGGCTTTTACTTCATCAAGAAGTTTCAGGATGCGGTCTCCGCGTTCAATGGAGCTATCCCACTCGAAGTCCAGTTCGGGGACGCGCCGCAGGCTCAGGCGCTTGCCCAGTTCGTTGCGGAGGAAGCCTGAAGCGGATGTCAGGGCTTTTACTATTTCTTTCTTATCTATCTCACTGCCGATGCAGCTAACAAGTACCTTGGCATAGCTGAGGTCGGGCGAGGTTGAAACATCGGTAACGCTGACAAGACAGCCAAGTCTGGGGTCTTTGACATGGCGTTGAAGCAATTCGCTAAGTTCCTTTCGAATAACGCTGTTGACTCGCTCGATGCGACGTGTCATGCAGAGCCAGCTTTCTCTTTCTTGTAGAACTCAAGTACGTCACCGACCTCGAATTCGCTGAAACCTTTGACGCCGATGCCGCATTCATAACCGGCAGTTACCTCTTTGGCATCCTCCTTAAAGCGCCGCAGGCTGCTGATGGTAGAGTCTATCAATAATTGCTTCTTGCGCCATACCCTGACCAGAGAACTGCGTGTAGCCCTGCCATCGGAAACAATGACACCGGCGGCCTTTTCTTTCTTACCGGCTGCGAAGACAGCCCTCACTTCGGCATGCCCTTCAACCACATCCACATATGTGGGCTCAAGCATGCCTTTCATTGCCTTTTCTACGTCATCTCTAAGGGTGTAGATAATATCATAGACCCGGATATCTACGCCCTCCATTTCAGCCATTTTCCGCGCCCCGGTATCAACACTGACATTAAAACCAATGACCAGACCTTTGGAGGCGGCAGCCAGCATAACATCACTCTCCGTGATGTCACCGGTGCCACTGCGTATAATTCGAATCTGCACCTGCTCCGCGGAAAGCTGTTCGAGCGATTTTCTTATGGGCTCGATGCTGCCCTGGACGTCAGTCTTGAGAATAATGTTTAGCTCTTTCACCTGTCCGGCGGTTATCTGTTTGTACAGGTTATCAAGGCTTACACCGTGCTTGTGCAGCGTATCTCTTTCTCGCTTCTGAATCATGGCGCGTGCATGGTGCTCGCTGGCGACGACTGTCATGGTGTCTCCGGCCTTGGGCACGCTGCTCAGGCCGAGGATTTCAACAGGAGCAGCCGGTTCCGCCTTCCTCACCTGCTTGCCCGTGTCATTGTACATTGCCTTTATCTTGCCCCAGGTGTCACCGACAACAACAATGTTACCCGGTCTGAGTGTGCCGTCCTGGACCAGCACTGTAGCCAGCGGGCCTTTGTTCTTGTCCATGCCAGCCTCGATTACGACACCGGTAGCCGGTTTTCCGGGAGAAGCTTTAAGCTCTTGCATTTCAGCCACTAAAAGAATGTTCTCCAGAAGCTCTGAGATACCTTTCTTCTCTTTAGCTGAAATGGGAACAGCAATGACATCGCCGCCCCATTCCTCGATGACCAGGCCTGCATCAGCAAGCTGTTGCTTGACCAGGTCGGGGTTGGCATTGGCCTTGTCAATCTTGTTGATAGCCACTACAATGGGCACGTTGGCAGCCCGCGCATGGTCGATTGCTTCCAGAGTTTGTGGCTGCACTCCATCATCAGCAGCGACCACCAGTACCGCAATGTCAGTTATCTGCGCCCCGTGAGCTCGCATGGCAGTAAAGGCTTCATGGCCCGGGGTATCAAGGAAACTAATCTTGCGTCCATCGACCTCAACCTGGTAGGCGCCGATGTGCTGCGTTATCTGGCCAGCCTCGCTGGCCATGACGTTGGTCTGGCGGATAGCGTCAAGCGTTCTGGTCTTGCCGTGGTCGACGTGTCCCATGACAGCAACCACCGGAGGCCTCAGCTTCAGTCCGGCAGCTTCCTCTTCCCGAAGTTGCTCGGTGCTCTTGACTTTTTTGGCCGCACTCTTTGGCTGCCGCTTCATGCGCACCTGGTAGCCAAAAGCTGCGGCCACCTGTGCCGCCATTTCAAAGTCTATCACCTGGTTGATATTGGCCATAATGCCGTTTCTCATCAATTGCTTGATGACGTCTATCGGGCTGGTATGCAAAATATCAGCCAGTTGCCTCACGTTCGTGAGTTGAGGGAGCTCAACCGGGCGCGGCTTGGGCGCTGCCGGGGCCTGTCCTGGGCCTGCCTGCCCTTCTGAGCCCTGGCGGAGCAGGGTCGAGGGTGCCTCGCCAGCCACGCTTTGGGTGGTTTTGGTGGTCTCAGCCGGTTTACTGGTTTGCGTCACTGGCTACTCCTTGTGGAATCTCTCCCGTAGTTTTGAAGCCTTTCCCGGTTATCCTTGCTGAGGCTGGTGCGAAGAGTGCGTTCGAGCTGGCCTGTCTTCAGGCCAAGTTCCCAGCACCCGGGTGTGTGGCACAGGTAGGCGCCGCGTCCCGGTTTTTTGCTTCCGGTATCTATCTCTACGCTTCCGTCACCGCCGCACACCAGGCGGATTAGCTCTCGTTTGGCTCTCACCTGCCGGCAGGCTACGCAGGTCCGCTGAGGCACGTGCTTGTTGACGGGTTGTCTAATACTCATCTCCACCTCCTCTGCGTCCCCTCTTAGCCTTGGCATCTCCCCCCGAGCCTTCCAGTCCGTAACTACCCTTTTTCTTCATTTTTTTCTTGGGCTTTACACCAGGTTTCGATGACCTGAAGGGCAAAATATCCTCGGCAAACCGTATCTGGGATTTGCCTGCCGGGACAGGTATGTACTCCAGCGGTGCTAACTCGGTATCGAGGGCAGGCATCGGCTCAAGCTCTTCCGCCGGCTCTGCCTCTGCGACCCCGGCTTCTTCTGCGGGAGCGGCAATTTCTTCTTCAAGCAGCTCAGCAACCTCTTCAACTACCGGAGCTTCCTTTGGCGCTACAGCCTCTTTTTCCGTTACCTCTGCGGCAGCTGTTACCGGCTCCGCAACCGGGATTTCCTCGGCCGGTTTTTCTTCGGCCACAGCCACGGCTTCCTTGCTCTCTACCCCGGCGAGCTTTGCTGCCTCAGCGGCTGCGGCAGCCCGGGCTACCTTTTCCGCCTCGACCGACGAAGCACTCTTAATATCAATCCGCCATCCGGTGAGTTTTGCCGCCAGTCTGGCGTTCTGTCCGTCTTTGCCGATGGCTAAAGAAAGCTGCTTGTCAGGGACAACCACGGTAGCCACTCCTGCTTCCTGGTCGAGTTGAACATTTATTGCGTGCGCCGGGCTGAGGGCATTGGCAATGAAGGCGGCGGAATTGGGGTCCCACATGACCACATCCAGCTTCTCTCCGCTTAGCTCATTTACAATGTTTTGTATCCTGATGCCGCGCAGTCCCACGCAGCAACCAATGGGGTCGATGCCTTCCTGCTTTGCGGCTACGGCCACCTTACTGCGGTAACCAGCTTCACGGGCAACCGCTTTTATTTCGACTATTCCATTGTAAACCTCGGGGACTTCCAATTCGAAAAGGCGGCGTACGAAGTTGGGATGCGAGCGTGAGACTATGACGCGCGGCCCTTTAGGAGTTCTGGCCACCTCCAGGAGGTAGGCCTTGACTCTCTGGCCGATGCGGTATCTTTCACCGCGTACTTGCTCCTGTACGGGAAGAACCGCCTCAGTCCTTCCTAAATCAATGAATATCTGGTGAGGCTCCATATGCTGCACGGCGCCGGAAATAATATCCCCTTCTTTGCCAGCGTATTCATCGAAAATGGCGCTGTGTTCCGCTTCATGCAGACGCTGGAGGATGACCTGCTTGGCTGTCTGCGCGGCAATGCGTCCGGCGTTGCTCGGCGTGGATTCTACCATGATGTTTTCACCAAGCTGCGCATCCGGCTTGATAACGCGGGCTTCCTCCATTGATGTCTGACGGCGTGAATCCGTCACCCGTTCAACGATAGTCTTCTCAGCCCATACCTGTACTTTGCCGGTTCCCGGGTTGATTTTGACCGTTAAGTTCTGGTTTGGAGTAAAGTTCTCCTTCCTGTAGGCTGATACCAGCGCGGCCTCTACCGCGCCGATAATCACATCCTTGGGCAGGTTCTTCTCAGCCGAGAGCTGGGTGATAGCAAGCAGGAAATCGCTCTTCATTCGAGACTAAAACCTCCATAAAAATTTGTCCCTACAAGACAAAGAAGTGGGTGAAACCCACTTCCTCCGAAATGAAGTATATCACAGGCGGGTTCAAGATGCAATAGGGTATCTTCGCATGAGATTACCTAAGCTTCCAGAGCTTCTGGCTACTGAGTGCTAGTGGCTGACACCTTATTGACATTCATGTTTGCCAAAGTTATTATTGAGTTAGGGTGGCGGAAGGAAGAAGATGGATGCGCTGGGCACAATAATCAGACAGCAGAGAAAGGCCGTGTCGCTAACATTGCAGAAACTGGCGACCATGTCTGGTGTTTCTGCGTCCCATCTCGCGCGGATAGAGGCGGGAGAACGGTTTCCCTCGGCTCGCGTACTCAAGAAGATAGCCGTTCACCTGGGTTATGAGGACGACGAACTATTCACCCTTGCCGGTTATCTGTCAGGACCGTCACATAGGGTAGAGGAAAAAGGGTCATCCTACAAGGGAAAGCTCGCCCCTGATGTAGCTAGTGCGCTTGCCCGGGAGCCGGTTAAGGTCCAGCGAGAGGTCATCAAGATTCTGGCCATGCTGAAAAGCGTGGCAACAGACATGTCCCAGGAGAAAAGCAAAAAAGGGAAGTAGAGGTCGTCCGGCAACGAGCGGTTGCTAAACGACAACGGAAGTGCAAGCAGAGAGGCTTGCAGCGGGCGGTGGAGAAAAAACTTTGAGTGAAAATCTGGCACAGATGGAGCAGGTAACTGCCGGGCAACTGGGAATAAAAAAGCAGGTAGGCGTCTGGCAGATAACCTTCCTCGTAGCAATCGCCGTAGCTATCACTGTGACGGAGTATATTTTTGCCTATCGGGATGTGGCAATTGGCATAGCCCTCTCACTTGGATTAGCCCTCCTGATATACTTTTTGATTTCTGTACTTCGTTTTAACGATGGCGTCATCAGATGCGCCGAGTCGTTTGCCCTTATCCCACTCTACGTCTTGTTCACCTCTTCTTTGCCCTGGTTTTTCATCAACCAGCAATACCTTATGCCTGCAGTTTACTCTTGCATTCTGGGTTTGTGCCTGTGGCACATATATCAAAAAGACCTTAGTGTGAAGGAGATTTTTGGCTTCAAGCAGGCAAACCTACTCAAGTGGTCGCTCATAGCGCTGCTTATCGGAACGCCAACGGGCATCATCGAGTATTTAGTACTGCGTCCTGCGCCCGCTTTTCCCACTTTTGAGGTGCCCTATCTTTTTCGGGATACGGTATATATGCTCTTTTTTGTAGGGCTTGGAGAGGAGCTGCTCTTCCGTGGTTTCATTCAGGTAGACCTCGCCAGGGTGTTCGGATGGAAATGGGCGCTGTTCGGCCAGGCTGCCTTATTTGCTGTAATGCACCTTACATGGAGGTCGGTTCCCGAGCTTGGCTTCGTGTTCTTCGCCGGTGCCATCCTGGGCTGGCTGTACCTGAAGACTAAAAGCCTCGTGCCGTCGATTGTGATGCACGCATGGAACAACGTGATGCTGGTAGCCATAGGGCCCTACATAGCGATTCTGCAATGACTGGAAATACAACATCTGCAATCTCAGGTTCATGGCTAAATGGGGAGTCAGCCAGGAAGATTCTGCTGTGGCTTCTTCCTTCGCTGGCGCTGTCTGTCATATTCTTCCGCAGCTTCTGGACCACCCTGCCTACCATGCTTTCCCCCGATTTCATATTCGGCCAGTTCCGCGCTACGCCGGTGGGAGTCCTGGCCCTGTGCGTCATTTTCCTCTGGCTGAAGAAGAAAGAAATACTGAGCCAGATGAGATTGAGGCTATCTCCGCTTTATGTTGTTGCCGGTCTGGCGCTGGTTGCGGCGGCTATAGGTATGCCATCGCATCAGGATTTCGTGGCATTTCAGGTGGTGCTGGCTTCTCTTGGGGTATTTGTCATCCTTTTCGGCAAGGCTGCTAGAATACCCTCCATCCTGGTTGCTGTTTATGGATTTGCCATCTCCTTCCCTGAGTTGATAAAAACGTACGCCGAGAGCGAATATTCCCAGACCTCTATCGTCCCGGTAATGTCGCTCCTGCACGCGCTCGGCTATCCCATAGGCGTGGAGGGGCAGTGGGTGCGCTTCATGAGCTCCACCGGCGAGGCCATCTCTGTGACCATCACTTCCGCCTGCGCCGGCCCGGCCACCATGTCGGTGTTTCTATCCATCTTTGTCCTGATGATGATGGACAGTCCGCTTCCACCGAGAAAAGCGGTAGTCCTGTTCCTGGTGGGGGTGGTGGGCACCTGGCTGCAAAGCAACATCCGGCTGATAATACTAATGCTGCTGGCCTACCATCTGGGCAGCGGCGCTATGTGGGCAGCCCATAAGTGGACTATCTACGGGCTGTTCCCCCTGTGGTATCTCCTTTTTGCCTATATCTATTTCCGGCAGTTGGAGAAGGTCCGTAGTGCTGTCAAGAAGAAGCAGGCGCAACAAGTGCCGGCACCCGAGAAGAAGTAGCAGCCCTTTGCGGAAGGGCGCTTGCTGGTTAATTTTAACGTCAGTTATCGGTATTCTCCGCACAGGCGGGGAACCCAGAGAAGCCACCCCACCTGGATGCCCGCTCCCGTATCTCGGCACGGGACAAGTTTCGCGGGCATGACAAACTCGTGCCGTCCTGCCCATTACGTGTAGACCGCAACCACCACCGCCTCTTTGGGATTGTGCTCATCGAAGAAAATCACTGCTACCTTTCTTTCCAGCGCCATTTCAACTGCCGGCAGGTTCCTGGCGACTGAGACGCCTTCCAGGTACGCTTTGTAGCTGCCGGAAAGCTGGATGGTGGCGGTGTAGTTGCCTGAATTGAAGCTTTTAAGGACTGCCTTTTTAACACTCATTTTCTCCTCCACAAACTCTATAAATTTAACAATTGGTCATGCGCCTGAGGCGGACCTGCGAACGATGAAAATATTAACATCGCTGGATACCGACCCCACATCAATCCCGTATCAAGCACGGGACAAGGTTTGGGGCAGGCTTTTCGTCGGTATGGTAAAAAGAGGGTATTTTCCAAGTAATCCTCCATGCTGGCTTGCTACCAGTACCACGAAGTATGAAAATGTTTCTTGCACCAGGCAGGGACGCCTGTGCCAATGTATTTTCTTAGGAACTACACTCCACCCAGCGACAACCTCTGCGCGTATTCCCCGCGCGCGGGGTCGTAAGAAAGCGCCAGTCCCAGCACCCGCTTCTTCTCCGCGCTGAGTCCCGCCCTGCTATCTGTGAGGTCAACCACATCATAAAGCTGCTGGCTGCAGTTGACCGGAATGCGAATTACGGCGCTGGCTGACTCGATGTCTGCGTGCCTCAGCCATGCTTCTCCCCTCTCGCTGGCTCTCTCCACGGTATCGATGTTTCTGTCTTCGATGTGCTTCAGTCTGTCATAGAGCCTGCCAATCTCAGCCCAATCAAAGGTGTTAACGATAATTGGGATGTCACCTGCAGGGTCGTATCCTTCCACCTGTACACGATTGAACTCGGCGGCGTCATTTCTGTAACTTCCCTCGGATATCGGGTGGTTCGTGCCGTAGCTGTATATGGAGGTATCCGCAGCGAGGGGGTTCACCAGGAAGGCGCTATTGCCTTCGATGAACAGGACGTCCGGCACAAAGGAAAGCAGCTTTTTGATAATCACGTCGCCGCGGTTGCCCGGATTGATGGTGAAATCAGGGTAGAATCCGGTAACGACCGAAGACTGAGACTTCACATCGAGTTTCAGCCCGCACCGCGCTAGCACGAAAGCCAGAAGAGACTTAACGCTCATCTCTTCGGTGGACTTGTTCCAGCGGAACTGGTGCCTTGCCTGCCACCCTTCGGCCAGGCTCCATCCATCCCTGGCGTGCAGGAGCAGGCTTGTCTTTCCCGCGCTGCTGGTATATTCCAATGCATCGAGGATATACGTCTGGCCTGAACCGACCTCATTCCCTCCTCCGTAGTCGACCACCGCAAAGACCTGCGTGCAGATTGTGGCTATGATATTCGGCGGAGTGGCAGCGTCCCTCATGGCAACGCCAACCTGCAAATTGTTAATGTCATCCTCCGTCCAGGGTAGCCCGGTATTTGGATTTGTAGCCCATACTTTGGAGTAGTTGGCGTAAGCGCTGCCGGTGGTGAACTCGCTGCTTTCATATACCGTTCCGCCGGTCTTGCAGGCAATCTTGAGGTTCGGGCGCAGGGCGCTGGTAAAAGACCTGCATCTGGCGTATACCGTCACGCTGTTGATAGCGCCTTTCTTGTCGAAATCGGGCAGGCCGTAGAGGTCTCTATAGTAATCATTATCCGCAGTGTTTTCCCAGATAATTGTGGTGTCCTCGTCAGAGGCTCCGTCATCGACATCCTGCCAGTGATTTCCCGTTCCGGACGTGGCGTTGTGGATATCCTCCTCGTCTCCGGCGGCGCTGGGCCGCAGCGTTTCGGTGGCCCTGGCAGTGACGTAGCCCGGGCTGAAGGCAAGTTCGCAGCCAGGAACAAGCACAGAGACCCCTCCGCTCCCCGGGGAAGCATATTGCCCCTCGTCGTTTCTTAGCTCGACAGACAGCTTGCCCGACTCCCTGGTGGCTTCCTGTCTTGCCTTTATTACATCAGCGGTCAGGTCAAGGCTCTGCGCGGCCAGCGGCGCCCTCCATACACCCTTAGGGTTCGAAAGCCAGCAATAGTCTGCCTCTGGCGGATGCGCTATGGCTAATCCATATTCGCTGGAAAGGTTGAAGGGCACTGGCTCCCGCCACAGGTTGACCGGGAAGCTGGCGCCGGGGACGATGTGCGACCAGAAGGGGCGGTTGTACGCCTCGGCGCCGTTGAAGCTTTCAACGAAGAAGCAGCGATAGACATCCGGCTTATCGAGGAAGCAGGCCCTGTACTCGAAGTTGCCATCAGCGGGGGCAGAGGCAAGCTCCTCGAGAGCCGACCAGGTTCCCGACTCAACCTCCCCGCCATCCCCGTAGACCAGAGTCCACAGCTTGAAGTTGTCGTTTGTGTCTTTGCCCGATACCAGCAGGTCCCAGTCGGTGACGTAAACGCAGGCTACGCCTGACAGGTCGCCGGTGGACTTGTCCCACGCAGTGGCGCTGCCCCAGTTGCCGCTCAGCCGCTTCATCACATAAAGGGTCGCCTGGTCTGCGTAGAACAGGGCGATGTCCCCGTTCGGCTTGTAGGCGGCGGCTATGCCGTTGATTGCCGTGGTAGGGGTGTAGCCCAGCAGCTCCGGGCTTCCCCAGCTTGCCCCGTAGTCCGTGCTTTTGAGATGGTAAATCTTCTTATCGCTCTTAACCCAGAAAATGGAGACCTCCGCTCCCAGAGAGCAGCATGCCACCACCACGGCATTGTACTCATTGGTGTAGACCCACTGGCTGAAGTCGGACTGGGGGCCTGGACCGGCCACCCGCTGCCGATAGAGTTTCCGGGAATCGGCGGGGAGCGTTATTCTGACCCTGACCAGCGAGCCATCTCCGGACAGAGTGACCGCGTGGTAGTAGTCGTCCTCCGTTCCGGTGTAGAGGCGTTCCCAGTCCAGCCTGACCACACCTGAAACCTTATTTGAGGCTTCTACCCTGACATACGGCGTGCGGCTTGCTTTCTTTTGCGCTGACAGCAAGGTGTCCGATATCTCTCTCATTCTCTTTCCCTGAACCTCAAGAAGGCCCTTTCTCCAAAGTATTCGAGGATGACTGCGGCAACCAGCGTGGACAGCAACGGCGGCACCTCGATGCGGTTGATGATGCAGATGCCGTAGAGGATGAACCCCCAGGTGATGATAAATGGCCTGACCAGGCTTTTAATGAAATCCGTCCAGTTTTCCATACTTATGTTTTCAATGACTCCATTTTCTAACCATCTTGTAATGGTATGGCTAACTTATCAACCATACCGACGAAAAGCTTGCCCCAAACCTTGTCCCATGCTTGATACGGGATTGATGTGGGGTCGGTATCCAAGGGTTGGGAATGGGGGCGTGTCTGAGGGTGTCCAAAACAAGAAAATCACAATCGTTGTCATTCTGGCGTAGGCCAGAATCCAGAATCCCACCCACACCTGGATTCTCCGCCTGAGGCGGACTGGAATGACATTAAGCGGGACGAAAAAGTTATTTTAATCGTGACAATTCAGCTATTTTCGGACAGCCTCATTAAGGGGATTTCAAACCCCCAAGAACTCACCACTGTTTTCTGACGTCTGACTTCTAACTTCTGTCTTCTACCTGTTTATCCCGGCCTGTAGTCCGTAGACCTGGACACCGGCTGGTAATATGGCGTGTAGAGCTGCGCGAGCCTTACCTTGTTGCGCCTGCCCAACCGCTTAAGCTCGGCCCTGAAGAACCTGAGCTTTTCGTTGCCCCAATCGAGGAATTCCCGCGGCGTCATTGTTCCGCCAACATTGGTGCGGTTGATGGCGAAGGCTGCCCACTCGATGGCTGCATATCCCTCCGCCCCGATGGCAATCAGGTCCTCATGTCGGGAAGGAATGGTGGAGCTTTGAGCGCTCAGCGTGTGAAGCTTCCCGTAGTAGATGTAAGCATTCGAGCCATCGGGGACTTCGTCTCCCAGCAGGGTCAGGGTGTCGCCCCAGAGCGCAAATCTCTGGTATCTCCGCGGGAACTTGTCCACCGGATATTCCACTGCCTGTACCATCACCCTGTCCGCTACGGTGGAAATATCCAGCGTCCTCGAGCCTGAAGTGGTGGACTTGGTCGCCTTCTGCTCGTAAGGGACGTGCTCGGAGAAGTCCTTTACCGCGTGGGCGATGTGCCTGTCCAGCTCGTTATCCGTCCAGCGGTAGTTATCGCTATCCTCGTCATGCAGGTCACGCCTGATTATTGCGCGCATATCAGTTAAGTTCATGCAACTTCACCCCCTTCCGATTTTGAACTTTTAACTTTGTCCTTCAGCCGGAGGATAACTTTCTGACTTCGAGCTTTTCCAAGCTGGTGCAGGGCAGTCCCTCGTCGTGGCCGCAAAGCTCGTACTCGCAGAAGGAGATTTCCTCATTGTCCTGCCCTTCGTTGATACTGGTGGCCTTGCCCGATTGCGCCCTGGCGTAGTCCAGCAGCGCCTGCGCATCGCGCTGGTTGTCAAAGCTCAGGTCGAGCCTTACTCTGTACTTCATTACATCCTCCCGAACAGGCGTTTGGTCTGTTCAAAGTAGCCCTGTATTTGTAGCGGTGAAAAGACGATGTCCTTAAAGACCCACTGCGCGGCGATGTCACCATTGAAATCGGCATAGTGCGCGCCGCCCGAGAACTGCTGCCTGCCGGTGTAAAGCGGCTCGCCGTTGGTGTTGGGAGTCCTGGAACCTGTGCCCCGGATGGCTGTCCAGGGCTCATCTCTGCCGTTCAGGTAGAGTTTCTTGGCGGCCCCGTCCAGCGTAGCAGCGATAAGGTTCCAGATGGTGGTGTCTACCACGGTGTTGGCGGCTATCTGGTCGTAATCTGACATGTTGCCGATATGTAGCAGCAGCTTGCTGGCGGGTGTTACCTGAATCCAGTAAGGACTGGATGCGGAGCCGCTTGCCGAACCTCCCTTTTGAATTGCAGTTCCATTGCCTTTCACCCACGCCATGAGTGTGCCTCTGGTGATGTTGAAGCCCTGCCTGTGCGCTAAGCTGGCGTAGTCATCGATGCCGTCGAAGTGCAGGCAGGACAGCCCGCCCGAAGCCTTCGTCCAGGTGGCGCCGGTGATGGTCCCGGGTGTGCCGTAAGAGCTTCTATCGTGGAGCTTGCTGCCTCCCTCCGGAAGTCCCGGCAGAAAAAGGACGCAGCCGGGAACAGGCGGACTGAATAAAAGTTTGCTCGTATCTCTATCAACCGGAGTTCCCATACCCACCTCACGAAGCAGCATATTTTACCCTGACATAGCTTGAGTTTTTGACTTTGGCCCGGCCTTCGCTGGCCTCGTTGCACTGGACTACCAGCCTCACTTCGAATGGCAGGGAGTCGAAATTGGCTGCCGGCTTGAAGCGGCCGCTGCGCGTTTCCTCGGCATAGGTGGTCCCTATATCGGCCTTGGTAACCTCCGCATGAAGGTCAACCCATGTTCCGCCTTTGTTTCTTGCCTGCCATTTGTATTTGAGGTCCGCTGAGGCGGATGACACCGCCTTAAAGGCGGCCGTCAGGCCGAATTCCACTTCGATGATGCCGCCCAGCGATGGCGGTTTGACCGTCACGCTTTCAACCTCGACATCCGTATCAGAGGTGGCGGTGTCCTTTTCAGCAGACCACTGGATGCCGTCCGATGTCAGGTTGCCCCTGGCGAAGGGGTACTCGGTGTGCTCTATTACTGCAAGTCCCATGATTTACCTCCTAGGGGGAGGGATGTCCCTCCCCCGTTTTTTATTTATAGACGGTATGTCATTCCCGCATAGGCGAGAATCCATGTGGGAGGCTACGACGCAAGTGAATCGGCTCTTGAGCCAGGCTCTAATGCGGCCACAGTAGCCGTAGCCATGTAGCCGATGAGCGTGTCGCAGTCACCCTGGGTGGTCGGCTTGGTCTCTGTGACTTTGCCGTAATCCGTTCCCTCAGCAACGTATACTGCATTGCCCGCTGTGCCGCCGGAGTAGCCACTAACCACCGCGCGACGGTATGCGGTGATGACGTCACCGCTGGCCCCATCCTCGCCGGCTACCAGCCTGCCCTGGATGGCGGTGCCCACCGTGGCGAGGGACCTCTTCCATCCGGAGCTATAGCCCAGGATGTCTCCGGCTTTGCAGGCTTCAGCCAGCGTTATTTTCACCAGCCCCTCCCCCTGCTCGATTACCCTTCCCTTTCCGGGGTCTGAAAATGCCATGTTTTGCCTCCTTTTTATTTTTTAGCTGTCAGCATTCAGCTTTTGGAGTCCCCTTCCCCCTTTCGCAAAAGCCTGCCCCGTACCTGATACGGGGAGCCTGTCCCGTGCCCTGTCCCGTACTTGATATGGGATTGATACGGGAGGGATTGAGGGGGATTTTCTTAATGACTGATAGCTCGTTTAGTCCTGTACTCCGATGAGCGCGCCTGCCTTGACCGAGCTGAACAGGGCAAGCGATACGTACCACTTGACCCTGGTGCGGGTGGCATCCTTGCTCTCTAGTGAGCCGATGCGCTCGGCGGTTATGCCTCCGGGAGCCGTCAGTCCGCTCAATCCGCCTTCTCCTGCCTGGATGGCGTAGATGGTGGAGCAGGCGCCGCCGGTGGTGTCTGTTTCCACGCTGTCTGCCAGCACGTGGGTGTCCAGAATCCAGTCGCTAACGCCGATAGGCACGCCGTCCCAGAACTGGACAAAGTTGCCCCACCTGTCCCGGTCGCTCTCCACCATTCCGCCGACCGCTCTGACCAGGGCATTGAGCTTTCTGCGCGAGCGGCGGCTCATGAGCAGGATGTCCGGCTTGCCGCCCTTGACGGCATCGATAAGCTCATCCAGCTTGGCCAGGGTCAGCGTTGCGCCTGTTGCGCCCATGGCTATCACCTGGCTGCCGGCGGTGGCGGTATCGATGAGCTTCCTGAGGCCATCGAATTGCTTGGGGTTGGCCGCGGCATCGCCGTAGATAAAGCTGTCCTCGAACTTGTCCTTCAGCGCCTTGGCTTTCAGTTCGATGACCGCTGCTTCCAGGTCCTGGACGTTGCTGCGGGTCGACTTTATGAAGTTGTCCACATCGGCGTCCCCGCCCATGATTTTCAGGGTGGCTGTCTTCTGCTCGAAGGTGGGTGTGGACTCCACCCACGTGTCCCCGACATCGTAGAAGTCGATGCCGGGCAGGGTCTTCTCCTGGTTGTAGGTCAGGCTGTTGCCCACGATTTCGATGAAGGGAAGTCGCTGGAGGACCGGCGATTCCTTGATGATGGTCTCGATGACCCCCTGCAGTAGTATGTCGTTCGATAGTTTGGCTGACTCTTCAAGTGTTAATGGCATTTATTTGTTACCTCCTATTGCGCTTCGAATCTTGTCCCTGGGTGACAGTGCCGACAGGCTGAAAGTCCTCCTCTGCGGCGCTCCTGCGGGCACCCTGGCGACCTTCCCCTCCGCCTCCAGCCCTGCTTTCACCTTGCTGATGACCTCCCTGGCCGATTTCAAGGATGCATCGATGGTCTCAATGCTGTCCCCTTTAATCATATCCGCCGGCGCCAGCGGCTCCGATTGGACCGCGAGCGTCCGGTAGTTGGCTATTGCCTGCGCCAGGGCGGTGCTGGCTTCGGTGAGCTTTCCGTTTGATTCAGCCAGCGATTGTTCCAGCTCCGCGATGCGGGTGCTTTGCAGGCTGATTTCCTCTTCTTTTTGCGCCAGTATTCCCTCAAGCTCTGCGCGCCTGTCCCCGGATGCCTCCGCCACCTGCTGTTCCTGGTTTTCCGATGTTTCTGCCAAGTTTCTGCCTCCCTTATATTTATTCCTCAACGCCCGCTGCCTGAGCTTCTGAATTCTTCTCTCTCACTCCGCTCTTGGGCAACCTGGCATTAAACTCGCGGTTCATCTTCAGGATTGTTTCACGCTCATCGAGCCACTTCCTGAACTCCTGCTCGGTATCCATCACGCCCAGCTCGTTCATCGCAGTCTTCCGCGAGTGGATGCCGGTCTGCACCAGCGTCTGCTCATTGAGTACCTGCCGGGCGAAGTCCTTGGGCAGGACCGACCCCCACACCACCCGTGGCCGGATAGCGCCGAAGCTCTCGTTTTGGTATTTCTGTATCAGCTTCAGTATCATCTCGTTTCGCCGGGTGTAGGCCGCGGTCCGGATGAGCCGTTTCCGGTGCACTTTCTGGAGGAGCGGATGAAGCTCGATTTCGAGGGCCACGCCGGAGAGGTCCCGCTCTGTTCCACCGAAGGCGGCCCGCGGCGACTCCGAGAGGTCGTGCAGCGTGCGGTAGAGCAGGTTGATGTAGTCGATGTGGAGCTTGACCCCGCCCCCCTGGAGCAGGTCGAGCAGGTAGGCCTTGGCGTCCTCCGGAACGTTCCACACCGCCCCGGGCTTGACCGCTATATCCTCGGACTCCTCGACATTCTCCAGCACGGCAATGGGGTTGCCGGATAGCTCCAGGATTTTGGATAGCTGGCTCATGGCGCGGTTGAGCTCCTTCTGCGGCTCCACCAGTGGCGTGAAGTCTGATATGCCCCAGAAGCTCTTCGGCTCGCGCAGGTTGGGATAGATAATGAAAGGAATGAACCCGTAAGGATTGGGCTTGCGTTCGAGCAGCGCGTTGTCCAGGTAAAGCTCGAAGTCCGTGTCCGTCCACAGCTCTATAATGGTGGCTGTTTCGGCGGCGGGCTTTGCCCCGTAGAGTAGTTCGACTTCCTCGGCGGAGAGAGCGTACTTCGAGGCCACTTTCCAGATGCGTGAGGTATCGTCTCCCAGCCACCAGGCGTAGATGCCCTGGATATCCGGCGCGGTGACCCTGACGCGCTTATTCTCTGCGTCCCAGGTGACCTTGTAGCAGGCGTCGCCCAGGATGGCGCAGTCAATCTCGGTCTCGAGGTCAAGCTGTTCGAGGCCGTTCTGCCGGTATACCTGGTAGAGTGCTGCTTCTGCCCTGCGCGCTCCGGCCTTCGCGTCCTGCGAGTCATCCAGCGCATCCACGTTGAAGCTGATACCTGACATAAGGTAGGATGTGACTTTGTCGATGAAGACCCTGGCGTAGTTGAAGGTCAGGCGTTTTTCACCCCGCACCGCCCGCCCGTCCCAGTGCTGCCCGTGATAGAAATGGAGCATCTCCTTGTAGCGCTTTATCCTGTCGGTATCAAGGTTAGTCAGTTGTACCGGGATGGGAACCTCGTTCATTTTCTTTCCTTTCTATTGTGTCTTTGCGAGTCCGCCCGCCTTTGGCGGGACGAAGCAATCTCACTCGTCCGACAAGCTCCTGCCTTCGGACTACTGCCTTCTGACTACCGTCTCCTGGCTTCGGTCTACTTCGCTCGTATCGCCCTCTGCACCGTTCTCTGGCTCACCCCGAAGGCTTCGGCAAGCTCCTTTATCTTCTTCCCTTTGGCGATGAATTGCCGGGACATCTCCCTGTCCCGTTCCCCCTTCGTTAAGCGCTGCTTGCCCCAGGTACGGTCGTAGATGCAATGCGGCAGGGGACAGCTAAGACAGAACCTGTACTTCTCACATCCTTCATCTTTGTACTCGCAAAACTCGGGCGGCAAATCCAACTCAATGGCATCCGTCTTCTCCAAATCCATCGCTCACCTCTCGTCTCAAACAACGTCATCATAGGGATGATATTAGCACACATGTTCTGATTAGTCAAGGAACTTTTGTCGTATCTTTTACGGGCGAACGAAAATTGCTGATTTTTCGCGGAGAAACGAATAATTTTCGAGCCTGAGTTTTTTGTTTTGCCGTGGAAACGAATGGTTTTTTGAAGCTAATATTCGTTTCTCATGCGTAAATATTAAAAAACGGGAAACGAATAGAGATGTTTGCTGTTTCCGGCCCACATAATAGCACTAATGTTCTGTTCAGTCAAGGAACTTTTGTCGTGTGTTTTTACGGGCGAACGAAAATGTACTTTAATGAACCGGCAAGAACTCCCTGCGGTCTCTGCCGCAGGGATGAATTGCTCGTAATGTGGGCAGGGCTTGCCCCTGTTTCCCCTGGGCGACCACAGGGGGTCGCCCCTACAGTTGTTAAAGACGCCCTGTGCTCTCTTGGCACAGGGTAGTTCACTATAAGTTAAATGCCCTATATCTTTATCCACAAACATCCGCAAAAACTCAAAAAGCAAAAATGCAGCTTAAAAACTTAAAAAGTGAAGTTGGAGCCAGAAATAATCTTTACTTAACGAGGTTCTTAATAAGAATTTAACAATTGCGAGGTATAATAGCGACAGTCATTATCTGACAGAAAGCAACCGGTAGACGTGGGGTGGAGGCTGTTTTAATGCTATAGTTACCCTAAAAGGACACAAAGGAGGGTAACAATGTACCTCAGAATTAAACGGCTGGTGGCTATTTTACTTTTTCTCCTCATTATAGCTTCAATGTTGCTGGCGGGATGCGTGAGGCAGCCGGAGGGAACGCCTACGACAACGCCAACGCCTATACCGACTGCGACTATTATTACCCCTAGCCCTACTCCGTCAACACCTACTCCAACTTCTGCGACTATACCAATACTTCCAACTCCCACAATTTCTCCAGAACTTCTAAATTACTTGGTTATAGATTCAGACCTGATTGCGGCGGGTACAATTACTAACCTTAGGTACGAGGTGGTAACACGTGGACAGGGAGACAGGGCGGGGAAATACGCATATACAGTATTTACCCTTTCGGTGGATAAAGTGATAAAAGGAAACCCCGCCACCAAAGAAGTCTTTATACGAGTAGAAGGCGGAAAGATAGACGACAAGGTATCTCAACAAGCCAGTGGTTATTACTTCGACATATCCGACCGAGTGCTCGTGTGCCTTCAGCAAGGGGTTGACGGGGTATACACCATATTGCCGCGAGGATTGCGTTGGAGCAAATATTCATATCCTTCGGAAATTCGAGATGTTATTAGTCAAATCGTTCAGGTCATGAGAGACAATAATATCCCGTCTCCCTTCTAGTGGGAGGAACTCCCAGATTGCCTTAGCCCAATGAAACAATAAATAGATAATGACCAGAGGAGGGTTCAAATGAAGCCTAAATTAACACTATCAGGTTTTTCTCTATTTATCTTTGTGGCTATTTTTCTTTTAATAACCGCCTGTACGCAAAGTGGAACAACCGTGATACCTCTGCCAAGAATAGAACTAGAGCAGGTGCAGATTCAACCTGAAGAAAAGCTTGAACCTGGCAGTCCGCCTTCGCCTCAGATCAAGAGGTACGTAATAGGGAAGGGCACTGTTGATAAAATCACCTATACACCGGGAGAGAATGTGAAGATTTCATTTTCATTATCTAATTCTGCTCCTGAACCTGTAAAAATAAGTCCCTTTCAACCTGAGATAACCATAAACTCGTACAGCCTGGCAGACAAAACCACTTATTCGAAAACGCTCACTACTGGTTCTCATGAAACGGAGATACCGGCCGGGGCAAAGGCCACATACGAAATAGTGTGGGACCAAAAGTATAACAACGGCAGGGTTGCGGAGACTGGGTGGCATGACGTTTTTTATAAATTCTCTTACCCAATCAAAGGGAGTCCGGGGACTGGGCTAAGAGCTTTAATAGATAGATTTGTTATCTTTCCCGCGGAACAGGCGATAAACAAGGTCATAGACGCAAATCAATCCGTAACCGTTAAAGGTCTTCCCATTAGTTACATCAAAGGGGAAACTACAACAGACGTAATCCTGACCCTGAAGAAGATTGAGCTAACCAATGAAGGTCTCAAAATTGCAGTCCTTCTAACGTCATCGGATTACGTATACAATTCCAAAGACCCTCGAAATGTCTCACAGGAATGGATTAGAATGGCTGTAGCTGAATACTCTTTCGACGGAGTGACAAAATCCGCGGGACCTCAGGCCTCTAATTCTTTACCCGAAGGTATGCTGTTTGAGTGGGGTAAGGGAAAATATAATCCACTTGACCCTGTGATGAAAGGCTCAAAGGAATTCACATTTACCATTGCAAGTCTTGGTGACTGGAAAGGGCCATGGCAATTCAGAGTTCCTTTAAATTAAATGGGAAACCGTATGACTCTCCGATGAAAAATTTAGGAGGGAACGAATGAAGGCAAAATGGATACCGGCATTAATAGTCTTGACCCTATTACTTCTAGCTGGTTCTCCACTCCATGTACCGGCTCAAGGACCGTTACAGAATGCGGACAAGGCCCTGCAATATGTCTCGCAAAAATACAATATTCCTGTTGGACAGCTCAGGCCGGCAAACGTGATACAATTATTTTTTAAGCGTATATATCATTAGTTGACTAACAACAGATTTGCTGAAAAGGAGGTGATGTGGAGAGAATGATGCAAGGGAGTGCCCTAATATGTTTAAGGAGGTAGTCAATGAAAACGAAGCATTTGCTGATGTCATTTATCCTACTGATTTCCATGTCCTCAGTCCTCTCTGCGCCCGGATGCGCAGTTGCGCCGGCAAATTCCAGCCCTGCGGGAACAGTTGAACCCTCACCACAACCTAGCATTACAACACCTGTGACTCAGACACCACCTGTTCCTCCTGCACTTTCTCCAACGCCTGCGGTTTCTCCTGTGCCAACTGACATACCACCGACAAGTATCTCACCTCCTCCCTCTCCCGCTGTATCATCTGGTGGCGGAACCGGCGGGGTAATAAAGTTAGCCAAGGCGCCCAAAGTGGGAGAACCAGTCCAGGTGACGTTTGAATTCCAGACTTACTATGCTAAAGTTCTTAAAGCGAGGATAGAATTTGAACGCTACGACCCCAAACTTTATTATCCGCTGGGTAGGAGAATGGTAAGGGAAGACTTTCTGCGGCTAATTGAGAAAAATCCCGGGTCAAATGACCCTGATGTAGTTTATGCCGTAGATGCTCTAAGAGACCAACCTGACAGCGATGTGCCTGCAAGTAATCTGCTTGTTAGCGGCAGCATGGAATGGCAGCCCGAACCAAAAGCTGGAATGCAACAACACAGCGCAACCATAAGCTTCCCTGAAGAAGGTGAGTGGCTAATAAAAGGCAGGCTTCAGTTGGAAAACCAACCTTTCCGAACGTATTCTGATTTGACACTCACTATAGGCAAAGAATCAAGCACGATGGGATGGCAGAAAGACTTTTCCAAAGAGAGCGGTGGTTGGACTGGTTCGCCACCCATGTTTGTTACCATAAAACCCTCTTCACCGGCCCCGCTAGTTAACCAACCCTATACTGTAAAGGTGGTTACCACAACAACTGAAGACTTAGCCGAGGCTTCAGTGGAAGGGGAAATCTTCCGCATGCAAGGGGTTGCGGAAGTAAGAATATCCCTGAGCAGCTTGGTCGTCAGTGGTAACTTGACCTGGCTAGGCCCAATCAAGAAGGGCCAAGCGGTAATGTTGGAAGGAACAGTAATTTTCCCGGAAGAAGGGGACTGGGGAATACGTGTGCGGTTTCGACCTTCGGCGAATAGCCAAAGGACAATCGGACAGCGGATAGCTTTGCATGTGGGTAAGGAGCAGAGTCGCTTCGGCTGGCTGGTGGACCATGAGGCTAAATTTCCAGTACGTCCATCCCCACAATCAAAGCCTGTTACGCAAACAATAACAGGTGATGAAATACAAATCACCGGGTATATAAGGATACGTGACCGTGATAACCAACTGGTGGACGCAAAACGTTATTTTTTGATTCTTTATTATTTGGATATGGATGAAATTTCTTTAGGTTCAACCCACACAAATGATAACTCCGGATATTTCGATTTTGGAACAGTTACGAATCCACACACTGATTTTTACGTCCGAATCTACTCTGACGCTTATGACTATGTTCACGAAGAAGAAATAGCGGTTCTCCAAGAAGGCGGAACGGATTTTACTGATACCTATAAACATGTGTGGCAAATCGATTCGTCAGAAGAGCCGTCAATCTTCGTAACCAGAGACCTTCCTTCAGATTACGATAATAAGCCAGCCTTTATAATAAAAGACGACTTTGAAGTAGGATGGCGTTTTCAAGAACTCAGGTATACATTGGGTTCGTTTTTTGCAGAGTGGGACAAAGACTGGACAGTGTTCCCATCACAATACACTGTCGGAGGACATATTTATTTATCAAAGTATGGCTATTACCAAACACAAGATGCGCTCCATGAAATGGGCCACAACATAATGTACAACCTTTACCAAGGTTATCCGCCTGTCCAAGGTGGAACCCACGACCCGTGGGCGGTTCTAACTGAATACGATGCATGGGCAGAAGGTTGGGCAGATTTTTGGGCAATGGCCACAAAAAACACCTCATATATGAGGGGAGTGGACATGGAACCGCCGACATGGAACTACGGACAGGGTTATAACGAGGGAGATAGAGTAGAAGAGCGGGTGGCTGGAGCCCTGTGGGATATTTATGACAGTCATGATGATACCGGCACTTACCAATATGACCATAGTTCGGAGGGCTTTTGGCCTATCTGGAACACTCTTGTTTACGACCATGGGAACACTTTCCATGCCTATTGGGATTATTTGAAAAACAGGGTAAGTAATCAGCTTAACGCTAATCGCGCTATTTTTCAAAATACTATTGTATATGATTATCCTCTGTACTTGAACACAAATGTTCAAGGTAACGGTACAATAACAAAGCAGCCAGACCGCACCACTTATGCCCGTGAAAACGTTACCTTGACAGCAAATCCAGCGACTGGATGGTATTTTGACTACTGGAGCGGCAGGTTCCTCCTACTGTAATCACCAATGCCGCCAGCAATATCACTGCCACAACCGCAACTCTTAATGGTGACCTCACTTCGCTGGGCACAGCCACTACAGTAAATGTTTCCTTTGAGTGGGGCACAACCACCGGCTATGGCAACACCACCAATGACCAACAGAAAACCGGCACGGGAACATTCACTGCCAATCTAACCAACTTATCGCTTCATACCACCTACCATTTTAGAGCTAAAGCAGTGGGGGATGGAACTGTTTACGGAAGTGACCAGCAGTTTATCGCTAACAGTCCGCCCACCGCACCCGTAATCAGCGTTACTCCCAAACTACCTAAAAACAGTGACAACCTGGTGGCCAGTATCACCACCCAGAGCACGGACCCTGATGGTGATAACGTTACCTACTCCTATGCCTGGTACAAGAATGATGTGCTCCAGGAAGGGCTTACTACGAACACCGTAAATGCTTCTTACACAGGCTGGGGTGAAGTCTGGAAGGTTGTAGTTACTCCAAATGATGGATATGGTAATGGCCCCACCGCCAACGACCAGGTCAAAGTCGGCGTCTTGCCCATGACCGCCACGCTTCAGGGTGATGCGCGCCCCCCTACGAGCGGATACAACATACCTTTTACCGTCAAGCTGTACAACCAGGCGGTGACCAACCTCAATATCAAGACTCTGCAACCATCCTACACCTTTTCTACCGGTGACGGTAGCATAGTGGTCACAGACTCCAGCGGGACAAACCACGTAGTAGCCTTTGACGTCAAGATGTTCAACGAGAGCATATATGGCAATAGCTGGTACATCACGCTCTACAGCCCGCATAATCTTGTCAATCTACAGAACTCGGTGACAATAAACGGGGACCTGACCGGGTTAAGTATGGGCACTCTTTGGGAGGGAGACGCCGTGGATATCACCCAGGGGAGCGTGGTTATAGACTTTTCGGACTTTGTCGCGTTCGGTAACGCCTATGAGACTCAATCAGGAATGCCTAACTGGAATCCAAATGCGGACTTCGACCGCAGCGGCTGGGTGAAGATGGCGGACTTCTCACTGCTTTATACGAACTACGGCAAGACCTCTCCACAAACCGTGACAGAGGGGATGGGAATGGGCGGAGAAGGCTTGCTATTGGAGGGAAGCGTAGACCTGACCCTCAACGGGCCATCACAGCCGGTGAATGTCAATGACACCTTCGAGGTCACCCTGGATGTGGACGCCGGAACCCAGGAGCTAACCGGAATCGAAACCTACATCAGCTTTAACACCACCTACCTGGAAGTGGTGAGCATCACTGTCGGGGACACACTCACTCTGGCGTTTGCCAACAGCTACAATAACACCACTGGCAAAATCAATCTGAGCCTGGGCAGCTCCTTCCAGGCCGGGCCAGCGAGCGACTCGTTTACCGCCGCTACCATCGAGTTCAGGGCCAAGGCCGCGACGCAAAGCACGACCATCAGCTTTGAGCATGATTTCCCGCGGGAGGCGGATGTGGTAATGGAAGGTAGCTCGGTGCTGGGGACTACTACCGACGCCCAGGTGCAAATTCAATCCTGATAGATGAACCTTCGCACAGAGCTAAAAGAGGGGGCTGGGGGTTAAAATCCCCGGTCCCTTTCTTGTTTGCTCTCTTTTCCCCTTCCCAAGCCGTTTGACATTGAAATGTGGCGGGTAGTAATATGAAAGGCAATTGCGCCCGCCTGCCAGAGTCTCGTGCGGCGGGCAGTCTGAAAAGGGAGGAAAGAATAATATGGCACAGAATGTCCGTCTGGAAAAACTGCTCGAGCCAATTACCATAAGAGGCATGAAACTTAGAAACCGCATCGTCATGGCTCCCATGGGTACACAGTACTCTGATGAGCGTGGAATGATGACAGAACGGGGTCTCAAGTTTTATGAGGAGCGGGCAAAGGGAGGAGTTGGCCTGATTATATTCGAGAGCACAGTGGTGGACACATCCACCCGCTCAAGACATGAGTCGGCTTCCTTAGCCACCGATGCCTCCATTCCGTCATTCCAGCAGCTTACTGAAATTGTCCACAAACATGGAGCCAGGATAGCCGTACAGCTTTCTCACCTGGGAAGTTTCTCAGCGCCGATGGGCAGCCACTCGCTTCGTGCTTCAACAACCGGAAAAGCCGGCGCAACCGCATGGGTCTCGGGTAGTGCTGCTCAGGACGAGGTGCGCAAGATACCCACTGAGGAGATTCCCGGAATAATACAGAAGTTCGCTGACGCAGCCGTAAGGGCAAAAAAAGCAGGCTTTGATGCCGTTGAGCTTCACGGCGGCCATGGGCTTCTCCTCCACGAGTTTCTTTCGCCAATGCTGAACACCCGCGATGACGGGTGGGGCGGTGACCTGGAGGGGAGAGTAAGGTTTCCGGTAGAGGTGTCAAAGGCAGTCCGCAAGGCTATCGGCAATATGGTACTCATATACCGCATCAGCGCCTCCGAGGGTTACAAAGACAAAGGGCTTGGCATAGAGGAATCCAAGATTGCCTGCCAGAGACTTGAGAAGGCAGGTGTGGACATAATGCATGTCTCCTCGGGCACAGCGGTGGTCGAACCTATGCCGGACTATCCTCCCTTCCCCCCCATGCGCTTCCCCCGCGGGATTTTCGTAGAATACGCCGCTGCAATCAAGAAGGTGGTCAACGTTCCCGTTATCACCGTAGGCAGGCTGGCGGACCCCCGCATGGGAGAGGAGATTCTGAAACAGGGGAAGGCAGACCTCATCGGCTTTGCCCGGCCCATGGTGACCGACCCGGAGATGCCTAACAAGGTTGCAAAGGGAGAGCTGGATGATATCCGGCAATGCATAGCCTGCATGACCTGCGTTCAGAGCCTTTTCACCAGGAAACCTATGGCTTGTCTGGTCAATCCTGCCGTCGGACGGGAAAAAGAATTTACTCTGCTGAAGGCGGCCGTTCCCAAAAAATTCGTTATCGTTGGAGGAGGCCCGGCCGGGATGGAAGCCGCCAGAGTAGCTGCCCTGAGAGGTCACAGGGTTGTCCTCTTTGAAAAAGAAAGCCGGCTCGGCGGGCAGTTGAATCTCGCGTGTCTGCCCCCGCACAAAGAAGAAATCAAAACTTTTACCGATTGGCTCATCAGGCAGATAACCAGGCTGAATGTGGACGTCCGACTGGGACAGGAAGCAACGGTGCCCCTGGTCGATAAAGAAAAACCGGAGGTGCTCCTGGTTGCCACGGGCGCTCTTCCTCTCATACCCACTGACGTCGTGGGGGTAAACCAACCGCATGTGGTCACAGCCTGGGATGTCCTTCAGGGCCAGGGACCAAAGCTGGGGAAGCGGGTACTGGTCATCGGGGGACTTAAAGTAGGGTGTGAAACCGCCGAGTTCCTTGCCGAGAAAGGGCATGAGGTGGTGGTCTGCGGCAGGCGGCGCACCATTGCCGAGGACTCGGAGCAAAACGAGAGGCGCTACCTCTTGAAGAGCCTCAACGACAAAGGAGTAAAACTGTTCGCCAACACCCCGGTCTTCGAAATCAAGATTGGCGAGGCGGTGGTCGGGACGTGGGGCAAGACCTGGACTGAAAAATGCGACAATGTGGTCCTTGCTACCGGCGCTACGCCCAACAGAGGCTTCTTCCGTGCCGCCAAAGAGAAATTTCCCGGTTTCCTCTTCGTTGGCGATTGTTTGCAGCCGCGCACAGCAAGGGAAGCCGTTTACGAAGGCGCTTACGTAGCAAGGGAAATGTAACAACTGACCGGTGGCAAGGCAAGACCATCACGAATTCGATTGTTGAGCTTGTCGGAACAAGCGAATCGTGAGGCGAAGCAATCTCGTCGGTAAGAACAGAATATACCATTGATTTATGCCGCCAGGAACGCTTTCTCAAAGGGGTACCATGTTCGAACACCTGTTTCAGCCCATAAAGATAGGCAAATTCGAGCTCAAAAACCGGCTGTTCTGCGCTCCAACGCAGACTTTCGTGAACAACAATGATGGCACGCCCACCGACATGACTTTTGAGCTTTATGAGAGCAGGTGCAGCGGCGGGTGGGGGCTTGTGCCCGGAGAAGCGACATATTTCCGGGATGACGGCAAACCCTACTGGAATTTCCTGGGCTGCGCTCACGATGGGCACGTGCCCGGCTTGTCAAGAATAGCAGATATCATGCACAAGCACGGACTTCCCGCCTGCATGCAGTTCGTTCACGCCGGGAGGACGGCACAAAAGGTGGTTACTGGTCTGACCCCCGTTGCGCCTTCGGCTCCCTTGCCCGATGGAGGGGTTGTCGACTACCCGCCGGATGGAAGCAATAAACCCCGCGCTATGACCACCATGGAAGTGGAGCAACTCATTGACGACTACGTCGCGGCGGTTATGAGGCTCAAGAAGGCCGGCTACGATATGTTCCTGTGGCACGGCGCCCATGGCTTTATCTTCAACCAGTTTCAGGCGCACTATACCAATCACCGCACCGATAAATATGGAGACCCGACCACTTTTACCGTTGAAGTGATACGAAAGACCAGGGAAGCCGTGGGCCCTGACTTTGCTCTCGGTATGCGGATGAACGGCAGCGATTTCTTTCCAGGCGGCATCACCATCGAGCAGTCGGTGAAGATGGCCCCCGTGTTTGAGAAGTCCGGCCTGGACTGGATTGATGTATCGGCTGGTGCCAGGGAGAGGATATTCATGGCCATCCAGCCGCTCTATTTCCCCAGGGGAGTCATTACTGACCTCGCTGCGGCAATCAAGAAGGTGGTCAACATCCCGGTAGTGACTGCTGGCAGAATCAATGACCCCCGCCTTGCGGAAGATATCATCGCCAGGGGCAAAGCGGACATAGTCTCGCTGTGCCGCGGCGTGATAGCCGACCCGGAGTTTGCTATCAAGACCCGCGAGGGTCGAACAGACGAAATTCGCCGTTGCATGGGCTGCGACCTCTGCATGGGCTTCACTATGCTGCTCAGTGAGGCCACCAAATGCGCCGAGAACTATGACGCAGGCCGTCCCGGGTCGCAGACGGAGATTAAGGCTGCTGCCGCACCCAAGAAAGTGATGGTGGCAGGGGGAGGAGTGGGCGGAATGGAACTCGCCCGCATTGCCTGCCTCAGGGGACACCATGTGACGCTGTATGAGAAAGAAAGCAAGCTCGGTGGCTCAGTAGCTTCAATGGCCTCCAGGATACCCCACCTCAACACCCGCGACCTCATCAACTCAGTCCTGTGGCTGACAAACGAGATGAAGAGACTGAAGATAAAGGTGGTTACCGGCACCGAGGTCACGCCGGAGATGGTAGAAAAAGAAAAGCCGGATGTTGTGGTGCTTGCCACCGGCGCCGTGCCAGCACTTCCAAAGCTCCCCGGAATCGATGGCAGCAATGTCATTGTCCTGGATGACTACCTTAAGAGCCAGCTAAAGACAGGACAGAAAGTCGCCGTCCTCGGTGGCGGGAATGGCTGGGAAACGGCCATATCGCTCAGAAGAGAAGGGAAAGAAGTCACGCTTATCGAGGAATCCGCGGAGGTGGGCAATGCTCCCTACCTGACACGACAGCGTAAACCGGCTCTGGCGCTGTTCAGCCGGGAGTCGCAGCTTGCCATCCTGACCGACACCAGAGTGACCGAAATCAATAAGCATGGCGTGGTTGCCGTCGATAAACAGGGGAACGGACGCCTTATCGAGGCGGATACCGTGTTGATTGCCCTTAGCAGGATGCCGTACAATCCATTGAAACAGGCCCTTGAGGGAAAGGTCAAAGAGGTCTATTCGATAGGGGACTGTGTCGAGCCCAAGCACACCATGCATGCAATTCACGGCGCATCGGAGCTTGCCAGAAAAATATGAGCGTCCTGAATCGGAAATTCTTCACATAATTCAGCATTTTTTTAAGTCTGAGGCTGTCCGAAAACGAGTCATCAGCAGTTGGTAATGCAGGCCTCCGTGCCTGCAAGCCTCTGCACAGGGATGAAAATGTCGTAGGGGCGGGTTTCAAACCCGCCCGCCTTCCTTTTTCCATACCAGGGGCCGGGACTCGCCTCGGCTGGAGATGATAATTTTTAGTTTTTTAGTTATGGTTTTGACTTTTGAGTTACTAACAATCTCAAAATAGAATGGTCTTATAATTCGCGCTATATTAGTTATCGTCTCCCTTTCGTAAAGGGAGAGCGAGAGGGATTTTATGCGAAAATCCTCCTTACGTCGCCTTTACCAAAGGGTAGAATCTCCAGGTATTTGGCAACTTTATTATCCTCCTCCTTCCCCGGAAAGAATCAGGGAACTTTTCCGCACAACTACGTAGGTCTACGTATTGCTGTTCGGCTGCGGCGGTAGGCAAAATAATATATAAACTCCCCTTGGAACAGCGAAAGCACACAGGAAAAGGTAAATGAAAAGTCCAAAAAAGCTGGTGGTTTCAGCCCTTCTGGGGCTATTGCTGGCCGGCCTGGCTGTTGTGCCGTTTCCGGTAGTCTCTCCTTCTCCGGTAACCGCTCAATCCGCTATCACCTTGAGTAGTTCGGTGGAGACCGCTTTTCCAAACTCGATGACCTTCAAAGTAAAAGCACAAAGCAGTATCGATATTGTTAAGCTCAGGCTAAACTACACGGTAGAGCGGCAGAACCTGGCCAAAGTGGTCAGCGAAGGCTGGGCGCAGTTCAGTCCTGCCCCTTCAGTGGATACCCGGTGGCTATGGGATATGAGGAAGGGCGGACTTCCGCCGGGGGCGCGGGTGGAATACTGGTGGACGGCTGAAGATGCATCTGGTAAACGCTCCCAGACAACCCGCTCCACCACCTCTTTCGATGATAACAGGTATCAGTGGCAATCTATTACTACCGGCCCCGTAACGCTGCTGTGGTATAGCGGCGACCGTAATTTTGCCAATGCGCTGATGAATGCCGCACAGCAGGGGTTGCAGAAGATTCAGAACGACACCGGAGCCGTCCCCCAGCGCCGCGTCCGTATCTATATCTATGCCAGTGCCGGGGACCTGCAGGGAGCACACCTGTTTGCCCCGCAATGGGAAGGCGGTGTCTCTTTTACAAATTTTGACATTATTGCTATTGGAGTGCCGACAAATCAGTTGGGCTACGGCATAAGGACTGTCCCGCACGAGCTGACGCACTGGCTCGTGGGGCAGGTGACTTTCAATAGCTATGATGCCGGGCTGCCGGTGTGGCTGAATGAAGGCCTGGCAACGTATGGCGAAGGACCGGAACTTCCCGACTATCAGGCGGCGCTTACCTATGCCATTAACAACAACATGCTATTCTCGGTCCGCAGCCTGTCCAGTCCCTTCTCCGCCATACCGCTACAAGCTTACATATCATACGCCCAGAGCAACAGCATCGTCACGTTCCTTATCCAGAAGTACGGCAAGGAGAAGATGCAGCAGTTATTGGATACCTTTCGCCGGGGGAGCACCTATGACGGCGCTCTGAAGCAGGTTTACGGCTTCGACCAGGATGGCCTGGACGCCCTCTGGCGGGAGAGCATCGGCCTCAAGCCGGTCAAGACGCTATTCCTACCGCAACGGGAACTTAATTTGGCATTAGCAGGGGCATAGCCATAGAAAAAGAGTACGAACTATCCCCCAACCATTCCGGCGAAGCTTGTCCCGTACTCCGATACGGGAGCCGGAATCCAGTGGGATGGGTGTTAGGTAGTCGGGTTACCATCGCCTGACGCGTGGAGGTTGTTTTGAAGCTTAAACTGCCGTTAAAAAACACACGCAGCAGAATCCTTTTGCCGGTTCTCTCTCTGGTTTTGCTGGCTGCCACCATGCTGGCATGCGCGCCGGCTGTGACTCCAACCCCGACGCTCACACCTTCACCTCAGCCTGCTCCTTCTCCAGCGCCTGTTATTACTCCTACTCCCATACCCACTCCTGTTCCCACTCCGGAACCGACTCCCTCTCCTACCCCGACGCCCACTCCTGTCCCTTCTCCGAAACCAACGCCAACACCAACACCTGTGCCCGTTCCTCCACGACCACCAACACCGGGTTCCGGTACTCTGAACCTCACGGACGTGGGCCCGTTGACCCTCGACCCGGCAACGTCGGCTGAAGCGGCGTCCGGCTCCTACATACTCCAGCTTTTCAGTGGACTGGTCAGGTTCGATGATGACCTCAAGGTGGTGCCGGACATCGCAGAGAAGTGGGACAGGAGCGCCGACGGTAGGACGTTCACCTTCCATCTGCGCCGGGATGTGCAGTTCCACGATGGAAAGCCGGTCAAAGCATCCGATTTCAAATATTCCTGGGAACGGGCGTTGAATCCCGCGACTCAATCTCTTACGGCAGGGACCTATTTGAACGATATTGTGGGCGCGGAAGACGTGCTCTCCGGCAGGACTCCGGCATTGAGCGGCGTCAGTGTGCTGGACGACTATACCATCGAGGTGCGGATAGATGCGCCGAAAGCCTATTTCCTGAGCAAGCTGGCCTATCCCACCGGCTTTGTGGTAGACCGGTCAAACGTGGAATCCGGCAGCCAGTGGTGGCAGCGCCCCAATGGAACCGGCCCGTTCAAGCTCAAGGAGTGGCAGAGGGACCAGCTTCTGGTGCTGCAGCACAACGACCATTACTACGGAGAAAGGGCCAGGCTGAGCGAAGTGGTATTCAAGCTGTTCAGCGGCAATCCTCTTCAGCAATACCAGGAGGGGAGCATCGATGTATCCGATGTTGGAGCCGCCTACATGGGACTGGTTACCGACCCTAATAACCCCGCTTCAAAAGAGCTTAAGATTTTCCCGGAGCTGAGTTTCTTCTACATCGGTTTCAATGCCTCCGCGCCACCCTTTGACGATGCAAAAGTCCGCCAGGCGTTTACCTATGCGGTGGACAGGGAGAGGGTGAATACGCTCGCGCTCCAGGACACGGTGACAACCGCTTACGGGATTCTTCCGCCCGGAATGCCGGGACATGACGCCAATCTTCAGGGACTGCGGTTCGACCCCCAGAAGGCCAAATCCCTCATGGCGGCCTCGAAATACGGCGATGTGTCCGGGTTGCCCCCTATCGTCCTGACCACGTCCGGTTGGGGCGGAATGGTATCGGGCCTGCTTGGAGGCGTCATCGAGGAGTGGAAGCGCAACCTGGGCGTGGAGGTCACGGTGAGGCAACTCGAACCGGAAGTGTACTCTTATGTGCTGAACCAGGAAAAAAACGAGCTATTCCAGAACGGTTGGATTGCGGATTATCCCGACCCGCAGAACTTTCTGGACATCCTGTTCCGTGCCGGCGTGCAAAACAACACCGGCGGTTACCGCAATCCGCAGTTCGATGCCTTGCTGGACAAAGCAGCCATCGAGCAGGACCCGGATACCAGGCTGAAAATGTACCAGGACGCGGAGCGGATGCTGGTGCAGGATGCTGCCACGCTGCCGCTTTTCTTCGGTCGCAGTTATGTGCTGGTCAAGCCGTATGTCAAAGATTACGTGCAAAGCCCGCTGGGGCATCCCCTGCTATACAAAATAAGCATTCAGAAGTAGTTCCAGGCAGATAAATTCCAAGCTCCAAATGCCAAACAATTTGTCATGCGCCTGAGGGTGCACCCGTGAAAGCTGAAAAAATCGCTAAGGCGTCTTTGCGAGCGGTCCTTCAACTGAAGGACCAGCGAAGCAATCCCTATTGTAGTCGTGTGAAAACCGTTCGGTCTTCTTAAGTCAAACACCGAGATTGCTTCATCCTTCTGCGGAAGGATTCGCAACGACATTTCATCGGGAGATTTCGTTCTTCTGACACACCATTTCTACGTAAATTCATCCGTCGGCTGAAGGACCAAATACCAGGGTTGCAAACGTTTGGGCAGGGGCATAAACAGGAAAAGGGGGCTTGCGCCCCCTCTCATGAGTCTCTTTCGTATCGTTAGAGATGTCTACTTTTTAGGCTTCCCCAGCAAAAGGGCGTTAAGCTCCTTCAGGTCAGTCAACTTCTCGAGGTTCATCATCATGTCAGCCGTCTTTTCCACGTCCTTATCAGGCAGGACCAGCTTCGCCAGCGGCTTGTACATCGCTACCATCTCCTCCGGCGCCAGCGGCTCTTCAGGTCCGCCCCTGGCATAAGCGCAGTCTTTCCTGTACTCCCTGCCGTCCTTCAGCCTGATTGCCACCGGGTTGATGCCTGCAAGGTAGGGATTGGTGGTCGTCGTCACATCTGCGTCCCATTCCGGATGGACAACGGTCTTGACCTTCCTCATGAACTCCTTGCGCTTCGGGTCGTTCACCTTCGCGTTGGTCAGCTCATCCATGTCTACTTTCCTCGCCATCACTGCTGCGGTTACGGTGTAGGGCAGGCTGAACTGGGCCTCATCCTGGTTCTTTGGTTCGGGGTAGGCCAGGATGCGCGGCAGCGCGCTGTTCACACCCACCTCGATGTTTTCCACCTGCTCCGGCTTGATGTCGTGCTGATTGACCATCGTCAGGACGCCATCGATGATGCGGTGATTGAGGGTGCAGATGGGGTACTTCTTTACCCGTATCTCCATCACGTGCCACGGTTTGCCGAGGTTTCCGGTAATCATCTCCGGTTTATACCCGGTCTCACCGCAGAGCAGTTCCAGCAAGCCGTGTTTCATTTCGAGGGCTTTGGGATGTCCGTTCAGTCCCGCTTTGGCGAAGAGGGCTGCCGTCAGGCCGTTGCGACAGGAAGCCGCCGATTGGAAATAGTGTGTCCCGAACCCTGCGGAGGCGTCCGTAAGCCCGGCTGCCTGGGAGGCGGTGATTGCCAGGGTATTGAGGGTCTGCGGCAGGTCCAGCTTCATCAGCCTGGCTGCGGCCGCCGCAGCGCCGAAGGCGCCCATTGCCGCCAGAAGGGATACCCCCTTGGTATGTCCGCCCGGACACGCCGCCGCCATTTTCCCCTGGACTTCGAAGCCGATGACAAAAGACTCGATGATATCCTTTCCCGTCAGGTTCAATTTTTCTGCCAGGGCAAAAGAGGCCGGCACAACCGTAATAGGAGAGGCGGCGCCCGGCCAGGAGCCGTCTTCTACTTCGATGGCATGGGGAGTGAACCCACCCACGAACGCAGCGTTTACCGCAGAGCTCTTGAACCCTGCTCCCATGACCGCTGCCTCGGGAGCGCCGCCTGTCGTCTTAACAAAGTCGATGATGGTCTTGCTGGAGGGCACAGTAGTGCCTCCCAGGCATCCGCCCACACAATGCAGGATAAGTTGCTTGGAGAACTCGATTGTTGCTTTGGGAATGTCTTTATATCCGGTATCCAGGATGAATTTTGCCAGCAGGCTGGTGGTCTCTAGCTTCTTTTCCATTTGACCTCTCCTTCTTCTCGATAAGTTGCGGGACTTCAATAAATTAATATGAAGGGAGGGTCTTTGTCAAATGGAACTCACGAACTCAACAAACTCCGGAGGCCTTTTTAGAAGCGCCCTTCAGCTTAGCCTTGACGAGGGCCAGGAGCTTATGGGTGCAGAAGGGCTTTATCACATAATCGTCCGCCCCCAGCCCGAAAGACTTCTGCACGGAGTCCGTTTCCTTTATTGCTGTAAGTATGATTACGGGAACATTTGAATGCTCCCTGATTTGCTTCAGCACCTGATAGCCATCGATGTCAGGCATCATGATGTCAAGGATAACCAGGTCCGGTTTTTGTTCTTGAAACAAAGCTAAGCCAAATTTCCCACCGGCCGCCGGAGAGGCTTCATAGCCTTCCAGTTCGAGCGTGCGCGTTACTATGCGCAGCAGGTCCAGGTCATCGTCCACCACCAGGATGCGAGATTTCCTC
>JACPPQ010000102.1 GCA_016190925.1 Chloroflexota bacterium | reverse complement strand
GCAGGGCGGGCGGGTCCGAGACCCGCCCCTACAACGTTTTCATCGTTCGCGGGTCCGCCGTAGGCGCATGGCAAATTATTTTCCTTTCCCTCACTGGAGAATTTCTCAGTATTTTGTAACAATTGTTAAGTTTTTGCTGTTTATATTGTGAAGAGTGATTGTTGAGACTTTCCGTATTCTCTTCCAGCGGTGTGAGTGGAGGCAGAAGCAGGCGAGAGCGGAAAGAAAATATGGAGGGGTGGTTGAGTGGGTGGCGAGAGGAGCCGGGAGGGGGGAGGAAAGTGGTGACGGAGGCTTCAACCGAGGAAATCCTCCCGGCTTCCCTGCCAGATGTGGATGAAGATTCCAGGGTAAGCGCCGGGGAATTCATGAAAATCCTCACGGCTTCTTACCCGTTGCTTGTTTGGAGGACCAAAAGCCCTGGTATCCGGAAACGGCGAATGCACAATTACTGTGTAATTTTAAGGTGGGAGCGGTTGGTTCACATACGGCCAGACGAGTGCTATAATGGACACATTGCTATTTGCCCGGCACTAGCTGCTGATGTGAAGGATTGCTATTTGAAGCGTGATTCTGGCGCCAATCTGTCTGCCTGGACTTTGGGGGAGAGGGACTCCGTACGATACGGAGTCGGAGTGCATTCGCGACAATCCGAGGATGTCTTACTCCAACGCGCAACCAATCGTGATAAGGTAGCATTCACCATCTTGTATGACCTCTATATTAATCAAGTCTACAATCATATCTACTATAGAGTATCCAATCCTGCCGATGCCGAAGATATCACCCAGGAAGTCTTTATCAAAGCCTGGAAAGGCATTCCCAAATATAAGAAAACAGGCGCACCATTTTTGGCGTGGCTCATTGCTATTGCCCATAACCTGATAGTCGACCACTACAAGGCAAAAAAGAACCACGTTCCTCTTGAGGAGATAGAGAGTATCGTTCAGGCTGCTGAAGATTGCGACCCCGCGGCAATCACTGAGAACAGCCTCAATCAAAGCCGTTTGCGGAACATGGTTGCGAAACTAAAAGGAGAAAAGCAAAAGGTAATCTTGATGCGTTTCATTGATGGGTTCAGCTACGGAGAGATTGCCCGCGCGCTGAATAAAAGTGAAGGTGCGGTAAGGGTAATCCAGTTCAGGGCGTTGAAAGAGCTTAAACGTATGCTGGGAGAAAGCTCGGACTGGCTGGAGTAAGAGTAATTGGATGAAGAAGCAAGACATCCTAGCCCAGTGCATTGATGAAATCCTGTCGGGAAGGCGCACCATGCGGCAGTGCCTGCTACGGTATCCCTGGCTTGGCGAGGAGTTGCAGCCGCTGCTGAAGATAGCTACGAGCATACGGTCTGAAAAGGCGACCGCGTCTCAGGAATTCAGGGAACGTGCTAGGAGAAAACTACTCGAGGCGATGGAACCATCCCCGACACGAGCAGGGAGACCTGCTATTTCCGATTGGCTTAAGCCAGCTTTCTTGTTAGCTAAACCGCGATTTTCGGTTGCCGTCGCTATTTTCGCATCGATAGTGGTAATTGGCGGTGGCGGAACGGTATATGCGTCCCAGGGAAGTCTGCCGGATGATATGCTATATCCTCTGAAAACTGGCGTGGAGGGTCTTCAGCTTGCCTTGGCTCAGGGACACGAAGCCAGAGCCTGGCTGCACTTGAAGCTGGCAGAGCGGCGTGCTGATGAAGTTGTCACACAATCAAATCTCGGCAGGACATTAAGCACTTCGGCTCTTGGAGCCATCGCCAGCCAGATTGATTCTGCTGTCGGGCAGATAGGCATGACGAATGGGGAGGATACCAGACAACTGCTGTCCCGGCTTTCCGCATCTGCCGTGAGCCAGGAAGTGAAACTCAGCCAGATAACCTCGGCCAATTCCGACGATGGCCTGAAAATGGCTATCGATGTCACCCGACGGGCAGGTCTGGTGGCGCGGGTGGCTTACAGCAATCCGTCGTTTCTCAAAGATTCCCCTTCGGTTTTGAAGGATGAACTGGAAACGTCTTATTTCAAGCTCGAGGGCGTCCTTATGAATGCTGAAGGTGATAACTGGAACATTGGTGGGCTGTCTCTCAGGAACATTAATTCCTCTCTCCAGGTAGCCCCTCGGGTGGGCGACAATCTAATGATTGAGGGAATTGTATGGGGCAACCGGGTGTACCTGAGCAAGGTCAGAGTTGAACATGATGCGGATACGACTGGCCAGGTAAAAGTTAATGGCATCTTTGGCGGGACAAGCTCCGATGGAACCACGTGGTATGTCGGCGGTGTTCCCGTTACCAGTCCCGACGTGACTCCTCCCCCACGGGGAAGGGACTTGCAGCTCGAGGGTGCAATTCAAAATGGCAGCCTGGTTGTCAGCCAGTCGCAGAGTGAGGATGACGGGCGCAGGGAAGTCCGTATCCCCGGAACTGTGGATAGAGTAAACAGCGATGACAAGGCTATTATCGTGGATATCGCCGGCGCCAAAGTCAAGGTCAATGTAGGTGAAGCATCGGTCAAGGGCCAGGATGGGAAAGCTCTGGCGCTGTCTGAACTCTCTAAGGGAGACGACGTCAGCATCCGTGATGTGAAAATCAAAGACGGCAAGCTGCATGCAGGTGCGGTCTATACGGAGAACGAGCCGAAGCAATCGAAAAAAGACAAATCTCACCAGGAAGAAGATGGCAAGGGTGCTGCATCGCAGTCTCCGAACGACAAGCCGGATGAAGGCAAAAAGACCGGTTCCGCTGAGAAGAAGAAGGATGACGGCGACGACGGGAATGAGAAGTCGCCGTCCGGCGAAAGTAAAAATAGTTCCGAGAGCAAGAAAGACTCCAAATCCTCAAGCGGCGAGAGGGACAGGGACGAAGACCGGGACGAACATAAGAGAAAATCGGGCGACAAAGACGATTAGCGTTTTCGTTCGTTTATTCTATCGGCCAAACTCACCTCAGGCGAGTCCCAGCCGGTGCGGTTCAGGAAGAAATATCATATTTGAGTAACCTTAAGGAGGCTGAAAATGTCGGTGTTCAAGGCTTTCTTTACCAATATGTCAGCCCCCATGCCCCTACACAGGAAACTGTATTTTCTATTTCGGAATACGTCTATCAAATTCTGGAAAAGGCAGTCCTGCTGCGGTCATCCCGGTGAGCCGGGCTGCTGACAGACCGCAAAGTGACCTTCCGGTGCGGGAGGACGAAAATAGTTGAGTCCAGTATAGCATGCACACGGGGTTTATATATATTTTTTGGCGGTGAATTACACTTGAACAATCGTGTGAGACACATTATAATAAATTTGAATAGTTTGTCGCATGCGTGTTGATTTGTTTTATTGGGGGTTGGGGGGGGATGATGAAGAAGTCTTTTTTCCTCGATATTTTCGCAAAGATAAGTCTGGTTTTACTTTTCTCGGTTTTTCAGATAGTCTCTGGCGTCAGTTCTTTTGCCTACGCCGGTAACACCGTTCAAGTCGACATAAAGGGGGGATTTGAGCCCTTCAGTATATCCATTCAGCCCGGAATTACGGTTGAATGGCGAAACCGTGAAGATGCGGCGCATTCTGTCGTCAGCGACACCGGCGTCTTCACCTCCGGGGCAATTCCTAAGGGCGGTAAGTTCAGCTATACCTTCGCTGCTTCTGGCAACTACCCCTACTCAGACCCGACCTCTTCCTATAAGGGCACAATCACCGTCCTCGGCTCGACAAGCGCCCCACCACCTGATACCACTCCTGCTCCGCCAGTCCCAACGACCCTGGCAATAAACGTAGGCGATGATTTCTTTTCGTCGGCCATAATGTCGGTGGCTGCCGGCACCACCGTAACCTGGGCCAACACCGGGCGGTCTCCGCATACCGTGACCAGCGATACGGGAATATTTAGCTCGGGAACAATGAATACCGGCGCGAGCTATGCCTTCACTTTCCAGACGGCAGGTACGTATTCCTATCGCTGTATCTTCCATAACGGTATGACTGGCTCAATCACGGTAACCGGCGGCGACACAACTACTTCCGTAAACCCATCTACTCCCCCACCAGCCCAGGCACCTGCTCCAACGCCCCCACCAGCGTCTGCGCCCATTCCGCCCTCGGCACTGGCACCAAACACAGTTCAGATAGGTGACAATTTCTTTTCTCCCACCAACCTGTCGGTGATGGCTGGCACAACAGTTACCTGGATGCATACAGGCATCATGCCGCATTCAGTGACCAGCCAGTCCGGACTGCTCGATTCAGGAATGTTGACTCCTGGACGTAGCTTCACCTATACCTTCCAGAATCCAGGCACGTATCCGTACTATTGCATATTCCACAGCGGCCAGTCCGGCACGGTCACGGTCAGCGGTAGCGGCGCATCGCAGAATTCGGCTAATCAGCAGATGCAGACCACGTCTCCTGCCGGCTTTGCCGTAGTAATGGTCTCGCAGGGAGGCAACGGCGTCCTGGTCGCAGACAATGTGTATTTTCCCGTTATCTTGTCAGTCAATACTGGAACTGCCGTTACCTGGGTCAACATCGGCCATGCCACGCATTCGGTAACCAGTGATACCGGATTTTTCGACTCGGGTATTATGAATCCGGGACAAGGTTTCACATTCACCTTCCAGAATCCGGGCACGTACCTCTACCACAGCACGTCGAACGAAGGTCAGTCCGGGACGGTAGTTGTTAGCGACAGGTCTCGAACAACCGCTTCCCAGCCCGAGCAGATGGCTTCTTCGAACGCTTCAACTGCAACGAAGCCTACAGAGCAGAGTATTGCCATAGGTGATAACACTTACAGTCCGGGCATTATGTCTCTGGCAAAGGGCACGGCTGTAAAATGGACGAATACCGGCCACCTTCCCCATACGGTGACCAGCGACACCGGACTGTTCGACTCAGGCATGCTAAAGCCGGGACAGAGCTTTACTTTTACGTTTGACCAGCCCGACTCATACTCCTACCACTGCATTTACCACAGCGGACAGTCCGGGAACGTTAAAGTTGCTGATGAAGTTGGCGCGCCCGCTGCCGCTTCTGCATCCGCTGAAACTACATCACTTAGTATGGAGACCCATGATATGAATTCCGCCCCCGCACCCGAACCGGCGCTCGCAAGTCCTCCTACGTCAGTAGAAAACAGCATTCTTGCAGGCAATCTTCCTGGCTCCTCGCCAGCGCAGTCCCCACCGCCAGGCGTAGGGGCTGGCCCTGACATTGCAGGTATCAGGGCAGACCCGGCCGCTGACCGGTCAGTGTTAGTGGAGGAAACAGACTGGCTGACTCCGATAGCACAATACGCTCCGCTGGGGTTTTTCGGGGTAATTGGGATTGCACTTCTCGTTTCACTCTGTTTGTCAAAGATACTTGCCGCCCCTTATCGTCTTTTGGGGTGATTGTGATTGCACTATCTTAATTCCATCTGAGGTAGCACAACCAATCATTGTCAATGTGACGAGGTTAGCGTTTCATGAGAAGCTCTTGGCAATTAAAACAGCTTGAGCCGAATCAACTGTCTGTGTTAGACTAAAGGTGGAAAAAGACTGACTTCCTCAACGGAGTTTTATGGAACAGAAATCGGAATGGGACCCGCAGATAGTGGGTTTCCTCTGCAAGTGGTGTAGCTACGCCGGGGCTGACCTTGCCGGCACCAGTCGCAAGAAGTATCCCCCTAACGTGCGCGTTATCAAGGTCCCCTGCTCAGGGAGAGTCGACCCCCTATTTGTCCTCAAAGGTCTGCGCATGGGCTTCGACGGAGTTCTGGTATCCGGCTGCCATCCCGGCGATTGTCACTATCAGACGGGGAACTATCGCGCCCGGCGGAAAATGGCCATCACTAAAAAGTTCCTGGAGTATATGGGTGTCGAGCCGGAGCGCATCCAGGCAAGCTGGGTATCGGCCTCTGAAGGGGACAAGTTTGCCGCTACAGTCGCTGATGTGACAGATAATCTGAAGAAGACAGGTCCTAACCGGCTGTTTGAAGATAGACGAGAGAATAATGGAACAGAAGCTTCGAAGTGAGGCCAGGGCCCTGCTGGAACAGGGCAAGGTCGATTATATTTTCGGCTACGAGCCTGGCAGCCTTAAATTTACCACTACCCCGTTGCTCACCAGGGACAAGAACGATGTCGACCGCCTGGTGGTTAATCCCTTCATTGTCAACAACCTCGCCAAGTTTCTCACCGAGCTTAAAGGGCGTGTTGGAATTGTGGTCAAGGGCTGCGATAGCCGTTCCCTCGTCAGCCTCATCCAGGACAATAAGGTAGCCAGGGGAAACGTGGTCATCCTGGGTGTCCCCTGTGAGGGCCTCATTGACCTCAGCAAGGTGGAAAAGCTGGTTGGCAGGGAGAGGGATGAACTGGATGACATATTGCGCGAGGGCGATAAGGTATTTGTCACGGTCGACGGCAAGAAGCGCGAATTTCCCATTGCCGATGTTGCTTTTGACAAGTGTCTTGCCTGTGAACTTCCCACGCCCAAAGAATATGATATACTTCTCGGCGCACCCACCTCTCCAATCGGTCAAAAGGATGCGGGTTATACCGCCATAGACAATCTGAAAGGTAAAATCCCCCAGGAGAGATGGGAGTTCTGGAAGAAAGAGTTCAGTCGCTGCATCCGCTGCTATGCCTGCCGCAACGTCTGCCCCGCCTGCTTCTGCCAGCGGTGCTTTGTCGAGGAGACGGAGCCGAAATGGGTGGAGCCGACAGCCAACTGGCAGGACAATCTCCTCTTCCAGGTGGTGCGCAATATCCATGTTGCCGGAAGGTGCTCCGATTGTGGTGAGTGCGAGCGCGCCTGCCCGGTGAAAATCCCGCTGAGAGCCCTGACCAGAGAGATGTATGACATCGTCGGGGAACTGTTCGATTTCAAGACGGGGATGGACAAAAATGAGCCTTCCCTGATGACCCACTACGAAAAAGAAGAGGCCGAGGGCCTTATACGGTAGATATGGCAAACATGAAAATCAACAAGAAAGACTTAGTCCAACTCCTGGGGCAATGGAGCCAGGAGTTTGAGCTATTTGTCCCGTCAAGAGACGGGGATAATCCCAGGTTTTTACCATGGGATGGCAAGGACACCGGTTTCCTCGATTGGTATCGCAACACCGTAATACCGCCCAAGTCCACTATGCTTCCGCCGGTGGAGGAGATGTTCCGCTTCCAGAAGGAAAAGGGCAAGGTGCAGTTGGAAGCTCCTTCCGCCGACTCGAAAAGGCGGTTGCTCTTTGGCATACGCCCGTGCGATGCCAATGCTATGACCCTTCTTGACAAGAACTTCGAGGATGGTTACGAAGACCCGTATTACTTCAACCGCAGAAAGAACACTCTGCTGGTGGGTCTGGCCTGCACCCGGCCGTATGATAGCTGTTTTTGCACCTCGATGGGCGGCTCGCCTTCCGATGCGTCTAAAGTTGACATAATGCTTACGGATATCGGAGAGCAATTCCTGGTTGAAGCGGTAACTGATGCAGGTAAAGACTTGATTGCCAAAACCGGCGGTCTTGAAGAGGCCACTGAAGCGGATGCCGCCAGGGCTGAAGAATCGAGGAAAGCGGCTGAGCGGAAGGTGACTCGCAAGGTGGACACCTCTGACATAACAGAGAGGCTGCGCGCCAGCTTCGAGGACAAGGAGTTCTGGGAGAAGACAGCCGCCAAGTGCGTCAGCTGCGGCATCTGCACGTTTCTGTGTCCCACCTGCTACTGCTTCTTCATCAACGACGAGACGAATAAGCAGTGCGGGGTGAGGTGCAAGGGTTGGGATAGTTGCGCCTTCTCCTGTTATACCAGGATGCCGATGGAGAACCCCAGGTCTGAGAAATGGAAGCGCGTGAGGCAGAAGATGGCCCACAAATATGAGTACTACCCGATGACCTACGGCGTGATGGCATGCACCGGCTGCGGTCGCTGCATCCGCAACTGCCCGGTGAACTGGGATATTACACAGGTGATAAAGAGCGTGCCCGCCAAAGCGCGGGTGGAGAGCAAGTAATGGGCGCTATCGATATCAGCAATAGAAAGCAGTTCCTCGCGGGTGGTAATCTCTACCTGCCGCACATCGCGGTCATCGAGAAGGTGATTGACGAGACCCCCAACGTGAGAACCTTCCATTTCAACTTCAAGGACGAGAAGCTGAGGCAGGAGTTCACCTTCGAGTCCGGGCAATTCGGCGAGTACTCTGTCTTCGGCGTCGGCGAGGCCACGTTCTGCATCTCCAACAGTCCCACCCGCCGCGACCACCTTGAGTTTGCCCTTCAGAGGGTTGGCAAGGTCACCAATGCGCTACACCGCCTGGGTGTGGGAGCGGAGATAGGTTTCCGCGGGCCTTACGGCAACAGCTTTCCCATCGATTTCCTGAAGGGCAAGAACCTGGTCTTCGTAGGAGGAGGTATCGCCCTTGCGCCGCTGAGGTCTTTAATCTGGAATGTCATCGATAACCGTGATAAATACGGCAAAGTCGATATAGTCTATGGCGCGCGCAGTCCCGCCGACCTGTGCTTCAAGTATGACCTGGAAGCGTGGGAGAAGGACAAGAGCATCGGGCTGGTCACTACCATCGATAGGGAAGCCAAAGGATGGACTGGAAAAGTCGGTCTTGTGCCCAACGTGCTTACGGAGGTAGCCCCGTCAGCCAGCAACGCGGTGGCAATCGTCTGCGGGCCGCCCATCATGATTCGTTTTACTTTCCCTGCGCTGCTGAAGCTGGGCTTCACTCCTGAAAATATGATTACGACTCTTGAGAAGAAGATGCAGTGCGGAGTGGGCAAGTGCGGACGATGCAACATCGGCAATGTCTATGTCTGCAAGGACGGCCCGGTCTTCACCTATGCCCAGATTAAGAGCTTTATTTCAGGGGAAGTTTAGGCCTCAACAAACCATCCCCAAAATAAAAAAATCAGAAACAATTCCTTTTTTCAGGCACGAAATATCCATCCCCACGCACGATTTGTTTGGTCAAAAACAATTAATTTCCAATCTCTCCTCAATCGAAGCTTTCCTAAATCTAAGATCTTTGTCATTCTTGGGCTTGACCCGGGATTCTACCCCGTTCGCACTAATACAAACGTCATAATATTTGAATCATCGTGCACAGGCAGGGACGCCTGTGCCACCAATTAAATACATCATTATTTAAGCCGTTTGTATTAGATGGATTCCCACTCCCGTATCGGAGTACGGGACAAGCTTCGCGGGAATGACAATCCTGTGG
>JACPPQ010000100.1 GCA_016190925.1 Chloroflexota bacterium | reverse complement strand
ATATTATTCTAATCCTAATATTAGCTCTTATCAAGAATGACACGAGGAGGATATTTAGCAACCGCTCATAGCTTGCCCCGTTCACGGTGAACCGTTCAGAGCCTGATTACTATAGGGAAGTCAAGCCCTGGCAAAGGCTAGATTGCTTGTGACCTCCATACTCAGGATTATAGGGTTTGCCGGTTTTAAGGACAGCGTAAATGACAGACAGAATTTTACGTGCGACAGCAACTATCGAATGCATCTTTTTCTTACCGTTGGCGGTACGTTGGCGGAAGTACTCTCGATAAGGGCGAACAGATTTTACGGCCAATATTGCGAGCAGCCATATCATACGGCGGACGTAAGGATTACCAGCATGGCTCATACGGGGGTGGTCAAGCCGGAAACTACCCGTCTGAAAAGTCTGCGGACACCAACCAAAGTGGGACAGGAATTGCTTGAGAGTGGCAAAACGGTGAATATCATCAATTTCCGCCAATATACCTGCCAGCGATTGGATACTGCCCACGGGAAAGTCAGAAGGTTTATAAGGGAGTTTGGAAAAAAGTTCTTCGATGGTGGCTTCGACCTGTTGGATCTGGGTATTGAGCGTAAGGATAGCTTCGGCCAGCAATCTCAGTTTAAGAGTCAGAGCTTGTTGGCGTTTCAGCAGCCCAACTGTGGTATAAGCGCAGTCGATAATAACTTGCACATGGGCACGATTGATACGCCCATGGCTAATTTGAGACAAGGTGGCACCCACCTCCGCGACATTAGCTTGCGCCAAGGCTTGTGGTCCAGGGTAAGCGATGAGCAAGGCAAGCGCCGTCGGCGAGTCGAGCGATGCCAGGTGAGCATTCAATTCAGGAAACGCTTCAGCGACAGTTTCCCGCAATCGATTAATCTGACGGGTTCGGTCCTGAAGCAGGTCAGCCCGGAAGCGAGTCAATTCCCGCAGGTTCTCCAGAAGCGGGTTGCTAAAGGACAAGGGTTTATGAGACCCAACCGCCAGGAAAGCCGCCAGAGAACGCGCATCTATCCGGTCTGTCTTGGCTTTCTTACCCTGCGACTTCCTGAATTCGTTGGCTTGAAACGGGTTGATTTCAACCAGCGAATATCCTCTCTCCGCCAGAAAATTACAAATGGTCGTAGCATAAGGGCCGCTAGCTTCCACACCAACCAGAACTTGTTCTTTTGTCCCTTGCTGCTCCAAAAACCCCAGGAACCGCTCGAAACCATTCCTGTTCACTGTGAAAGAAAATACCTTCGTGTATTGGTCTGTCAGCGTGTCTCGCACACACGCATGGTGATGTCTTTTACCTACATCAATACCTACATGGAAACGTTGCAACAACTAAGACTCCTTTCATTGATTTATTCCGGTAACCGTGAGCTGCCCCATCTGCCACCATGCACGCCTGGATCAGGAGTCCCCTGGCATAGGGAACTACCGTATTACTTATCAGAGGTCAGATGGGAACCCCATTCAGGCTCAAGAGGTACTTCGTCCCCAGCCCCAAAGAAAGAGGTCTCCCGATTACCGTTACTACTTCATTATACGTGCCCCGTACCTGATACGGGAACGGGGAATCTACTTTATGCGTTATTAGACCCTCCGCCTTCGCGGAGGGTGACAGTTTTGCGGGAAACTCCTTTTTCCATCGCATGCCTTGACAGCAGAAGGCGGGACGTTTAGCATATTTGTGTCCTGTTCACCAGTTGGAACCTGGGAAAGAGAAAAAATGTCACCTGATAAGAAAGCTAAACCTTCAGGCTTTGATGCATTGCGCAGGGAAGTTATCGGAGCGGGGCTGTGCACCGCATGCGGCGCCTGCATCGGCGTTTGCCCGGCAAAGTGCATCAAGTTCGATTACGAGATGGAAGAGCCGGTGTTGAGCGGTGAATGCCAACCATGCGGACTTTGCCACCTCGTCTGCGCGGGCAAGGACATTCCTATGCCTCAAATGGAAAGGATGCTCTTCTCAAGAGAGCGCAGTCTGGAGGAAGAATCGCTCGGAGTTTGGCGGAGTCGACTAATAGGATATGCCGGTGACCCCCTGATCAGACAGTCAGGCACCAGCGGAGGTTGCGCCACTGCACTGCTGACATACGCCCTTGAGGCCGGAATCATCGATGGCGCCCTCTGTGTCGGCATGAGCGCCGCACAGCCGTGGAGGGCTATCCCCAGGCTGGCCACCAAAAGCTCGGAGATACTTGATAGCGCAAAATCGAAGTATGTTGTGGTGCCGGTCAATGCTCTGCTTAATGAGGCAAGGCAGCGAGGCATAAAGAAACTGGGGATAGTGGGACTTCCCTGCCACATTCATGCCCTGCGGAAGATGCAGATGCATGGCCAACCCGGGAGCGTGTTACGCAACATCGAGTTCGCCATCGGGTTATTCTGCGGCTCGGGATTCTCCTTCGCGACAACCCGGCACCTGATAGCCAAATTCGCCGGTGTCCCCCTGACAAACATTGCCAGGCTGGAGTACCGCGGAGGGCCGAATTCAGAGGATATGTATGTGACAACCGTTGACGGGCTAAAGAAAATAATCCCGGGCAAGGAACGCACCTCTATCAATCTGCGCACGAGGAGAGACAGATGCACCGTATGCCTGGATTTCTCAGCGGAGCTCGCCGATGTCTCTATCGGCGATATATTCGTGGCCGGAGGAAAGGGAAGACTCCCTCACTATTCGGCCATGCTGGTCAGGACTGAGGCAGGGGACTCGCTGGTAGGCGGGGCGGAAAAAGCAGGCTATATCAAGACGTCCCCACTGAAGCCAAGCGGCTTCTACTACAACATCGGCCTGGAACTGAAGAAACAGCTCCTGCCGCACTTCTTCCTTGAGAGAAAAAGGGTTGGCTGGCCGATACCGGACTATCACCGCGAGATTAATCCGCTGCCGCCAAGATTAATCAGTGAAGAGGACGCCGTCTCTGAGCAGAAGAGCCAGATACCGGAAGTAGCGGAATGGTTGGCAAGAAAACCTGAGTCCTGAAAAGAACTTTTCATACGAGTCCTCCATGCTCGCTTGTAACGAACACCGAAGGATGAAATTACAAGCGTCTCCCTTTCGCAAAGAGCCTGCCCCGTACTTAATACGGGGGAGATTGAGAGGGATTTCAAATCCCCCTAAGTCGAACTAAACCTGTATTTTCGGGTAATCGAAATAAAGGAGAAAGCAATGGCTACTGATGCTGTAACCCTCATTGCAGTTGGTGATGTGCTGGTAAACCGCGACGAGCCAAAATCGATTTTCGAACTTACTGCGACGACCCTGAGCCAGGCCGATATAGCAATTTGCCAGATTGAAACACTGTACTCGGAAAAAGGACAGCCTCAGGTCGCAGCCAGAGTCCCGCTGCGCGCCCATCCACGCAACATAGAGGGCTTGACCTATGCCGGATTCGACGTGGTCTCGGTCGCCAGCAACCATTCCGGCGATTTCGGGATGGAGGCTTTCCTGGATAACATCGAGAATTTGAGGAAAGCCAATTTGCAGGTGATAGGCGGCGGGAATGATTTGGCGGAAGCCAGGAAACCGGCCATCGTCGAGAAAAAAGGCGTCCGCGTGGCTTTCCTGGCTTACAATTCTATCCTTCCAGCAGGTTACGCGGCCTTCTCCGACAGGCCGGGCTGCTCCCCTATCAGAGTGAGAACGATATATGAGCCAATCGAGCCAGACCAGCCCGGGACCCCTTCCAGAATTATAACCGTCCCTTATTCTGAAGACATGAACGATATGAAGGATGATATTACAAAAGCAAAAGCCCAGGCGGATATGGTGGTGCTCATGTTGCACTGGGGACTGCACCACGTTCCAGTGGCGTTGGCAGGATACCAGAGAGAAGTGGGACACGCGGCAATCGACGCCGGGGCTGATGTCATCATCGGTCATCATGCCCACATCCTCAAAGGAGTCGAGGTCTACAATGGCAAGGCAATTTTTTATAGCCTGGGGAACTTTGCCTTCGATGTGGCTGTCCGCCAGTGGAAAACCAGTTCCATCCGCCGTGACATCCTGAAAGACATTCCCGCTTACCGGTGGGAATCCGACCCCGAGTATCCCACCTACCCCTTCAAACCGGATGCCAGGAAGACGTTACTGGTCAACTTGCTCATTTCCAACAAGCACATTCAGAAGGTAACCATTTTGCCCGCACTCATCAACAAGAAGGGGCAGCCTGAGATTCTCCGGGGCGGGAGCAAAGAAGGCCAGGAAGTACTGGATTTCGTGAATGAGGCCTCGAAGGACCTGGGGACGAAGCTTGTTTTTGAGGGTGATGAAGCACTCGTGTGCTAATACAAACGCAATAAGTTTCGGTGCATCATTATGTCTTTGCGAGACCCGCCCGCCTTTGGCGGGGCGAAGCAATCTCAGTGACACATTCAGGACAACAACCGGGATTAGTAAGGTTCTTCACTTGTCGCACAGGCACACCAGGGGCGGATGCTACCTGGGCATGAGTAGTGTTGCTTGATGCTGGCGACTTCAGCTTTAGAACGCTGTATTTTACGTCAGTAAACGCCCTGCGCCTGCTTGCCATCCGTAACTTTAGTGAAGGTGGAGCGCAGTGCCTGTCCTGAGCTTTGTCGAAGGGTAAAAAGATAAACAGGGTTTCCAAAGGGACAGAATCCCTTGGCTTGCCTTCGCTGAAGCTTTAGCGCAAGCAGGCCGCACGTGGAGCTTGCCTGAGCCTGCCCTGCCTGCCCGCCGTAGCCTTGTGCGTAGGCAGGAGCGAAGCCGAATGGTACCTGATACGGGGGTCAACGCCCTGCGTTGCGGAATTGCTTTACTACTACTCAGCCCGCGGATGGGACTTTTTGTAGGTGCGCCGGACATGGTCTGATGTGAGATGAGTATAAACCTGCGTGGTAGATATATTGGCATGCCCGAGTAGCTCCTGTACCGACCTGAGGTCGGCGCCCCCGCTAAGCATGTGTGTGGCAAAGCTGTGTCTCAACGTATGCGGAGTAACCGTAACCGAACCTAATTCAGCTTTCTTGGCATAGTCTTTGAGAATCTGCCAGAAACCCTGACGGGTCAGCCTCTCACCGCGGCGATTAAGGAATAAAGCCCTTTCGTTGCTGTTGTGCGCCAGATGAGGCCGTGCTTCTTTCAAATATTCTTCAACCGCATGCGCTGCCTCGGGATATATGGGGACAAGCCGCTCCTTATGCCCCTTGCCGAAGCAGCGGACATAGCCGTTTTCCTTATCCACATCTCCGAGATTCAGCGACACCAGTTCGCTTACCCTCATACCGCTGGCCCACAATAGTGCCAGCATAGCCTTATCACGCTTCCCCTCGTGAGTATTCAGCCTGCTAGGCTGGTCGATAAGCTGTTGCACCTGTTTTACCGACAAATATTTCGGCAGTGACTTTGCGACCTTGGGTGAAGCAACATTCTCTGTGGGGTTTTCCTTGATAACGCCCTCGGATGTCAGGAATGAGAAAAAGGATTTAGCAGCGGCTACCTTGCGCGCTATGGTAGCGGGAGAGTAGTTCCTTTCCTTAAGGCCAAGCTGATAGCGCAGCATTCCCTGCTTCCCGAAGTTGCTCCACGATGGCATAGAGCCGCGCTTCCCCGCTTCTTCTTCTAGGAAACCGGACAGCTGCTGAAGGTCGTTCCGATAAGCGGACAATGTGTTCCCCGAGAAGCCTTTTTCCACCTTGAGGTAGTTCAGGAAGTTATCTATCGACTCTTTCACTGCATTGCCTCACTGCCGAATAATTGATTATGTATTGTAACATAATCAGTCAGCTTTTAGCTATTAGCTTATAGCTTTCAGTCCTCCCTCATTGCCCCAAAGCTGACTGCTGAATGCTGGCACCTAACTGAGGACTATTTTATCTTCTTGGTTTTCCCCACCCTGGTGAAGTATTCTTCCGGTATCAGCTCTGGTTTCTTATAATAATAATGAATACACGGGTCGCCCGGCTTCTCGCCGCAGACGCTTATCCTTATGGGATACCCGCGCGTCTCAATCGGAAGTATCTCCCACATCACGGGACAGTGGACGCAATACAAGGGAAGACCAACCTTGCCCCATGTCCAGGGATATGCCTTCTTTGAAGTTCTGACCTGTTTTGTCCTTTTAAGCTGGCCTCCGCTACCACAGGGGTCGCAGACCACCACATACCTGTCCGGCTCCTCGGTAACACTGGTTACACCGCCATGCCCCCTCTGGAACTCGACACCCCTCTGGAGGGATTCTTCAGTCCCGGGTGTCTCGGCCAGCCAGCTTTTTATCCTGGGCTCGTAACGCCTTCTGACTATGTTGTAAACCTCTTCTTCTCCGAGTTTGTCCGCTACGTAAGCGAGGGCATCCTCGACGAAGGAACACATGCTATCATGCATCATCTTGTCTTCCCAGCGGCCGTACTCGATGAGCTCCAGCGCTTTATCAACCTTCCCCGCCCGGACCGCCGCCTCGACCAGTTCCCAGGTAGCGATGCCCAGCTCAGGGGCTTTCTCCTGCCGTATTTTTCTTCCCAGCGCTT
>JACPPQ010000101.1 GCA_016190925.1 Chloroflexota bacterium | reverse complement strand
GTAGCGCATACCGGATTCGAACCGGTGGTCTCCTCCTTGAGAGGGAGGTGTCCTAGGCCGCTAGACGAATGCGCCATCTTGACATTGCTGAGGGACAAACCTGAATCAGAAGCGCTTTCCCCGCTTCAGCCATAGTATTATATCAAGATGGTAGAAAAAGGACAACACGGGAAGGTTCGTCATTAAGAAGCGTGTGGAATTTAGACCTGAACGCAGGCTCTCAAAACGAGAGGCGTTTGGCATCACATAGCGCAGGAAACAAAGCAACCCACAAGAGGATAGCGCGTCTCATCGCACCTTTATGGGAAACCTATTTACTTTGGCGAGATTGTTTTGATGGCTATTTCTTGATTACTTTCTTAACTTTTTCCATCATGTCAGGCGGGATATCTTTCATGCTGTGTGATTTTTCGGCGTGGAGGGCAATCATCGGCATCAGTTCATCCTGATTTTCGGTCTTTACCTCGAACTTGCACTTCATACCCATATCCTTGCACTTGAACGACGACATCCTCAGCTACCTCCTTTTCTTCTTTTTGATAGCGGACATACTCACGTCCCCATCGCCATCCGATGGGCAACTCCAATGCAAGACTTCAGATTAATGTTTATTTATAGCAACAACGACTATTTCTTGGCTGCACCGGCCTTTGCTCTGGGCTTCTTGGTCGTTGCGGCCTTTGCTCTGGGCTTCTTGGCCTTCATAGGCTCACCGCAGCAAATAATGTCGCAGACATCCACGCACCCGCAGTCCTCATCCACTGTTACTGCCAGCCCGCACACGCCGCAGACATAGGAATCGCCTTTAGAAGCTCCCTTTCTTACTGCGGCTTTCCCTGCCGTGGGCTTCTTTGCCGCAGCCTTCCTGGCGGGGGCCTTCTCTGCTGTTGCCGCTTTTTTTACTGCCATGTAGTGACCTCCTTGATTTTGTCTATAAGTTTCCATTTGTCATAAATCGACCATAGAATGGATAATATGCCTGCGGCGCAGAGGAATAAATACGTAAACCTACGTAATTAATAGCTCAGAAGTACGTAATTGTGGTGAAATAGAGGTGACGGGGGGTCTGAGAAAAGCAGCGAACCGGAGTAAACCGAGTACGATCGTGTTGGCTGGGGAAGAAGGATTCGAACCTTCCCTCACGGGTCCAGAGCCCGCTGTCCTACCACTAGACTATTCCCCAACGCCACAAAAATTATAGCCTTTAACACACGCACGTGTCAAAAGCAAGTAAAGAGCGCAGGGGGAATTGCGCGGTTTATGACACACTTCAAGCCGGTTTGGGTGCCGGGTTCAACTCCAGAGCGTCAGATTCCACCGCCTTGAGCTCCAGCCTGATGTTCTTCCTTATGAGTAGCGCCGTCTCTACCTCCGGCGCCTCTTTTAGCATCCGCAGCAAAGGCATCGGCTCAATTACTTTGACCGTAAGCGTAGTATCTCCATCTGACGAACCGTATTCTCCAGTCAGACGCACACCGGGGATGTGAGCCACATATCTCTTGATTCTTAAAATACGGGCATAGTCAGACGATGATACGATGTTCAGTTCCACTTCTCCCTGGAAAAGTCTGGCAGTCAGGTCCGGTTCTATTCTGGGAGTAGATTCAACTATTGCTTCCCGAACGGGTTTTTCCGGGGCGGATACTACACTACCCCGGCCTTCCGGCGCAGGGAGCTTTTGACTATCAGCTTGCGCCGCTTGTGCCAGCTTGACGTTTGTTTCCGCCATTATTTTGGCCGGGTCGACTAGTTTCCCCTGCACTGCTTTCATAGACTCGATGATGATTCCCTTTGTCTTCAGTGTCGCTTCAGCAAAAAGCTGTCCAACCTCCTGCGAAAACCGCTGTGTGGCCTCAGATACAAACCTGGCCATCAACTGTTCCTGCTCTCGCACGGTACGCTCCAGTACCTCGGCAGCAATTTGCTCGGTTTGTTTCCTGGCTTCGGCGATTAGCCTGTCCGATTCTTTTTTGGCCCGTTCTCTGGCATCTTCAAGAATAGTAACAGACGCCTGTTCCGCTTCTTTCCTGGACCGGGCCAGTAGCTTTGCTGACTCTTCTTGGGTGGTCTGAATTATCCGCTCTACCTCACGTTTGATTTTTTGTTTAGCATCCTCTTTTGCCTTGCCTTCAGCCTGCAGAGCAATCTTCTCCGCCTTTCGATTAGCCTGTTCTATGATAAGGGCAACCTTTTCTTCAGCTGACTTCCTGGCGTCCGCTATAACTGTTTCACCAGTTTGATAAGACTGAGCAATGATTCCCTTCCCTTCTTCTTGCGCTTTGGTAACGATGCCGGCAGCTTCCTGACGGGCGCTGGCAGCGATGCCGGAGGCTTCTTCGTGAGCCTTTGCGGTAATACCGGATACCTCGTTGCGGGCGTTAGCAATGATACTGGCTGACTCAGCTTCAGCCAGTTCTTTCAGAGTATTTCTTTGTTGCCCTATAATCTGTCCGATTCGAAGTTTGAACTCGTCGATTATTTGTTCGGTTTCATCTACCTCATGGCGCTTTTCATCTACCATCCAGAACCCCCTCATTTTTTCCGCTAAAACGAACGACTATCTGAGCACGAGCTGAATATACTATTCCCATGTTTAATGTTAGAGCATATTCTTCAGAAGTAAATAGGGAAATAGTATGGGAGTCTTCTGGTACTTTTGGGAGGTAATAAACTATTTTTGAGGAAACAAGTCGAAACTAAACGAGCGCGGGATTTGTTTTTAGAGTTATGTCAAGTGGAGGCCGAATTGGCCGGTGGCGGTAAATTTTTTCAAATTGTTTTTAGTCTCCGTTATGTAAAATTGAGGCTAAAATGAAAGTTGGGGAAGAATTGATTTTTGCGTAAATTATGTAAAGTACAGTAGTAGCCAGTAGCCGATGGATGAGGGATTGTTTCAAGGGTGTCCGAAAATTTATTTTGAGGGGCTGTGACGAAGAATCAGTCCCCCGCCCCCGGATTCCGGCTTTCGCCTGAATCTGTCATGAGTATTTTGCAATATTCTCCACGAAGGATGAAAAACCTTTGTAGAGACACGACATGCCGTGTTTTGGGCGGGCGGGTCCGAGACCCGCCCCTACAAATGGTATTTTCGAAGTAATGGAGATTGGTAATGGCAAGTTGCTCAGGGAGTGCCGACGATGGTGACACCGCACATGAACCTGCCGGGGTGGCCGCCCTGGCTGTGAGCCAGCCCCAATCTTATGTTGGGTTTCTGACGGGAGGGTTCTTCGGCTTTCCCCTGTATCTCCTTGTAAATCTCATAGACTTCTCTCGCCCCACTGGCGCCGATGGGATGGCCGAAGGACTTGAGTCCCCCGCCGAGGTTGACCGGCAGCTTGCCTTCCTGAGTGAAGAGACCGGCTTCTATGTCTTCCTTAACATGTCCCTTGGGAGAAAGATGCAGGCTCTCAATGGCAATAGCCTCAGCAATGGAGAAGCAATCGTGCAGCTCCACCATATCAAGCTCTTTCCTGGGGTCTTTGATGCCAGCCTGCTCGTAAGCCTGCATGGCAGCCCGCTCCGTCTCCTCCCAGTGGGTAAAGTCATAGTCAGCCTTGTTCTTGCCCCATCCCGGTCCGCAGGAGATACCGAAACCCTTGATTGTGATATAGTCGTCACGGAATTTCTTGGCATCCTCGGTGCGGCACAGGATTGCCGCAGAAGAGCCATCGGCCACGCCGCAGCAATCATAGAGGCCGAGCGGCCAGGCGATGATGGGCGCGTTCATCGCCTGCTCAACAGTGATTTTGCGTCTAAGGAAGGCCTTGGGATTACGGGCGCCGTTGAAATGGCTCTTGACCGAAATCCGGGCAAGCATCCTCTTGCCCTCTTCCCGGCTCAGGCCGTACCGGGCGAAGTACCTGGTAGCAGCAAGGGCATAGCGGCCCACGCTCGTTCCCCCGGCGTCTCGGACGGGATGCCACTTTTCAGCAGTCATCATGGGATGGAGACCGCCGTAGCCGACATCCTTCATTTTCTCAAAGCCGATAGCCAGTACCACGTCATATGCTTTTGCTGCCACCGCATAAGCAGCAGCCCTGATGATTTCAGCGCCGGTGGCGCAGGCATTTTCAACGTGGGTGACGGGGATGTACTGAGTCTGCAACGGAGCGGAGACCGTGGCACCGGTGACCCTGCCCATAGTGCCCACCCAGATGGCCTGGATGTCCTTAATTTCAACCCCGGCATCTTTGAGGGCTTCATCGGTGGCCTCAATAATAAGGTCATCGGCATCCGCTTCCCAGCGCTCGCCGAACTTGCTGCAGCCCATGCCGATTATGGCAACCTTGTCTTTAATACTCTCCATCTCTGTCTTCCTCCGTTCCCTATCTCACCGGCCTGATTTTCCATGAGTAATTGTTCATGCCGCCAGCCTCGTTTATCTTGCGGAAGGTGAGCTCCACCTGCATTCCCACTTCAATCTTCGCCGGGTCTCTATCCGTTACCTGGCTGAAGTACCTGGTATCATTCTCCAGGTCTACTGCGGCAAGTACGTTGGGCAGCACCGGAACATTAGCCCTTTCATCCATGCTGAAGGTAAATATGGTGCCCTTCTTATCGGAGAGCCTGACCCACTCGAAGTTGTCCCTGGTCTGGCACCACATGCAAATCCTCTGCACCGGAAACTGCGTGTGGCCGCAGGTAAGGCACTTCTGTCCCCTGCCCCTTAACAAGTTTGCGCTCTCGCGCCAGATTATGTTAAGCGAACCTTCCTGCGAAGGACGCCGCTCAGGCTCCCATTCAAGCAGATTCCGAAAGCGGAGGTATTTTTCATAGCTGGGCAGCATAACCTTCGATTCCAGATGATGTTTTATGGCCCGCTTCTGGCTGACTTTCTGGATGCCGTCCTGCACTTTCAGGATGAAGGCATCCGCGCCATCGCCATAGCTCGCCCACAGGATTCTGTCGCCGGGCTTAGCCTGCTCCAATGCAGCTACCAGTATCATCATGGAAAGGGCTGCGCCGGTATTGCCCACCTTATCAAGAAGGGGGTTCTGCGCTTGGGTCTTGGGGTCGAAGCCGACCGACTGCACCAGGGCAGCATGGCTGCGGGAATCCGGCCCGTAGACCGCAATTTTCGAAAAGTCCGATGGTTTCAGGTTGTATTTCTTGAGCAAACCCTTGATGGCCTTTTCGGTGAGTTCCTGGTAGCCGTAGGTCAGGACAAACCTGTCCTCCCAGGTACGGCTATAAGAATCTTTCTCCCGCCGCCAGACATCCAGGAAATCGCTGGTAAGGCCGTAGCTGCCTTCAACGGTGGCTATGACACCGGAATCACCCAATAGCAATGCCGCGGCGCCATCGCCGAAAGCCGATTCGAACTCCGAAGCAGGAGCGGGCAGGCGCGAGTCCGAGGCGACCACCAGCATCTTCTTGGCCGAGCCGGCGTTGATGGCATCGAGGGCCGCCTTGAAGGCGCTGGCCCCTCCACGAAGGGAGTTGGTGAAGTCGGCGGTGGCAATGTCCGTGCGCAGGTCCACCCCGGAGGCCATGATGCTGGCCGACTGTTTTTCACGGTAGGAAGGGGTTGTGGAAGCGAAGTACAGGCCGTCAACAAGCTCGCGCTCCATGCCGCCGAGGCAATCGACGGCGGCTTCAACGCCCATGGTGAGGCTGTCCTCGTCCCAGTTGGCGACCGCTTTTTCCCCGTCCCGGGCACCGCCCTCCCAGGCACGGGCAATCTCAACCCTGGCGAGACGGTACATCGGAATATAGGCACCAAACGATACAATGCCTGCCATGGTTCGCCTCCTGCTGATAATTCAAAGTCAAAGAGCAGAATTCAAAATCGAAATGCAAGGTCCAAAGTTAAAAAGCTTAAGATTCAGGATAAGACGTACAAGAACACCACAAGACAGGTACCAAAGGTAGAGGACATCATATTCAACAGATGCACTTATGTTAACATTTGGGTATTTGTGTGTCAATTTGGTGTAAGCGATTCTGTTTGCCCACCTCCAAATACTTATGCTACAATCCTCTCGAAAGCCAAAGCAATGGCCGGATAACCAGTATAAAGCGTAATGTCTGACAAAAAAGGCGTCCTCGTAATAGCGGAGCAACATAACGGCCGGCTTGATGAAGCCTGTCCGGGTGTCCTTTTCGAAGGGCGGCGGCTAGCGGACAAATTGGGCGGGGAATTAAGCGCCGTTCTGATAGGGGCTCAAGCCTCCATGCTGATTGACAGCATGGCCCGCTATGGCGCTGACATCCTATATCTGCTGGATTCCGCGGAGCTGGCCGATTATACCGGCGGTACAGCCGAAGTCTACGCCAGAGTTGTCTCAGATGCGGCTCTGCAAAACAATCCGGGAATCATACTGCTGAGCAGCAATGCCATGGGGCAGGACCTTGCCCCCCGGCTCGCGGCCAGGATGAGAACAGGCCTTGTCCTCGATTGCATAGACCTGAAGCTCAGGGACGACGTCCTGGTACAGACTAAGGCAGCATGGGGCGGAAAGGTCTATACCACACAAGTTTGCCGCAACGGAAATCCACAAATCTGTGCTATAAAACCGGGCGCGGTGGACATCGCCAGGCCGGACACCTCCAGAAAAGCTAAGGTGTTTGAGCAAAAGCCCCCAACAACAGGAAGCCGCATCAAGCTGACGCGCTCCTTCAGACTCAAAGGAGAAGCCCTGTCCCTCACCGAAGCAGATATCCTGGTCTCCGGCGGTCGCGGAGTGGAAAGCAAGGAAAACTGGAAGCTCATCGAGGAGCTGGCGCAGGTCCTCGGCGGTGTTGTCGCTGGAAGCCAGGCTGCGGTCGATGCCGGCTTCATACCTTACGCCAAACAGGTGGGGTTGTCAGGAAAGACAGTTGCTCCTAAATTGTACATTGCATGCGGCATTTCCGGGGCAACGCACCACCTCATGGGCATGAGAGAGTCCGGAACCATCATCGCCATTAACAAGGACCGCGGGGCTCCCATCTTCAAGGCAGCGGACGTATCCGTGCTGGGTGACCTCACCCGGGTTATTCCGCCCCTGGTGCGCAAGCTGCGGGCTATTTCCAAAGCAGGAACGGCGTCTCCGGCGGCAGACGTTCTCAAGGAACTTGGTTCATAATGTAATACTATGAGTTATAAGAAATCATCACCCTCACCCATTCGCTACGCTCAGGGCAAGCTCCTGCCCTCTGACATCCAGGGAGAGGGAAATAGGTAAAATATTAGGAAAGGAAATGCAGTCGTGAAGTGGAAAGAGATTTACATGATATGCGGCGAAGAGATGCAGCGCATTCCCAGCGGAAATGAAAAACAAGACCGGTTTCGAGCATCCTATAGTTTAACCCGTCGCGATGACCTGGAAAAGAACCCCAAGACACCGCGGCGCGACACTTTTTTAAAGTGCCTGGCGGAGATGGAAAGGTTTTTCCCCGAATTCAAAGCCGCAGATTTGAGGTATGACACGGATTTCTTCGGACCACCGCCTGCCGCGTAGGAAATTCCAAATCCTAAGCACGAAACTCTAAATAAATCCATCCACCTTAGGCGGACCAAATTCAAAGGCTGAAACGGCGCCACTTGGTTTTAGATGAATATCATTGTTTGCGTTAAACATGTGCTCAGCGCGGACTGCGCCATCAAGGTGGAAAACGGCGCTATCAATAAGCGCGGCCTTCACTACGTGGTGAATCCGTACGACCTTACAGCCGTAGAGGAGGCCGTCCGGCTCAAGGAATCGCACGGCGGAGAAGTAACCGTTGTCTGCGTCGGGCCGTCTGAAGCTGAGGAGACTATCCGCAGTTGTCTCGCCATTGGCGCCGATAAAGGGATAAGGCTGTGGGATGACGCCTTCGAAGGCTCGGACAGCTATGTCACGGCGGTGATACTGGCGCAGGCCACCAAGTCCCTGAAATACGACCTCATTCTCTGCGGACAGAAGGCAGCGGACACCGAGGGTGGGCAAACAGGCACCATCCTTGCTGAAATGCTGGGTATCCCGGTTATCACCGCTGGCGTGGAGTTGTCTGTTTCCGAAGGTGGCAAGGTTACAATCCAGCGCGAGCTGGAAAAGGGCAACAGGGAGGTGGTTGAAACTACTATCCCCCTGCTCCTCACCGTGGAGACCGGACTGAGCAAGCCGAGATATCCGAAACTGCGGGCTGTGTTTGCCGCTCGGAAGAAGCAGGTAGAAACCCGGGACATGAAGTCGCTGGGACTGGCTCCAGAGCAGGTGGGCATTAAAGGCTCAAAAACGATGATTGAAGCCCTGTCTCCGCCAAAACCGAAGCTGAAGAAGGTCTTTACACCATCGAGCGACCTTTCCGCGGAGGAACGCATCGCCGCTCTGATGTCCGGCGGTATGACCAGGAAAGAAAGCGAGTTCCTGGAAGGTAGCCCGGACAGCGTGGCATCCACCCTGCTAAAGTTCCTGCAGGACGAGAAGTTCCTGGAATAGTTTTGTTGGGTTTATAGAGTTTGTTAGGTTTCAGGAGAGAACGTGACACCATCGAGGGAAGTCTACTGGAACATTGAATACGCCCAAATCGTGTATATCCTTGCGGCAGTCGCCGTCGGTTTCATGGTCTACGCCTTCTATCGACGCTACAGGCTGTGGCGACTGGGGAGGCCGGAGAACAGGCTCGACCACATCGGCAGTAGAGTCAAGGAGTTCCTGGACGCCTTTGTATTCGATGGACTGCTGCATCGCAAGTTCCTTGAAATAGCGCCCGGTTTAGGCCATAGAAAATCCGCTCCGGGCGACTTCCGAGCGAAAGAGCTATACCCCGGAATGGCGCACCTCTTCTTGTTTGCCGGAGCCCTGATGCTGCTCCTGGCCACATTCCTGGATTTTATCAGCCACTACTTCTTCGACTTTCTGCGGGGCGGCTTTTACCTGGGATTCTCGGCAGTGGTTGACAGCTTCGGCATTCTTTTGATAGTGGGAGCGGTCATGACAATCGTCCGGCGCTACAAACAGAAGCCGAAGAGGCTGGACAACAAGCCGGAGGATGCGATTGCCCTCACTCTAATCATCGTGGTATCGGTCACGGGCTACATCGTCGAAGGACTGCGTATCGCTGCCACCGAGCTTCAGACTGCGCCGTCATGGGCGCCGTGGTCTCCCGGCGGCTACGTGCTGGCGAGGGCGTTCAGCGGGCTGAGCCAGGAATCGCTCCTCGCTTCGCATCGCGCTATATGGTGGCTTCACATGGTCCTCAGCATCGGCGCTATATCCTACGTGGCGCTCTACTGGAACCGTTTGTGGCACATTTTAGTCTCCCCCATGAACGTCTTTTTGAAATCGATGAGTCCGAAGGGGGCGCTGGCGACGGTAGCCTTCGAACAGGCGGAGCGTTTCGGCGCGGGCAGAGTCCAGGACTTCACCTGGAAGCAACTGCTCGACGGGGACGCCTGCACGCGGTGCGGGCGCTGCCAGGATGCCTGCCCGGCTTATGCCAGCGGCAAACCCCTCAACCCCAAGAAGGTGATTCAGGATATAAAGTGGCAGTTGGAGAACGAAGGCCCGTACCTGCTCAAAGGCAAGACACCAAATCCGGTGCGCGACATGGTAACTCAGGGTGTCGGCGAGGAGGAAATCTGGAACTGCACCACCTGCCGTGCCTGCCAGGAGGCATGCCCGGTTGCCATCGAGCACGTTCAAAAGCTGGTTGACATGCGGCGCGACCTGGTGATGGAGCGGGCTGTCTTTCCTGAAACCGCCGAGAGCGCGCTGCGCAGCATCGAGGATATAGGGCATCCTTGGAGAGGAAGCGCGCTTTCGCGTGAGAGCTGGGCTGAAGCGCTCGGCATCAAGCCTCTGTCCGATAAGAGCGATGTCGAATACCTGTACTGGGTGGGCTGCACCTCGGCGCTGGAAGACCGCAGTGTCAAAATGGCACAGGCGGTAGGCAAAGTCCTCCAGCGGGCCGGTATCAGCTTCGGAATACTCGGCGCGGAGGAAAGCTGCTGCGGCGACCCTGCCCGGCGGCTGGGCAACGACTACCTCTTTCAGAAGCAGGCGCGCCGGAACATCGAGGTTATGAAGCGCTACGGAGTAAAGAAAATAATCACCTCGTGCCCGCACGGATACAATGCCATCAAGAACGAGTATCCGCAATTCGGTGGGGACTTCGAGGTTATCCACTACACCGAGATTTTCGCGCGGCTTATCGCAGAAAAGAAGTTGGAAGTCCCAAAGGGCAGTATGCTGACAGTAACCTACCACGACCCCTGCTATCTGGGCCGGTACAATGACATCTACCAGCAGCCCCGGCAGATTCTGGCCGAAATTCCCAACCTTACGCTGGTCGAGATGGAGCGCAACCGCGAGAGGGGCTTCTGCTGCGGCGGAGGCGGCGGGCATATATGGCTGGAGGAGACAAGCGGAAGGCGGATATGCCAGCTACGTGTAGAGGAGGCACTTGAAACGAAGGCCCAGGTGATAGTCACCGCCTGCCCGTGGTGCTTGCAGATGCTCGAGCTTGGGCTGGCAGGCAAGCCCGAAGAGGGAACGGTCAGGGTGGTTGACTTGGCTGAATTGATAGTGGAAAGATTCTAAACAGTAGCCAGGAGTAAATATCGAGTGGCATCACAAGTTACAGTCTATCTTGGCCTCGGCTCAAATATGGGAGACAGGGCAGGCAACCTGAAAAAGGCGCTGGAGCTTTTATCACAGAGGATGGAGGTGGGAGAAATATCATCGGTGTATGAAACCGAGCCTGTAGGCGTCGGCGAGCAGCCCCGCTACCTGAACATGGTGTGCCGGGTAACCACTGGACTCACTCCGCAGGGCTTGCTCCTTGTAGCCAAAGGCATCGAGCAGAGGATGGGCAGGACCGGCAACTCCTTTCTCCCGCGCCCCATTGACATTGATATACTGCTTTACGGAGGCCAGGTTATCGAGACACCCGACCTGACCGTTCCACATCCGAGGATGACGGAGAGGGCATTTGTGCTGGCACCCTTTGCGGAGATTGCGCCGGGACAGGCGCACCCGAAGAGCGGAAAGACCATCAAAGAGTTGCTGGGAGGTCTGGGCGAAGTAAAGGGCGTGTTCAAAGTGGGCAGGATAGAGAGTCTTACGAAACAGGCGAAGAAGTAAACTCTCTTGTTGTCCTGAGTCTGAAATCCCTTACGAAAATGGTTATGAATCCTTCGGCTGAAGGAATCCGTAGAGTGGGTGGAGCGAAGCATAACCCACCAATCACCATTCCTAAAAGTCATGACAAAAGTCTCTTGACATAGTAGCACATTAGTGCTATTATATAGACCAGAAAAGCGAACACCGTTATTTGTTTTCCAATTTTTAATTATTTACGCATGAGAAACAAATATTAGCCTCGAAAAACCATTTGTTTCCACGGCCAAACAAAAAACTCAAGCT
>JACPPQ010000107.1 GCA_016190925.1 Chloroflexota bacterium | reverse complement strand
GGCCTTAATTGTTTATCTGTCTTTGCGAGTCCTTCCGCAGAAGGACGAAACAATCTCACACGCTGGAAACAAATGGGCGACTCGCATTTTGCATGCTAACACAGAGATTGCTTCGTCGCTGCGCTCCTCGCAATGGCAATTCGTCGGCAATGGCGTTACAGATTTCCTATTTGCTGTCTACTTCCCCGTTGAAGGCCTGTTTAGGGGTTATGCCCCACGCCACCCCTGCGGCGGCCACGGCCTTGATAATATCACCAGCGATGAACGGAAGCAGTCCCATGCCAAGTACCTGAACGAAGGTCACGGACTTTCCCTGTACCAGGTTCAACCATGCGTGTAGCTGGACCAGTCCCGGGACATATACCAGGACGAAGTTGGCGGCCAGAAGCAGGCCAACCAGGCTGGTGAACTTCCTTGCGCGGACGTATTTATCGGTGAAATGTCCCACGAAGAATGCAGCCAGGATGAAGCCGACGATGTAGCCGCCCGTCGGGCCTGCCAGCTGGGCTATTCCATGCCCACCGCCATTAAACCAGGGTATGCCAGCTATTCCGAGCAGGGCATAGAGAACGATGCTGATGCCACCCCACCACTGTCCCAGCGCCACGCCTGCCAGCAATACCGCAAAGGTCTGGCCGGTAATAGGCACCGGCGTCCAGGGAAGCGGGATGCGCGCCTGGGCCAGAAGCCCTGTCAGGGCCGCGAAACCCAATGCCAGGGCAATCTTCTTGACCAGGCTCAGTTCGTGGCGCCAGACGAACGCGTTGTAGCGTGCCATCTTCCATCTTTCGAGAGTATTTGTTACCATGATGTTTTTTGTTCCTCCTTCACTTTTTTGTTTATTCCAATCCGGCAAACCGGGGTTGGGCCACATAGTAAATCCTAAATTCGAAACACGAAATCCGAAACAATTTTCAAAATAAAATGCTCGAAACAAACGACTATATCAAATTTGGAGATTTAGATTTTGGATTTGTTTAGTGTTTAGAAATTAGGGCTTAGAATTTATTATCTCTTCGAGGCTACGTTCTAAGAGCTAAGGCGATGAGTTAACATTACGTCTCCGCTGACGACGCGGCTTACGTCTCCGTTCTCCTTTCTTACGAGTAGGAATCCTTCCCGGTCAATATCAAGGGCCTCACCCTCTAGCTCTTCGTCACCGCTGCTGACTTTCACCCGCGAGCCGATGGTGTTATTCAGCGCCTTCCACTCTTCCCTGATTGCATCGAAACCCGACGACAGGAACTGGCTGTAAACCGCCTCCATGTCCGCAAGGAGGCACTGCACAAACTTCACACGGGAGACGTTCTCTCCGCATTGCTCTGCCAGAGACGTGGCAATGCTCCTCGTCGGCTCCGGGAAGAGAGATGTCCGGGTGTTCACATTTACACCAATGCCCAGGAGAATGTAGTTTACCCTGTCCACCTCACTGCTCATTTCGGTCAGGATTCCACCCGCCTTCTTTCCCCCGATTATGATGTCGTTAGGCCACTTTATCCGTGGCTGAAGCGGTGTCACCCGTTTGATGGCCCGGCTTGTAGCCACTCCGGCAACTAAGGGGACCTGGGGAACCCGGGTTGGTCTGAGGCTCGGTCTCAATATGATAGAGATGTACACTCCATGAAGAGGGGGCGATTCCCAGCTTCTTCCTTTTCTTCCTCTCCCTTTTGTCTGCCGCTCGCAGATGACCACGGTGCCATCCTCTGCGCCGTTCCTCGCCATTTCTTCCGCCACATCCTGAGTGGAGGTAGCCTCCTCGCGGTAAACTATGTTTTTTCCGATGATTCGGGTATCCAGTCCGTGACTGATTTCTTCCGGTAGGAGAAGGCCGGTGCTGGAGATGAAGGAATATCCCAGCCTGGGAGAAGAATCGATTGTGTAGCCGAGTTTACGAAGCTCGTTGACGTGCTTCCAGACAGCCGTTCTGGAGATGTTCAAGCTCTTGCCGAGCTGTTCTCCTGAAACGCGCTCCTCTTGCTGGAGAGCCTTCAAAATCAGGTCTCTCATAACACCCGATTGTATATCTTTGAGGCTTCAATGTCAACTTACGTTACCATCCAGGTTGACAATAAGGGGAACATACTGCCGATGGAGAAGCAAGTTGGAAGGTGGCCGGCTTAACCCGACCGTCGTTCAGAGGGCACTATATGCCTCAAATCCCAGGTGAAAAGCTACATCATTTACCTGTGCGGCTTTGGCCGGAAAACGCTCGCGGATAGTCTCCCGGATGGTAGACACTTTTATGGGCAGCAGCCCCGTCCCGAATAACGCGCCCACCATCACGATGTTGGCGGATTGCACGCTTCCCGCCTCCTCAGCCAGCTTGATGGCGTCCAACACCACAACACGGCTGGCCGACTTCTTCAGCTTTTCGACAATCTTTTCAAGGCCGGGGTAGTTGCTCATTCCCAGGGAAACGGTAAAGGGAACAACCGCCCGCGCATTAAGAATTACCAGGCCGGACTTGGTCATAAAGCCGATATTGCGCAGCGCCTCGCTGGGCTCCATTGCCACCAGGATGTCGGCCTTGCCCGCAGGAATCAGGGGGCCGTAAACGTCATCGCCCATCCTGATAGTGCTGCTCACCGAGCCGCCCCTCACCGCCATGCCCAGCACCTCGGAGCCTCTGACCCTTATTCCGTCCCGCACAGCCGCGTTTCCCAAAACCTCCGACATGAGAATCACACCCTGCCCACCCACTCCAACGATAAGGATGTTCAGTTCTTTAACTATCTTGCCACCTCTACTATCGCCTTGTGATGGCACACCTGCGCACAAAGACTACAGCCGGTACACAGCGAGCTATCTATCACGGTCAGGCCGTTCTCCCTGACTATGGCCGGGCAGCCGAGGAGCTTGAAACAGGCGCTGCATTTGGGGTCGCAACGCTCCCTTTCCACGCGATAGAGGATAAGCTCCTCTCCCCGCTTGCGAGCATCCCTCTGGACGAGCATGGCGCACGGCCTTCTGGAAACTACCACCGAGGGGCCATCGAACCGCATAGCCTTTTCAAAAATCTTTATAGACTCCTCCATGTCGAAGGGGTCGATGACCTCCACGAACTTCACACCGCAGGCGCGGGCGATGTCCTCAATCTTCAACTGCGCGGCCACATCTCCGGAGGCGGTACGCCCTGTTCCCGGATGAGGCTGGAAGCCGGTCATGGCCGTCGCCGAGTTATCCAGCACTACCATCGTAATCTTTGCCTTGTTGTAGACGGCATTTATCATCGCCGGTATGCCAGCGTGGAAGAAGGTGGAATCGCCCACCTGGGCTATCACCGGAACATCCAGCACATGCGCCAGGCCGTTGGCTGTGCCAAAACCCGCGCCCATGCAGAGCACCAGGTCCATGGACTCGATAGGTGGAAGATATGACAGGGTGTAGCAACCTATGTCTCCGGTGTAAACCGGCTCGCCTTTGCCCAACTGCTTTGCCACCCTCTTCCCGGCAATCTTCATGGCATACTGGGTGGCACGGTGGGGACAGCCGGCGCACAGGGTGGGGGGCCTCAAGGGAAGGAGAGGGGCAGTTTCCTGGCGGATGCGCTCCATCTCAGCAAAATCCACCGGAGGCGTAGTGTTGGTCAACTTCGCGATAGCCCTGGTGACTTTTTCGGTGGAAAGCTCCCCGATTAACGGAATCAGGTCCTTGCCGTGAAACTTGACATCGATGCCGGACTCTGCGGCGATGGCCTTGACATGATGCTCGACGAAAGGCTCAAGCTCCTCCACCACCAGCACCACCGCCACCGAGCCCAGCAGCTTTTTCACCAGCTCTTCAGGCAGCGGGTGCGGCGTCCCGATTTTCAGCACCGAAACCTTGCCGTCAAGCCCCAGCCATTTCAGCGCCTCAAGGGTATAGCTATATGACAGGCCGCAGGCAATGATGCCCAGCCTGGCGCCATCCGCAAGCTCCAGGCTATTGTACGGGAAGCTATCAACCGCTTTCTTTATCTTATCGAACCGCTCCAGCATTAGAGGTCGGTCTTTCCTGGCTTCGGCAGGAGTCAAGACCAATCGCGATGGCTCTTTCTCGAAAAAACCCTTTCTCCTGTCCCTCGATATTTCTCCCAGCAGCACATCGCTACGGCCATGGTTTATCCTGGTAACAGTTCGGAGTATGAAAGGCTGTTTGAACTCCTCGGAGAGACGGAAGGCGTCCGCCATCATGTCTTTGGCTTCCTGCACCGAAGACGGCTCAAGGACCGGCAGGTAGCCCTGCTCCGCGATGTAGCGGTTGTCTTGCTCATTCTGGGAGCTCCATGCCCAGGGGTCATCGGCGGAGACCAGGACCATGCCACCCCTGGCGCCGATGTAGCTGGCCGTCATCAGCGGGTCGTGGGCCACGTTGACGCCCACGTGCTTCATCGAAGCCATGGCGCGCACACCGCAGAGCGATGCGGCAAAGGCCACCTCGAAGGCAAGTTTTTCATTGACCGACCATTCGGTGTAGATGCCAAAATCCTTAGCAACCGAGGACAGCGTTTCCAGTATCTCGGTGGAAGGCGTGCCGGGATAGGCCGCGGCAACCTGGACGCCCGCTTCTATCGCCCCGCGAGCGATGGCCTCGTTGCCGAGCATGAACATCTTTTGTCCCGGCGCATCGGAGCTAACGGAAAGTTTCATTAATGAGCCTTCAGCTTTTAGCTTTTAGTCCCCACCCCACCTGATTCTCCGCCTGGGGCGGGCTGGAATGACAATAGTAGTGGTATCTTTCCATTTTTGGACAGCCTCAAAACAATCTCACGCACTGACTTGCGAAACCCGACCAATTTTTGGAGAGTATCCCTTGAGATTGCCACGCCTCCGCCTTCGGCGGATGGCTCGCAATGACTTATGACTTCTCTATTCTAATACATTCTTTCTGGCCGGTATACTTTTCCCTCAGCTTCCACTTCTCGATTTTGCCCGCGCTGTCACGGGGCACAGTACCGAACATAACACGACGCGGCCTTTTGTACCTGGGCAAATTTTTCTCGCAGAACTCGTTCACTTCCATCCGCTTGAGGGTCTCCCCGGACTTGACCTCCACCACCGCGCCAACTACCTCTACCAACCGGTCGTCGGGCAGGCTGATGACCGCCGCGTCCTTAACCTTGGGATGCTGGCGGATGGCTTCCTCGACCTCCCAGGGATAGACGTTTTCTCCCCCCACTATTACCACGTCTTTCTTACGGTCGGTGATGTAGATAAATCCGTCCTCGTCCCATCTACCCAGGTCGCCGGTAAAGAGCCACCCATCCCTGATGGTTTTGGCGGTCTGCTCCGGATTTTTGAAGTATTCTTTCATAACACCGTCGCCCTTGACAATGATTTCGCCAACGCGACCCCGGGGCACGTCCATTCCGTCGTCATCCACAATGCGCACCTTCCAGTCCAGGCCGGGTTTGCCGAGAGCCCGGTACTTATCGTTCTCCAACCCCAGGTGAATGCATCCCGGGCCGGTGGATTCGCTCAGGCCGTAGTTATTATCGAATTGCATTTCAGGAAAGTACCGCTTCCATCTCCGGACTATGCCCGGAGGCACAGGCTGCGCTCCGGTGTGCATCAACCGCCACGAGCTTAAATCGTAGGCCTCTTTTTTCATTTCGCCCCGGTCCAGCGCGCCGAGAATGTCATAAATCCACGGCACCAGCAGCCAGACAATTGTACCGCGCTCCTTTGCGACAGCCTCGAAAATGTACTCCGGACTGACGCCGTTGAGGATTGTCGCCCGCCCGCCGCTGAGCAGGCTGCCGAACCAGTGCATTTTGGAGCCGGTATGGTAGAGCGGCGGGATGAGGATGTAGTTGTCATCGCGGGTCTGGTAGTGATGCGCCTGCTCGGTCACGGCCGCCGATTCCATATTAGCGTGGGTCAGAAGGATGGGCTTGGGCGCTCCCATAGTGCCCGATGTGAAATAAAGGCCGCATTCATCCTGCGGCGCAAGCTCCACCCCCGGCGCCCGGTCTGAGGCTGTCTTCAGCAATTCTTCAAGGCTTTCCATGCCTTCCGGCCGCTCTTTGCCGGCGCAAATGTATTTCTCGATGGCCGGTATCCGGGAGCGGACCGCCTGAACCCGCTCAAGGAACTCCTGCCCCAGGAGCATCACTTTCGGTTCAGAGGCATCGACACAGTATTTTATATCCCTGCCGGTAAACCTGAAATTGAGGGGAACCGCCCACGCCCCGGTCCTGATAATGCCGAAAAACGCTGCCAGCCAGTCGATGGAGTTCATCATCAGGTGAGCTACTTTATCGCCCTTCCGGACGCCCATGTCCATCAGGGAGTTTGCGACCTTGTTCGCCCGGCGGTCGAACTCCTTCCAGGTGATTTCTTTTCTGAGTTTTTCAGCCGGGGTAAGCTCGATGAGCGCTGGAGCATCGGGGTACATCCGGGCATTCCTGGACAACATTTCAGAGATATTCAATTCCGGCTCCCAGTTACGTAGAAAATAACGTTTGCATAGCCTTGGGCAGGCACAGGGACCCCGCATCAATCCTCTGGTACGGGACAAGCTCTGCCCCTACAACGGAAGAACCCTCCGTTGGGGTGGGAGGGTTCTCAGGTGAATCTTAAACCTTTTCCAGCTTTCTTGAGAAGCCAGTCTATCACAAGAATCAAGGGGTGTCAAATTCTGGTTCTACTCTTTTGATTGACACACAATCTTTATCTGCTACGGCGGACACGAGAAAAAGAGGCTTGTTCGCCTTCACTTTTCAAGACTACCTTGAAGTGGCTGTGGGTTAGAAGCTATAATGGCACAAAGACATATTTATGAATTTTGTCGGGTAAATACGTGAACCAATTAATTGTTCATAAGGTCAATATTGCACATTACCGGCTTGTAGAGCTGTCAAAATTAGCAGACCAAGCAAAACCTTTTTATGACTGGATAGAAAAGCACGCTAAACAAGTGACTGGCTCTCATAGGTCGTTTCACGAAATCATGATGAGTTGCGCTAAACCTCAAATTCACGCCATCATAGAGGCTTGCTACCTCGATGCAAACGAAGAAAAACCTTTTCTGTTTGATGGAATAGGACGTGTATATTCTCATGCAAAGGCTTGTTTTTATTTCTTTGCCTGGATGATAAGAGATGCTCCGCAGCAAAGACTATCACCTTTGATATCTCGTATGCAAGAAGCCGATAACATCACTAAATTTCAAGCGGAAGTTGATTCCCTTGTCAGTCTTATACATGAGTATCGTCCGATAGTTAAGAGTTTTGAATGGCAACCATTGCGTGAAGTGGTTGTTGATAGGCTTGAAGGTTCAAGGAGAAGCATTAGTGGTCACCATCTTGAGACAAATGTTCGGACAAGCCTGATTACCGCTATTCAAAATTACTACTCAATTCACAATGGCTATGGAATCTTCAAGAAAGTATCCATTGCCGATGGGCAAATTAAGGTCGGAACGCATACAATTGATGTATCTGCTGAACTATTACCCAAGCACGGACATGAGAATGTTCGTTTGCTTATGCCGGTTAAGACTAGAGAGACCGAAGGTGGTGGTCATTCACACCTCTTTACCCGCGACCTAATAGCGGCAATCAGCGATATTAAGGCAGAAATAACGAATCACCGCATAGCTGTTGTTATTGTTGCTGAAAACTGGTCGGTTAATGAAATCAAGAAGATAGACCATGCTATTGATATTGTTTTCCATTTCAACATTAGCCCAAATATGTTTCATGGCTTTGATGAGGAGTCTCAGATTAAGCTTAACAAATAGAGAGAATCTTCAATGGAGAATATAAATAGCGCCCTCGAAAACAGGGTTATTTTAGGCGATGTTCGTGAGGTAGTTAACCAACTTCCTGATGCATTCTTTCAGTCAATTATCACAAGTCCGCCCTATTTCCGTCACAGGAGTTATTCCGGCACTGAGTCGTTAATCGAGTTAGGTCGAGAACATAGTGTGAACGACTATATTCACAACATCGTCAGCATTTTTCGCGAGCTTAGGACGAAGTTGAGACCTGACGGTTTACTTTGGCTCAACCTTGGAGATACATATGACGATAAATCTCTGCTAGGTGTTCCCTGGAGAACTGCTTTGACTATGAAAGATGATGGGTGGATTCTACGAAGCGACATTATATGGCATAAACCAAATGCTATGCCCGCTTCTATTAGTGATAGACCGACCACTGACCATGAGTATGTTTTCCTATTTTCCCAAAATACTGAATACTTCTATAATGCCGATGCCATCAGAGAGCCACACGTTACCTTTACTGAAAAATCTAAAATGAAAGGCGGTAGAAATCATTTCGGGAAAAAAGGTGGCACTCCTGAGAATGGCAAAAATGCAGGCAATCCCAACCTACATAATGGAAGATGGGATCAAGCTTTCCATCCAAAAGGGCGCAATAAACGCACTGTCTGGGAAATACCATTAAGCAAATTCAGAGACGTACATTTTGCCGTATATCCTGAAAAACTGGTCGAGATTTGTTTACTAGCTTCCACGAGAGAGAATGACTATGTGCTCGACCCCTTCACCGGTTCAGGTACCACTGGCGTAGTCGCATGTAAATACCGGAGAAAATTCACTGGCATAGAGCTAGTCAAGCGATACCAAGAAATGGCGCAAGCACGAATTGATTCAATAAAACAGTCTCTATTATTTAACACTACCGTTTTGTCTTAGTTTGACGACTTATCTAACTCTATGCGTTATCAACCTAAACAATCTGCGCGCCCATAGCTATAGCCGCATCAACCAGGTCAGGCCGGTTTTCCAAGTTAGCAACCGCCCCTTTACGCTTGAATGCGTAGGACCAAGAACCCCTCTTCGCAAATCGATGGCACAACCATGTCCAAGAAGAACGGCCAAATTTCACCCTCAGCCAAAAGAATGATATAATAGTAGGGTGTGTCTGATGGCCGGTGAGCGTGCTTGAAGGCACGCAAACTTGACTTTTGCCTCGTGCATTTTTATAATACTCAAGCCGATTAGCTGTAACCATGCCTTAATTTTTTGTGCCCGAGTAGCGCAATGGCAGCGCAACCGATTTGTAATCGGTAGGTTAGCGGGTTCGACTCCCCTCTCGGGCTGAGACTATGGTTTCGGGGCCAGGTTTGGAGAGGTGCCGGAGTGGTTAATCGGAGCAGACTGTAAATCTGCCGCCTGAAATGGCTACGCAGGTTCGAACCCTGCCCTCTCCACCACTTTCGATACCTTAATTTAACGCTTTTTGAGAAATAGAAGAAATTCTAAGCTCTAAGTCTAACCATTAAACAAACTCATCCTTCGGCTGAAGGACCAAACACTAATGTTCAAAATAGGATTTGATATTTGATACATTTGAATTTTGGATATTGTTTAGGGTTTCGGATTTC
>JACPPQ010000098.1 GCA_016190925.1 Chloroflexota bacterium | reverse complement strand
GTCACCGATGCCGTGTTAGATGCCGCTGAATCGCCGGAGACATTATAGGCATACACCCGGTAATAATAAGTGGTGCTGCCGCTAACAGTGGCATCGTTATAGCTTGTGGCATTCGCCCCTGCTGTATTAGTAATCAAATTAGCCGTGAAGGTATTGTTAGTGGCTCGCTCGATGCGATAGCCTGTCTCATCGCTGGCATTATCCACCCATGTCAGGTTGACCTGCCCGGCACTCACCGCCGTAGCTGACAGAGTCGTCGGCGCTGCCGGCGGATAACCCTTCAACCATTCGGCAAGGGCAGACATCTCATTCGAGGTCATGAGAGACGAGTAACCGGGCATGCTGCCTACGCCGCCGGCTATGGTATTGGTAACCTGGCTAAGCGACCTTCCGGCAAGGGCTGCTGGAGTCAGAGCCGAAGCGGAGCCACCCTCACGATTGGCCCCGTGACAACTGGCGCAGTTGCTTGAGTATAATGCCGCAGGGTCTATGGGGGGCGTCGGGGTAGTGACCGAACATTTATTAGACTCGGACGAGCTGCCCGCAGCATTATAGGCAAACATACGGTAGTAATATCTGGTCTCCCCGCTCACTGTAGTGTCGGTGTAGCTCGTAACATTGGCGGCTACATTTGTTGTAACCAGATTCGCGCTAAAGGTATCGTTGGTCGCTCGCTCGATGCGGAAGCCTGTCTCATTATTGGAATTATCCTCCCAGCTCAGAATTACCTGGGTGGCGCTTAGAGCCTCGGCCGCCACAGCAGTCGGCACTGACGGAGGACTACCGGTAGCGACCGGCGTTGTTACACTGGCCGTATTGGATGTCGCTGAATCGCCGGAAACGTTATAGGCGTATACACGGTAATAGTAGGTGGTGCTGCCGCTCACAGTAGTATCACTGTAGCTCGTAGTATTCGCGCCTACTGTATGTGTAATCGAGTTGGCCGTGAAGGTGTTGTTTGTGGCACGCTCGATGCGATAGCCCGTCTCATCCCCGGCATTGTCCACCCATGTCAGATTTACCTGTCCCGCGCTCACTGCCGTAGCTGCCAGGGTCGTCGGCGCTGCCGGCGGATAACCCTTCAACCATTCGGCCAGGGCGGCTCTCTCGGCTGAAGTCATACCTGATGTATAACCGGACATACTGCCGGTGGTCAGACTGGTGGTAATCTGGGTAAGCGTCCTTCCGGCCAGAGCGCCGGCGGTCACGGCGGGCCCGCTGGCGCTTCCCTGTCGGCTGGCGCCGTGACAACTGGCACAAGATGTAGTATACAACGCCGCCGGGTCGATGGGAGGAGCGGGCGTGGTGACATTCGCCGTGTTAGATGCAGTCGAGTTTCCCGCAGCATTGTAGGCAAATACCCTGTAGTAATAGATAGTCGATCCTACCACAGTACTATCGCTATAGCTCGTTATATTCGCACCTGCCGTCATCGTTACCAGGTTCGTAGTGAAAGTGCTGTCGGCAGCGCGGTCGATGCGATAGCCCGTCTCGTTACCAGCATTATCAACCCACGTTAGATTGACCTGTGTAGCGCTGGATGCCGTCGCAGCCAGACCTGTCGGCGCTGCCGGAGCGGTCCCGGTGGGAATCGGAGTAGTGACCGATGCCGTATTGGATGCCGCAGAGTCGCCAGCGGAGTTATAAGCCAACACCCTGTAGTAATAAGTGGTGCTGCCGCTAACGCCGGCATCGCTGTAGCTCATGGCATTCGCACCTGCGGTCATCGCCACCACATTAGCTGTAAATGCATTGTCTGTGGCACGCTGAATACGAAAGCCAGTCTCATCGCCAGCATTATCCACCCAGGTCAGATTAACCAAGGTAACGCTCGAAGCCGTGGCAGTCAGACCGGTTGGCGCCGATGGCGCGGTCTGTTGCGTTGATGAAAGTTGATGGCAGAGAAGGCAGGTATATATGGTACGTCCCGCATGGCTGGACCCAAAGGGACTTGTCCCGGACGGACCATGACATAGCAGGCAGTCCTGGCGTGCAGCATCCACCGGATGCGCTACGGGCGGGACTACCATTGCCGGGGGAGGTGGCGGTGGCTGGTTTGGAACCTGGCCTGCCGCAGATTGGTGGCAGAGGAGGCAGAAACTGTCGGGACGCCCAGCGTGGCTGGCAGGAAACCGCGCGGTGCCTCCCTGATTGTGACATGCGCTACAGCTACCCAGCCCGGAAACGGAATGCGTTACCGGTGAACCGAATCCGCCTGTTGACGGGGCGAAGGACTTTATCACTGCCGCTTGCTTATGACAGGAGCTACAGGTTTCATTGGTGCTCCAGGGATGGTCTGCCTTGAAAGGCATGGGCGATGACGGGGCATGGCACACAAGGCAATCCGTCAGACCGGAAGTGGAATGAGTTACTTCAGACGCTTTCGGAGGCACAGCCAGAGGGAGCGGTTTAAGCTTTGGCGCCAACTGATGACAGCTTACGCAGTTTTCATTAGCGCTCCAGGGGTGGTCATTCTTGACTGGACTGCTTGCTGATGGGGCATGGCAGACAAGACAGTCATCCATTTTCTCGGTAGAATGGGTTATCGGCTTGTCTGTTACCGGTGTGGGTGAAGGAATCGGTTTTAGCTTTTTTGCCGGTTCATGGCAAGCATTGCAGGTTTCGTTGGTGCTCCAGGGATGGTCATCCTTAATCGGACTGCTTGCCGTTGGACTATGACAGACAAGGCAATCATCCATCTTATTGGTGGAATGTGTTATCGGCTTCTCGCTTGGCGCGGATAAGGTAACCGAAGAAAGCGACTTTAGTTTTGGCGCAGCTTGATGACAGGTGTTGCAAGCTTCATTGGTGCTCCAGGGATGGTCGGTCTTGAAGGGCTTGGGAGCTTCAGGGCTATGGCAAGTAAGGCATTTGTCAAGACCATCGATGGGGTGTGATGTAGCCGGGGCCAGCGGTGAAATGAACGGTGAAGTCAGAGTATAATGGCATAAATTGCACTCAGCGTCGAGCTTGCCTTCCGGAGAGCCGCCTTTACTCGAAATGGTCCCGTTAGAACCGTTTAATCCTGTACCGCTTCCACTTGTCCTGGTTGCGCCCGGATTGATTCCGCCGGTACCGGCTGTGCCGGACCCGGGGCTTAGAAACTTGACCCGGTCAGTGCCGTTGCCTCCTTTGCTCTCTGCCTTTTCCAGATTCCCGTGACACCTGAAACATCCGGAAGACTGGTCGAGAGAAGAAAGCGTATCCCAGTCTATCTGCATCTCGGAATCGGGTTTATCATGCCCGGAGTTGTCTTTGTGCGTGTTCCAGTCCAGGTTGCCTGAAAAGGTAGTAAGGACGGCAATTTCCCTTAGTTTGGTTATTGCGTTATCAATTGATGCTTCTTTTTCCTGGAAAACCTGGGGATAAGAAGTGCGGTAAAATTCTTTTATCTCCGCTATCCTGGTGTAAGCCTGGTCGAGGCTTTCGTTTTGAGGCACCAGCGCTTTCAACGCTTCAGCTTTTATGAAAGGTAGTTTGGTATCTATGCTGCCGTCAGTCAGCGCCATGTCAATCAGTTGGTCAGGCGGGCGGAAGAGATGAGTAGCCCTGTTATGGCAGTCCATGCAGTCCATAAGCCGCTTCTCTTTATCGAGACGCTCTGAAGTGATACCGCTCATCAGATTGGGGTCGGTATATTCCGTGATATTGCCGGAGGCGTCCTCGACTCCCGCCCAGGCTATTTTTAACCGCTCGCTGTCAACAGGCAAATACCATACCTTCGCTGTGCTATGCCAGTGGATGCCGCTGGCCACCTCCTCCCTTCCGCCATTGACCTTTAGAACCAGAGCAATCGTATTCCTGGTGTTCTGTTGGTCCAGGGAGTAGCTTGTCTCGACCACGGGCATGTCACCGGAAAACTTCTCCGCCCAGTGACATTTTTCGCAAGTTTGACTTGATGGTCGGCGTTCTTTGAGCGGGGTGGGAATCGGGTGCGGGTAGGTGTTAGTAACCGTGGGGATAATGTCTCTCAAGCCCCTCAGCTTCGATTCTACCAGGTTACGAGTTCCGGGGCCTACATGACAAGCGGAACATGTTACTTCTTTATGGGGGGAGGCTACCAGGGTTACGGCTTCAGGATAGTGGACCTTGTGACAGACCTGGGTGCAGAAGCCGGTAGAATCAACGGTTTCTATCACCTGATAGCTTGCGAGAATCACCAGAGGGACGCCAAAACCTGTAATTCCAACAACAAGCAGGACCAGTCTCTTATGAAGCAAGAGGAAACTTAGCAGCCTCTTCAGCACATCCACCCCGGGTCTGGAAAGTTGTATCAAATACCCCACTTCAGACCCCTCTCCCCACTAAATTATCTGTATTACTTCTTGCTGGCGGACAAGCTAAAGTTTTGCTTTGTCCCCTGTTACCCAGCGAGTGAAAACACTTGCTAGTATCTAATTTATGCCTTTTTACCACAACAGTCAATATCTTGAAAAAAGAATTTCCCGTTTCCTCCACGACCTTTCTCTTTGATGGATAGCTATATACTAATGGTCTTAAAATAATTCGGACCCGCCCGCCTTTGGCGGGTTGAAGCAATCTCAAAGACTAGACTTAAGCAAAGGTTGAGATTGCCACGCTTGCGTGCCGTAACACTTCAGCGTGCAGGCACGTCGTCCGCCTCCTGGCGGACTCTTCGCAATCACACATTTCTTAGTCTTTATTATTATGAGACACTTAGTAAATGTCTTTCCAGCACTCTTTCGGCAACAAAAAAACAGCTTTATATATTAAACAGCAAATGTGTCGTCGTTGTTACAATAAAATTTAGAAACTTGATAAGAATAATAATATATAGT
>JACPPQ010000097.1 GCA_016190925.1 Chloroflexota bacterium | reverse complement strand
TCAGCGACCTCATCTGTCTGCCACGTGATTACGGCGGATGTGACGTCAGGAGTCGCTGACACACCTGAGATTACGGGCGAAGTGGTATCGGGCGGAGCGTTTATGGTAAAGGTAAAATCACCGGAGATAGCGGCATTGCCGGCGGCATCCCTCGAAGCGACCCGGTAGTGATAGGTGGTCAATGGAGTTAGTCCTGTCAGGGTAATGCTATGGTTCTTTACCAGGTCTGCGCGGGAGGCGGTCGAGCCGTAGGTAGTACTCAGTCCATAGTCCACAAGAGAGTCAGCGACCTCATCTGTCTGCCACGTGATTACGGCGGATGTGACGTCAGGAGTCGCTGACACACCTGAGATTACGGGCGAAGTGGTATCGGGCGGAGCAGCCGTGGTAAAGGTAAAATCACCGGAGATAGCGGCATTGCCGGCGGCATCCCTCGAAGCGACCCGGTAGTGATAAGCGGTCGCTGCCCCCAGTCCCGTCAGGGTGATGCTATGGTTCTTTACCAGCGCCGCGTCTGACACATTCGAAACGTAGGTAGTACTCAGTCCATAGTCCACAAGAGAATCGGCGAGCTCATCCGTCTGCCAGGAAATAACGGCTGAATTAGCGTTGAGTCCTGATACCGAGATATTAGAAATAACGGGGGGTGCTGTATCAGGCTGAGAGCTATTGGCAACAAATGGGGTGACTCCGGAAGCATAATAGTAAAGAAGGCCCCCATTGCCAGACCCTGTATTGGATGTGTCAGCGTCCTGGGGACCGTACATGAATTTGTACCCATGCCCGGCATTGTTGCGGGCAATATTGTTACGCAGCACGTTGTTTTTACCATAGTGATAGTTGGTCCCGTACCCCGGGCTGTCAGTAATGTCTCCACCGGCACGAAAACCTGCGCCGGCATTGTTGTAAGAAAGGTTGTCGTAAAAATAGTTCGAATCGCCACGGACGTTGATACCCCCGGAGTTGGGGTCACGGCTTTCATGTACGACGTTTCCGGATACGGTGTTGAACGAGGAATCTTCTTTGATGTCAATGCCTTCCCCGACATCGTACATTTCGTTTCCTGAGATGATGTTGTTGGTGCAGACATCCGGCTGCCCCAGATACCTGGAGCGCTGCTCGGGAGCCGTGCCGATGTAAATACCCTCCGCATTACCATTGAGGCCGGTGGTCCAGATGATGTTGTTCCTTATGGTGTTGCCGTTGGACAGGAAGTGAAGCTTCATGCCCTCGTTGCCGGTATGATGGATTTTGTTGTTCTCAAAGACTACGCCGGTGGCATACTCGATTCTTGCGCCGACCTTGGCGTTTCTTATCTCAAGATTCCGTACGGTATAAAAAGAATGGCCAATTATAAGCACGATGAGATTGTTTGCCTCGAGAACCGGTTTAGCACCATCGGCTGGCTCTATGATAATCGGAGCAGAGGCAGTGCCGGGTCTCACCGTCTTAACGGCCTCCTGGTAGATACCGGACGCCAGTTTGATTGTCTGGCCGGGCTGGACTAAATCAAGGGCTTTCTGCAGAGTCCGCAATGGGCTGCCGGACGTACCTGAATTCGAGTCATTGCCCGTGGCCGGGTTAACGTATATGGCGCTCGGTGCGACCTGAGCTGAGGCTTGCATGGAAAACGTACCAAGAAAGGCGATTCCCACTGTGATTGAGATGAAAAAATTAAGAAAACGCGCGTGCTTACTTGAAAATATTGAGAAACGCAAGGACACAACCCTCCCCCTCCACCACCCGCTACAGCAGAGGTAAAAGACAATAGCAAATATTCTCTATTTTCAATATAGCAAATATAACGGACAATGCCAAGAGACGCACGGCAAAGTACAATCTTCCACTTTACTTAGGCACAACGTAGTGCTATACTGCCTGCTAGGGAGTGTCGAATGACGCTCTCCAGTAAAATGGCAACAAGGGGTAGTTGTGTCTGGTGGATAGTCTTTGTTACTTCCTTGCTTGCTTTTTGGGGAACACAAGTGGATTTCTGGCCTAAGGAACTGAATTGGTCAACACTAATCTCGTTCGTAGTATTTATTGCTGTAACTATATATAGTTTATTGAAAACTGGGTGGGTTATTTACAACCATATCAATTACCGTAAGCATCCGTTCAAAATGGAATATCAGAGGCTCGGCAAATGGGAAGGGAAACGTCCTGTCTTTAAGCGACTAAATGCTTCTCTTGGAGAATTTAAGTTCCAACTGCGTATTCAGCCTAAGAGACCGTGCACCTTCAAGAGACTTCATGTTCGCCTGCTGGATAAGGAAGATGTTGAAGCACACTTTCCCCCTGTGAGTGTCGTCTCACTCAGTGATATGTCGGCAAGGGGGCAAGGCTTGATCTCTGGTTTTGTTACTGGATTACGACAAGACGACACAAATGGGATTGAAGGCAATTTACAAGAGGAGTGGGAATGTACTCCTGATGAGTCATTGTTTCTGATTCTCACTATCAAGGCGAATAGTGCTTGGTCTGGTTTTGTGATGTTTCAAGCTCCTACTAGCGAGAAGCGCAGAGGATACGCATATTTACCTTTGAAGGCAGGTGAATAATGAGTTTTATACGTGCAAAAGAAATACCGCCACGTTCTGGCAATTGGTATGACTACGAAGTTATGGGCGTGCGTAAAGGAAAAAAGGTAAGGCAAAAGGTTATCCGGTACATAGGCAAGTCAGGCTCCGGACATTCTGCGCTCTCAAGTAGCCGTACGCCTGCATCATTGGCTTCAACTTATAATGAGCCTGCTACTCCGCTCGAAAACGAGGCTCGTATTCCCAAAATGAAAACTTCCGCAAGGCAGATAGCTTCCGCTATGGGGATGTACTACAGCGGAATGTCCCTTGATGCTATCCAGCAGCAATTCAGGCAAGACCACGACCTGGATATGAGCGAAAGTAACTACTGGAACTGGGTAAAGCGATTTACCAGAGAAGCTATCAGGCAGACAAAGGACTTCAAGCCTGAAGTCGGGGATACGTGGGTTGCAGACGAGACCTATATGAAGCTAGGGAAGCGCAATGTCTATTTCTGGGATATTATTTGTCCTGAGACAAACTACATTCTAGCTACTCATGTCTCGTTTACCAGAGGCGGTAGGGATGCCAAGCAGTTAATGAAACTGGCGGAGCAAAGGGCGGGTAAGACTCCAAAGGTGGTGATAACCGATAAGCTAAAATCTTACATAGTCGGGATAGAAGATGCCTTTGGAGCGGATACCAAGCACGTTCAGGGCGGGCCGTTCAAAACCGTACCCAGTGGGGAATCTACCGCAGAAATTGAGAGATTCCACAAGACCTTAGAACAAAGGACAGAGGTATTCCAGAAGTACAAGGATATTGAGACTATCAAGCTTTTAACTGGCGGCTGGCTAATCAATTACAACTTCATGAAGCAGAATGAGGGATGCGGAAATATTCCGCCCGCTCAGGCTATGAGCAAGGTTGTACCCTGCAAAGATTGGAACGATATAGTTATTCCTGAAGGTGCTCCCGATAACGATTATCAGGTTAGGCTAACCCGCAGGAAATCAGTTAAAAAGGGCAAGCTTGTTTTGGATGCTACCCTTACACCTGTAGAAGTCTCTAAGGAAGTTGTGCCTAAATGAGAACACCGATTGTACTTTGCCAGACGCACGGTGCAGCTAATGGCTCGATTTCGCCTGTGAGAAAAGTAACCGTTGACTCAGGCGCAAACCAGACCTTCAACATCTCGGCTAACCGGCTACCTGTGGCTAACGTGCTGGTGGACGGGGAATGGTGGAAGAAGTCACGGGCCGTTTTTTCACACTTCATGGTGCTGGCTGCGAGCCGAAACGGGAATTTACCACAAAACCGGCCCTCTACTCGAACCTTATAGGCTTGCCGATAATGCCCTCCCACAGCTCAAGCATCTCAACTGCCGGACGGTCTTTCAAGCCGCTGTTCTGTGCCCACTCGTAATACGTATGGCGGAGACTGAGCATCAGAGCAGGGACGCCCAACTCTTTTGCCAGTTCCATCGCTGATGCCGAATCCTTCAAAGCTGCCTCGGTGCGCATGGAACTACCCTTCCCATCCTGTAGATAAGGGGTCACATAATCCTCCATTGCCCAGCTTCTGGCGGTAGCATGGGTCAGCACTTCATAAAGCCTGTTCATATTCACTCCGGCTTTAGCGCCCATCGCGAGCACCTCACAGATTATGCAGAAGGTGGTCTGGGCTACGGAGTTATTGAGTATCTTGATGATTTCCCCGCTTCCCAGAGGCCCCATGTGCAGAACCGGATTGCCAAAGGTCTCCAAAACAGGCCGCACCTTTTCCACCTCTTCAGGCTTACCTCCAACGACTACCATAATTTGCCCCCGGGCCGCAATTTCAGCAGCGGTGCCTTTTCTACCCGGTTGACCCTGAGCCAGCAGAGCAGCATCGATAACCACCACGCCTTTCTGTGAGGCTGCCCCTGCATACTTCCTTATCAGACTTGGAGGCACGGTGCTTGTCTCCACAAGGGTCTGTCCCGCTTTTGCGCCTTTAAGCAGACCACTGCTTCCGAAATAGACCTCTTCACAGGCAGACGTCGATGGCAGGGAGGTCAATACCACATCGCATCCCCGCGCCACCTCTTCAGGATTCGTTGCTCTGGCAGCTCCCTCCGCCACCAATTCCTCGACAGGCCCAGGCCTAATGTCATATACCGTCAGGGGATAACCTGCATGAAGCGCCCGTTTTGACATCGGCTTGCCCATCATGCCAATGCCAATAAACCCGACTCTTGGTTTGTCACCCATCGCATTCCTCCTAACCCAGGCAAGCTGGAAATACGAAATAATCAGGGTCATGCGCCTCAGGCGGACCCGCGAACGATGAAAATATTGACACAGTTCTGTCATTCCCGCGAAAGCGGGAATCCAGCAGGGAGGCGGGGGGCTTGATTCCGATTTTCGTTATCAGGTACGGGACAAGTTTCGTCTGAATGGTATTTTCTAGGTAATCCTCCATGACGGCTTGCAGCCGTCTACACGAATCATGAAAATGTCTCTTGCACAGGCAGGCACTCGCCTGAGGCG
>JACPPQ010000099.1 GCA_016190925.1 Chloroflexota bacterium | reverse complement strand
TTCAAAATTGAAAATTCAAAAACTTTTAATTTGCTTGACCAGCTTCCAGGCTATAGTCTCGCAGAGGACGGTGACATCCTCCGTAGAGAGATAATCGGAGATGTTGCCATCGAACAATATGCTTCCCTGCGGAGGGAACTCTTCATCGCCACGCCATAGCACCAGGGTGACCGGCACCCGGCTGAAGGCATCTATGGTCACTGCTATATCTCCGAAATCCGTCTTGCGGCCTCCAAGCACGCCACTCGCAAGAGACAGCAGACGCTGCGGGTCACTGCTAAAATGGTCGAGCAGCGGCTTTATGGACCTCTTGGTGAACACCGGGAAGTAGCTGGTGCCCTCCGGTAACTCTTTGTAGGTTATCATTTTATTGGAGAGCGGAGTGCCCTTTGCATGAATCAGATAGTGCAGTACCAGAATCTTGTCTCTCGTAGGAACAGCTTCTTCACTACCCGTAAGCGAGACTTCACCCTCAGGGAAAGTAACGTAGTACGAGCGGTTGAGATAATCCACTGTTATTACTTTACCAGAATCCGCAGCCCGCCAGGCGGCCCCGCTTTTGAGGCACTGCTGCTCCACATCGATACTGGCTAACCGCTCGCGGGCAAGCCTGTAAGCCAGGCCAAAACCATACTCCTGGTCCCTCAGATTAGCCAGCGACCACGCATTGCTTACCATGTTCCCACTGCTTACCAAATTGTCCAGCCCGTGATAGACTACTATCGTGGCATCGGGGATAATCTCTTTGTGCGAGACCCGCGCCACATGAAAATTACCATTTAATAGAACCTGTCATTCTGGCCTGCTTGCGCTAAAACTTCAGCGGAGGCAAGCGAAGGCCAGAATCCAGAACGCCTCATCCTCACCACCTTGATTCTCCGCCTGAGGCGGACGCTGGAATTATTTATGAGCATTTGAAAAGCTCACCAAAGAGTGAAAATTTTTATCACCCTCACCCCGTATCAGGTACGGGGCAGTATCTTCGCCTCTCCCATCAAGGAAGAGGAAGTGGTTATTTTTTGAAGGAATGACAGTCCTGGTAATTCTCTTTTTCGGACACACTCAAGGTTTTTGGAATAAGAGGGGCATACGCCCCTCTTTAACACCCCGGACAAACGAAACATAAAACTTATTATATTATAGCACTAGCTCTCCAACCATGAGTGTGAATAGAGAGCATCCCCGGTCAATACTTTGACCGATTTGGCGACCTTCAAGTCCTCCTCGTTTAAGCCGGAAAGGTCCGGACTCTTCCCGTCCATCAACTGGTAGACAATATCGACCAGTTTCTGGTTCTGGCCTTTGGCTATCTTGAATAGTTCCTTGTCGAAAATATCGACGATGGCGGAGTACAGTCCGTGCCTCATGAGCATAATCATGTAGCACCGGTTGAGATAAGTCCTGAGGTGTGCAGGCGTGCCGTTGGAGATGTTGGAAAGACCGACGGTGGTCTTACAACCGGGAGCTATCTCCGAAAGCATGCTCATGAACTCCAGGCAGGACTTCACCTGGTTAATTTCGACGCATACCGGGGTAACAATGGGGTCGACCCAGATATCCTCGTTGGGAATGCCCGCTTCATTTGCCTTGTACAGAAGCTCAGCTACCAGCATGCCCCTCTCGGCGGCGTCACGGGGCATGCCTTCCTGCCCCCAGAGCAACCCTACCATATAGGCATTGTATTTCTTAACCAGGGGCAGTCCGGCTGCCAGGCGGTCCGGCTGCAATGAGACGGAGTTAATCAGCGGCCTACCGCCGGTGTAAACCTTCAGCCCGGCTTCCATAGCCACTGGATTGGTCGTGTCCAGCGAAAGGGGTTTCTGGGTTACTTCACGCACGGTCTTGACCACCCAGGTCAGAAGCTCGTCACCTGCCTTGCGGGCAGGTCCGATGTTCAGGTCGATGTAGTCCGCCCCCGCCTCATCCTCGGCCTTCGCCATCTCCTGGATGGGTTTAGCTTGCCTTTCCCTCAGCGCCGGGCCGAGGGTCTTGGACATGATGTTAAGGCTTTCCGCGATAAGGACGACCATTAATTCCTCCTTAAGAACTCCAAGTAGTCTTGAGATACCCCGGTATGTGAGCGCCCTCCCGGGGGCCAACCACAATCTCCCAGCCGGGAAGCTCCTCCTCCAGGCCACCGCTCTCGGCGGCTGCATAGCCGGGGATTATTAGCTTATGGTGTTTGACCTTGTCCGCAATACCACTCTTCTTGATGAAAGGCGCAATGGCATCAGCGACGAACTTGCCCGCCGCCCAGGCGGTCATTACCGAGAGTCCTTCGGTATCCTTGACCAGCAGGTAGCTGGAAACCTTGCTGCTCTCGATATAGCCGGCAACAAGGAAGTAGGTCAGGGCAAAGTTGCTGGTGACCAGCACCGGCGAGCTTTCATTGGGCGTGCCAATCTCGTAGATGCCCTCGGTAGTAGCCAGAGGACGCTGCGGGTCGGTGAAGATGTTCATCCGCTCCACGAGCAGCGGGAAGAGGCTATGCCCTTCGAGGTCGGAAAGAACGATAATGCCGGCATACTTGGCCACAAACATAGAGGCGAGCATGGCCTCCTTCATTGGGTCCTTTGTCATCTCGCACGGGAAAACGATGGTCGGGAAGCCCAGTGCGCGCACCTGCTTGGTAAGAGGGGCGCTCCTGATAATTATCTGGTCTTCGAAAGCCTGGCGTGTCGTCCTCGCGCCGGAATCCAGGACAAGCTGCTTGACGCCGGCAGCGGTGAGTTTGGTGGTCAACTGGACAAGCTTTTCAACTCCATCCGCCTTTGCCACCAGCGGGCACCCGCTCTGCTTGGCAAGCTCCGCCATTTTGTCCGCATTCTCTTCAGTAGCCGCATAAAGCAGAGGCTTGCGGTCGGCACAGACCTTCAGCGCGGCGGCAATGGCATCCGGATTGCTGCTCATAAGGATGATGGCAGCATCGCTCTTTTCCTTTACTCTGCCTGCCGCGGCGGCGAATTTGGCAGCATCGCCCGAGTCGTTTCTCACGGCCACCAGCTCAGGGCGCAGTTTAAGCCCCACCCGCTCGTAGGTAAGCTGGCCGAACTTCGCCAGCTTGCTGTCAATCTCAGCATCCGGGGTGGTATCGCTGATAAGCATGGCAATGCCCGGCGGGTTATCGAACCTCTTTTCGTGGCGGAACATGACCGTCTCGCCGCCGACTTTCACCGTGCGGCCGCCCGCGCCGATGGTGACGGGGATAATGGGCGGCGCCGAAGCTGCCGATAGCTTTTCCTTGGCCTCCGCCGAGACGGAAGGACACTTGGAAAGCTCCGCCTTGCCGGCAGCCAGGCTCATGGCAAAAGCGAGGCAGGTTGGCACTCCGCACTGGCCGCAGTTGGTCTTGGGAAGCAATTTGAAAATCTCTATTCCGGTAAGTGGCATTATGAACTCCTTTCCTAGCCCAGTATCGGCTCCATACCCAGAGCCGGATGTTGTTTCTCAGTCAGGAACGGAAGAATAGCGTCTTCGGTAACGCCTACAGTTTCATCCGCAATTCTGTCAACAAGGTCGGGGACACCCAGCTCGGCGGCCCTGGCCTTCAGTCTTTCACCAAGCTCTTCCTTGAGCATCTTGGGCATCCAGACCACCCTGAGAAGGCCGCCATCGCCGGCGATGAACTTTCTCTGAGTGAGATTGTACTTGCCGTGTCCGACGAACCCGGGGGTGCTTGCGCCGCCGCCGATGGTGCCCGCCAGCGTGGTGAACTTCATCCCGCAGGGCGTTTCTCCGGTGTAGTCGCGGTTGACCGTCATCACACCGTTACACATAGGAAGAATGGCTGCAATGCATTCGCAGCAGCCGCAGGTGGTCATGGGGTCGTGAACAATGCTATAGAAGTTATAGTGATCTATCTTCTGGCGAGAGGTCTTGAAGACGAAGTCGTTAGCACCCTTCCACTGGCCCAGCTTGGCATCGATGACTTCCCCTTTGGGCACAGGCTGATTGGGCCCGGTGGGATTGATTTCGTAGGCGGCCTTGCAGTCCATCCAGTTGTAGGAACCGCAGAGGCCGGTCCTCTCGGGGCTGATAACACAGACATGGCTGGGGGCGAAGGACTGGCACAGGGTGCAGGAATAGTACATATCGGTCGTTTCATCAGTCATGCCTTCGATGCGGGCGTCACGAACCTTGTACACCGCTCTGGCCTTTGCCAGCACATCGTCCACCTGGGCAGAATCGGTGTAAATCTTAACCTGGAGTTTATCGAAGATTCTGCCGAAGTCCTGGTGCAGCTTGGCATGTAGAATTGTGCCGAGATGTTCAAGCGTGAAGCCCTTCTCCACCGCCTGCTTGCTGATGCGTATCCAGGCTATATCCCTCTGCCCGATGTGCATGATGCCCTGGGCATAGTTGATGAGATGGTGAATCTGCCGTTCCAGGATAGGCTCGTAGTCATCCTGCATCCCTCTGCCGGCAACCTGGACGTTGATAGCCAAGGGCAGGCGGGAACCGGGTTTGACGTCCTTGATGTTGGGGCCGATGACCTCAATCTTTCCGTCCTCAACCTCGTCCATGCGTTTGCTGGTGACCCACTCCACCATGTGAGTCCGGCCGCCGCCGCACTCCAGGTAGATATCATCGCCGCGGACGCGCTCGCCCTCAAAGGCCGGGCCAAAAGCCAGCGGTATGGGGACCTGCGACACTGTAACCTTCAGTCCCCTAACCTCGACAGCCTTGGCAACCATGTGGTCGTGAGCAACGTTGGAGACGACATGCTCATAGGTGCAGACGCCGGTAGGCAGGACCTCCGGAATGGGCGTGTCCGCAATTACCGGGAAGCCGAAGTTTATAGCGCCGGCGCCGTTGGCATACCACTCATCGGTAACGTAGCCCATCGTCAGAGCAAAGGCGAAGATGCGGTCCTTGTTGTAGATGAGCACCTTGCGGAAATCGCCAGGCTCGATACCGCCGAAGGACAGGGCTGCCCTGGTGGCGAAGCCCATGGCGAATACCGTTGCGCTGACATCCGGCCCGAAGGGTACCAGGCGCACCGGCCACCCAATCTGTACCTTGGCCTCCACGAGCTGCTCCGAGAACCGCTTGCCGTTGTATTCCGCAGACATGAACACATAGAGGTTCTTCTGCTGAAGCTCCTGCGCGATTTTTGCCGCTATCTCAGGAGTAGGAGCAGCACCGAGAATGGCAGCAAAGCCGGGGGCGGTGCCATCAACGAACTCAACGCCTCTCTTGCGCAGGATGATGTCATCGGCAGCGCCCAGCCAGATGTTGTCTTCCCTGACATCTTCTCCCCTGAGATAGAAATTGGGTTGCTCGAGATACCTGATTGCTTCGATAAGCTCTTCAGCAAACAAGGTCACCATGCCGGCATCCAGGGCGGGAGCCAGATAAGGCAGGGGATGCGTTTCCCTCACCGGCGGCGGGAGGAACTCCCTGCACTTCTTGAGAAGCTTCACCATATCGCCCAGCTTCTCGACCTTGATTCCGAGAATACCGTAAATCACCGGCAAATAATAAGTAGTGTTGGGAAAGCCCACCGGCTCGCTAGGGCCGTACTTATCCATCGCCTGACGAAACTTCTGCTCCGCCTGTCCGACAATCTTGTAGGCGCCCCTGATTGCCGCTGATGCAATTATTTTAGACATGTGTAGCCAAACCTCCTATCTCTCTAACCTAACGATTGTTACTCCAGTTGCCGTCTCATTGCCATATCGTAGAGCACTCTTTCTCTTGCTTTATCTATGCCCAACGCCTTGCGCTTCTTATCGATGTGGGCAATCATCAGCTGGGCCGCTTTGACTGCATCAGGCTCGAAAGCCCACTTTCCACCGTACACACTTTCGAGGTCGCTGAACAGATAGTCCGTCAGCTCCTTGCTCCCCGTGGTCGGCCAGGTAACACCGAATACCGTGTATACGCCGGAAGCGACGAAATACTGCCCGATGGCGATAGCCTTTTCGCTCATCCACTCCGGCGCCGCGCCGGCAACAGGCAGGTCGCTGATATCATCGCCAAGTCCGCCATCTTTGACCATGGCGGTGGCTGCCATCAGGATGCGGCTGTTATCGACGCAGGCGCCCATATGCAATACCGGGGGAATGCCCACAGCTTCACAGACCGAGGCCAAACCGGCACCGGCATATTTGGCAGCAGCCTCCGGAACCATAAGACCAGCGGTGGCGCTCGCCATAGCGGCGCACCCGGTCTGGATGACCAGCACGTCATTCTTTATCAGTTCTTTCACCATGGCGATATGGGCCGCGTTGTGAGCCGAGCGGGCATTGTTGCAGCCCACCACACCGGCAACACCCCTGATGCGGCCGTTGATGATATTATCGTTCAGGGGGCGGTAGGAAGCCCGGAACAGGCCACCCAGCAGGTAGTTGATGGTCTCATGGCTGAACCCCGCGATGAGGTCATGCCGTTCGTTGGGTATGCGTACGTTGGTACCCCTGTTGGGGAAGTTCTCAATCGCCGTTTTCACCACTTCCCTGGCGCTTTCTATGGCCTTGTGCTCGTCAAACTCGATGTGGATAGCGCCCTTCATCCTTGCCTTGGGCGAGGTGGTGACAATCTTGGTGTGATAGCACTGGGCAATATCCGGCAGGGACTCCATGATACACTGTACGTCAACCACCATGACATCCACCGCGCCGGTCACTAATGCAAGCTCCTGCTGCAAGAAGTTGCCAGCGATTGGCACTCCGCGCCTCATCAGCACCTCGTTGGCGGTGCAGCAAATACCGGCCAGGTTTATTCCATTAGCTCCCCTGGACTTTGCCAGGGCAACCATCTCCGGCTCGCGGGCGGCATTAACAATCATCTCTGAAAGGAACGGCTCGTGGCCGTGAACTATGATGTTGACTTCGTCCGCCTTGAGCACTCCCAGGTTCACCTGGCTCAGCACCGGGTACGGTGTGCCGAACATTATATCCTGGAGCTCGGTCGCAATCATGCTACCGCCCCAGCCATCAGCCAGCGCTGCCCTGGTCCCCTGCTTGATGAGGTTCCGGTAGTCCTGGTCGACGCCGGCATGGGTGCGATGCATTGTCTCGACCACTTCACGGTCGATGGCGCGCGGTTCGACACCCTGCTTGTGCCATATCTCCTGCCTCTTCAAGGGGGCTCTTTTCAGGAAAAGCAGCGTGCCCTCCTGTTTTCCGAACTCACCCAGGGCTTTTTTGCCGATTTCGACGGCTATCTCCTTGTTGGAGCGTTCGCCGATATCAATACCCCACTCAAGGGCTATCTGAAGCAGCTTCTGTTCATCTTTAAGCTCATATCCGGGAGCCTTTCCCTCGCCTATTGCCGTGAGCAGCTCCGCCACGGCACGAGCGTGGTCGGAGTGGGCAGCCGTGCCCGCAGCTATCATCCGCACGAACTGGCGGGCAGCAATGGTCTCACTGGTAGCGCCGCAGACGCCGCGCCTCTTGCGCTTTTCCTCCGGCGTTTCCTCCTTGCCTTTGGCCAGCGGCACTCGACATGGCCCCATGCCACAGTTCCTGCAACAGCTCCCTACCGCGCCTATAGGGCAGGGCTTGACTTCCTGCGCCCGGTCAAAAGCCAGGCTAACCTTATCGGCGCAGGCCTTATCGATTAGTTCGAGACTTGCCTTGTCTACACTTTTTTGAAACTCTTCTGCCATCTTGACCCACCCTCCAATCAATTATTGTTTCGCTGTCAGGTCAGCAATCATCTCCCGTACCAGCTTTATGGCGTCCGGATGTCTCATTACCAGCACATCGCCCCCGGCCAGAAGCATGCACATCGCGGTCATAGCCTCAAGCAGTATCCCACGCTTCTTTGGGTCTCCCATCCTGGGGTCTTCCGTCCCGGCCTTGGCCTCTTTGGTCTTCCATACTTCTTTGGCCAGGTTGCAAATGATAGGGAACTGGAGCTTGGCATCCTGCTGAGTGAGCGCCGCCATCCTGATTCTTTCCATCACCGAGTAGGCGTATTCGATGCCGTAGCCGATGGCGCTGACGGTGGGGTCGATTATAAGAGAATCATCGGAGACACCCAGGTTGCCCAGGAGGATGTTAAGCTGCTTTGCCAGGTTTATGTCTATGGGCGTGGACGCCGCAACAGTATGCTTGTATCCGATGGCTGAAGCGCCGATTTTCTTGTGGTCCCCTTCTTCTACCGGCCCGAGGATAAGGCGCTTTCCATCGCAGACCTCCGCGACTCTCCTCAACACCTCGGTATCCTTCTCATGATTGGCCGTGCCCCAGACAATCAGGGGAACATCGATGGCATCAGCCACTTTTTTGACCAGCTGGGCAGTTTCCTCCGCTCCCTTGTTAAGTCCGTTAGGGTCGGTGCCGACCAGTTGAAGGCATATCATCTCGGCTTTATAGTCATTGATGCATTTCTTGGCCCAGGCGACCGGGTCATCCGTCACGCCCTCGAATGGTTCGAGAGCCGCCGGAGCCCATTCAGCGGGCGGCGAATCGAAGATCTCCATGGCTATCCGCGGCAGGTGAGGCATCTCCCCCTCAAAAAGGTAGAAGGGATATGAGGTTTCACCACCAACGGTAACGGCTTTGGGGCCGGTGCCCAGCTTCATTTCCTTGATTTTGCCGCTATATACGGTTTTCGGCCTTGCAAATGTCATAATTTGTCCACCTTTCTAACTTAGGCTGGATTTTTCCTTTTTTCACTGCCAAACCCTTCCGGGCTATACCAGTACCGCAGGGCATTTTTCAGATATTTGACCCTCTCTTCCCTGTTCTCAAGCTTCCGCTCCCAATCTCCGAGGTTCTTGTCTTCAGGCAAACCACCTTCGAAGGTCGGCCCCAGGACTTCCACCTTCCCACGACCGGGCGCTTCTTTCATTTCAACCTTGTATTCCATTCTTCTCCCTCCTTCAAGATAAGCCTGCCGCCAGGTTGGCCGCGCGGATTGTGCTCAACATTAACATAGTGACCAGCATCGGTCCCACTCCACCCGGGACCGGGGATATAGCCTCCGCCTTCTCCTTGACCGCCTCGAAGTCCACATCGCCAACGGTCTTTCTTTTCTTGGTCACCGGGTCTTCCACAAATGTCCCACCGAAGTCAATCACCACCGCTCCTTCCTTTACCATGTCGGCGGTAATGAATTTCGGCTGGTTGACCGAGACCACCAGTATATCGGCCCGGCGGGTATAAAAGGCTAGATTCGGGTCAGAAGGAAAGCACAGGGTCACGTTAGCCCTGGCCTTCTCCCTGTCCTGAATCAAAATCGAAGCCAGCGGTTTCCCGACCATGTGGTCTACATTTACGATGACCACATTCTTATATTTTGGGTCATACCCGCTTCTGACAAGCATCTCATGAATGGCAATAGCCACCGCCGGCACAAAAGCAGGCTGCGCCAGCCATGCCCGCCCCACATTCATGGCATGAAATCCATCCACGTCCTTTTCCGGCACAATGGCTGCCAGCGCCTGTTCCTCGTTAAGATGTTTGGGCAAGGGCAACTGGATGAAGACGGCATGGACGTTTGGGTCTTTATTCAACCTCTCTATGTTTTTAATAAGTTCGGCCTGAGAAACGGACTCAGACAGTTTACACATCATTTCCTTGATGCCGACTTCCTCACAGGCCTTGCTTTTCAAGCCGACATACGTTACGGAACCCGGGTCCTCGCCAACCAGGACGCCGGCCAGGCCCGGGACGATGCCCTTTCCCAAAAGGCGTTTCGCGTCTCCCCTAAGTTCTTCCCTGATTTCAGCTGAGATTCTTTTGCCATCCAGTATCTTAGCTGGCATAGCCTTTCTCCCGAAAATACTTATCTTCTATTTGTTAAGCCGCTCAGCAGCCCTGACGGTGTTGGCCATGAGCATCATCGAGGTGACCGCGCCAGTTCCACCTGGAACCGGGGTGATTGCGCTGGCCTTCTCTTTCACAGCCTCGAAATCCACGTCGCCCACCTGCTTGTTTTTTCCCGTGGCCGGGTCAGGTATGAAGTTCACACCTACATCAATAACTACAGTACCATCCGCCACCAAATCGGCAGTGATAGCTCTGGCTTTCCCCATAGCAGCCACCAGGATATCGGCTTGCCTGGTGATTGACGCCAGGTTTTTCGTGCCGGTGTGGCATACCGTCACCGTGGCGTTGGCCCCCCTTTGTTTCTGTACCAGAATGCCCATGAGCGGCTTTCCCACGATGTTGCTTCTGCCGCAGATAACCACATGCTTTCCGTCAGGGTTGTGCCCACTGCGGACGAGCAATTCCTGGACTCCATAGGGAGTCGAAGGGAAGAAAGTCTCTTCTCCAAGCAGTAATCTGCCTGTGCTTATCGGATTAGTCCCATCCACGTCCTTATCAGGTGAAATAGCGCTTTCGGCTTCAAGAGCATTGAGATGTTTAGGTAAAGGTAGAAATAGAAGAATCCCATGCACTTTGGGGTCCCGGTTCAACTCATCTATCTTCTTTAGAAGGTCTTTTTGACTTACATCCGCAGAAAGCTTGGCACTATCGGTAAGTACACCAACTTCACCACAAGTGCGGGTGATACCGCGAAGATAAGAGAGAGATGCAGGGTCTTCGCCGACCAGGATGGTTACAAGCTTGGGGGTTACCCCCTTCTCCTGCAACCGGCCTATCCGTTGCTTTAGCTCTCCCTGGATTTCAGCGGCGATTTTCCTACCATCTATGACTTCTGCCGGCATTTGCACCTCCTTTCCCTAATTCTCGCAATCCTCCATCCTTCGAAGAAATAACACGAAGAATGAAAACTTATAACCCTCTTGCCGCCCCACTCCTAGATTTCCGCTCCCGTATCAAGTACGGGACAAGCTTCGCGGGAATGACAGGTGGCTTGGTAACGATGT
>JACPPQ010000104.1 GCA_016190925.1 Chloroflexota bacterium | reverse complement strand
TTTTACCATACCGACGAAAGTCGGTATCCAGTGGTGTTAATATTTTCATCGTTCGCGAGTACGCCTCAGGCGCATGGCCAATTGTTTAGGATTTAGTGCTTAGGATTTAGAATTTAAATCGGGGTAGTAACTTGGCAGAGAGTGATATCGAACAGAAGATGAACCGGATTTTATCGCGGTTCAGCGGCGGCAAGGAAGAGCTTATTCCAATCCTCCAGGCCATGCAGGAAGAGTTCCGCTACCTGCCTGAGGAAGGGATGCTCAAGGTCACCAGATTCCTGAAGCTGTCTCAGAGCGCGGTGTATGGGGTGGGCACCTTCTATGCCCAGTTCAAGTTCACTCCCTCAGGGAAGAGGGTGGTCAGGGTGTGCCGCGGGACGGCGTGCCATGTGCGTGGTGGCGCGCGTGTCCTCGATGAGATAGAGAGGCGGCTGGGCATCAGGACGGGAGAGACGACTCAAGACAAGGAGTACACCCTGGAGACGGTTGCCTGCATCGGGGCCTGTGCCCTCGCCCCAACCATGACAATTGATGGCGCCACCTACGGCCAGATGTCTACCAGTAAGGTTGCGGAGGTCTTTGGTGAACCAGGGAAAGCCTGCTAAATCAAACGAGCGTAAAATCTTTGTTTGCCACGGGACGGGATGTGTCTCTACGAAGGGAATGGAGGTCCGTGAAGCGCTGGAAAAAGCGCTGGCGGAGGCGCGTTTGCAGGACATTAGGGTGGACTTCACCGGCTGCCACGGCTTCTGCGAGCAGGGGCCTATCGTGTTTACCGAGCCGGACGGCGTATTCTACTGCCATGTCGGCGTTAAGGACGTCCCTGAAATCGTCGAGTCTCATCTCCGTAACGGCCAGCCGGTAGTGCGCCTTCACTTCAAAGACCCGCTTACCGGTGAAGTTGTGCCCCTCTTCAAGGATATTAACTTCTATAAAAAGCAGCAGCGCATCGTGCTGAGAAACTGCGGTCGCATCAATCCGGAAAGGATTGAGGACTATATTGCGGTAGGCGGTTACGAGCCGCTGCGCAAGGCATTCACTGAGATGACCCCTGGCCTGGTGATAGAGGAAATCAAGCGCTCCGGCCTGCGTGGTCGCGGCGGCGCCGGCTTCCCGACCGGCCTGAAGTGGTCCTTTTGCCAGCAGGCCCCGGACTTCCCGAAGTACATGGTCTGCAACGCCGATGAGGGCGACCCTGGAGCCTTCATGGACCGCAGCGTTATGGAGGGTGACCCCCATACCGTCATCGAGGGTATGACCATCGCTGCCTATGCCATCGGCGCTACCGAAGGCTACATCTACATCAGAGCGGAGTACCCTCTGGCGGTCAAACGTGTGAGAATAGCCCTCGAGCAGGCTGAGAAGAAAGGCTTCCTCGGCAAGAACATACTCGGCTCTGGATTCGATTTCCGTGTCCATGTCAAAGAGGGTGCTGGGGCCTTTGTCTGCGGCGAAGAGACTGCGCTGATAGCTTCTATCGAGGGCAAGCGCGGCATGCCCAGGGCGCGCCCCCCGTTCCCCGCTAACTCCGGACTGTGGGGCAAACCGACCAACATCAACAACGTAAAGACCCTGGCCAGTGTGACAGCTATTATAGCTAATGGCGCCGACTGGTATTCCAAAATCGGCACCGAGAAGAGCAAGGGCACCGCTGTCTTTGCGCTCACTGGCAAAATCGCCAATAGCGGCCTCATCGAGGTGCCGATGGGCATTCCATTACGCAAAATCATCTATGAAATCGGCGGCGGCATTCTTAACGGGAAGCAGTTCAAGGCGGTGCAGACCGGCGGGCCGTCCGGCGGATGTCTTCCGGCCAGCTACCTGGACACTCCCGTCGACTACGAGTCTCTAGCGGCGGCCGGCTCTATCATGGGCTCCGGCGGCATGGTGGTAATGGATGAGGACACCTGCATGGTGGATGTTGCCCGCTACTTCCTCTCCTTCACCCAGGCGGAATCCTGCGGCAAGTGCGTACCCTGCCGGGTGGGGACGAAGCACATGCTGGATATGCTCTCCAATATCTGCTGCGGCAAGGGCAAACCGTCAGACCTGGACCTTCTGAAGGAGCTTGCCGAACAAATCAAGGTCGGCTCACTGTGTGCGCTCGGAGGCACGGCGCCTAATCCGGTGCTGACCACCATGCGCTATTTCCGCGATGAGTATGATGCCCATGTGCATCAGAAAAAATGTCCCGCGCTGGCATGCCCGGAGCTGACCAACTATTATATTCTTCCCGATAAGTGCCAGGGCTGCGGACTGTGCCTGCGGGCCTGTCCGGTCGCGGCCATAGCCGGGGGCAAGAGGCTGGTGCATGTCATCGACCAGGAGAAGTGCATCAAGTGCAGCACCTGCCTGGATGTCTGCCCCCGCAGGTTCGATGCTGTTGCAAAGGCTTCCGCTGAAAAAATAGAGGTACCCTCTGAGCCGGTGCCGGTGACAGCCAAAAAGCCGGTCAGTGTGGCTTCCGGCAGTATTTCTGAGGAGTGAGCCTGGTATGGAAAACATTACACTGACTATCGACGGTCAGAAGGTCGAAGCCAAAAAGGGGATGACCGTCCTGGAGGCCGCGCAGGCTGCGAATATTTACATCCCCACCCTCTGCCACCACCCCGACCTTGAACCGTATGGCGGTTGTCGACTTTGCGTCGTGGAAATTGAAAACACGCGCGGCCTGCCTGCATCGTGCGTGACGCCTGCGACAGACGGGATGGTGGTTCGCACCTGCACTCCGGCTGTCGATGCGGAGCGCCGTACCGCCCTGGAGTTGCTGCTTTCTACCCATCCTTTCGACTGCCTGGTGTGCGACCGCCGCAAGGTAAACCGGCGTTGCACTCCCTATGATGTTTGCCTGCGCAGCGTGGCCGTCACTGACCGTTGCGTGACCTGTCCTGCCAACGAGCGATGTGAGTTGCAAGCGGTAGTCGACCGCCTGGGCATGAAGAGCTGCCGGCTGCCCCGCGTGACCAGGCCCTATCCCATCGATAGCAGCAACCCCTTCTTCGAGATTGACCACAATCGCTGTATCCTTTGCGCCCGCTGCACCCGTACCTGCAACGAACTCACGGGAATCGGCGCTATCGAGATGGCCTATCGAGGTTTCTCAATGAAGGTCTCAACTTTCGGCGATAAGCCGTTGTTTGAATCAATCTGCAAGTCCTGTGGCGAGTGCATGGCTCACTGCCCCGTTGGCGCTATGTCGCCCAAGGACGCCGTCTGGCCGGAGAAAGAGGTCAAGACCACCTGCCCCTATTGCGGCGTGGGCTGCCAGATGTTGCTGGGTGTAAAAGACAACAAGGTGGTCCAGATAAGGGGTGAGAGGGAGAATAATGTCAACAAGGGCGGCCTCTGTGTCAAGGGTCGCTTCGGCGTGGTGGAGTTCGTGGGCCACACCGACCGCCTGACCAAACCTCTGGTAAAACAGGATGACGGGTTCGCCGAGACAACCTGGGATTCCGCTCTGGAGGAAATCGCCAACAAGCTCAGCCGTTACAAGCCGGATGAGGTGGCGGTCATCTCCTCCGCCAAGTGCACCAACGAAGACAACTACGTGCTTCAGAAGTTCGCCCGTGCCGCGCTGGGCACCCACAACATAGACCACTGCGCGCGCCTTTGACATTCCCCCACAGTGGCCGGTCTGGCCACCACATTCGGGAGCGGGGCGATGACCAACTCCATCGGTGATATCACCGATGCCGCATGTATTTTAGCTATCGGCACCAATACCACCGAGGCCCATCCTATCATCGGGTGGAGAGTCAGGAAAGCGGCACGGCATGGCACCAAGCTCATCATAGCTAATCCCCGCGAGATTGGGCTGGTGCGGGAGTCCACCCTGTGGCTGCGACACCGTCCCGGTACTGATGTGGCCCTGCTCATGGGCATGTGCCGCGTCATCGTTGAGGAGGGACTCTTCGACAAAGAATTTATCAACGAGCGCTGCGAAAACTTCGATGCGCTGAAAGAGTCGCTCAAGAACTACGACCTGGATACTGTTGAGAAAATCACCGGCATTCCGCGAGAGAAGATTGCCGAGGCCGCCCGCATCTACGCCACCAGCAGGCCGGCCGCCATCTTCTACGCCATGGGCATCACCCAGCATTCCCACGGCACGGACAATGTCTTTGCTGTGGCCAACCTTGCGATGCTTACCGGAAATATCGGCAAACCCGGTGCGGGCGTTAACCCGCTCCGCGGCCAGAACAATGTGCAGGGGGCCTGCGATATGGGCGCGCTGCCCAACGTCTACTCCGGCTACCAGGCTATTCCTGACCCGGCGGTGAAGAAGAAGTTCGAGACGGCGTGGAACTGTACCCTGAGCGACAAACCGGGCATGACCGTCATCGATATCTTCGAGGCGGCCCGTAAGGGGAAAATCAAGGCCATCTTCTGCATGGGGGAAAATCCTGTCCTCACCGAGGCGCAGGCCAAACACGCTGAGGAAGCGCTGGAAAAGCTTGAGCTTCTGGTGGTGCAGGACACTTTCCTCACAGAGACCGCCAGGTTCGCGCACTATGTGTTGCCGGGAGCGTCCTTTGCGGAGAAGGACGGCACATTCACCAATACCGAGCGCAGGGTGCAGCGCGTCAGGAAAGCCATCGAGCCTGTAGGTGATTCCCGGCCCGACTGGCTTATCATCTGCCAACTCGCGCAGAAGATGGGGAAGAAAGGGTTCGACTTTAATGACCCCTCACAGATTATAGAGGAGATAGCCAGGCTCACTCCAAGCTACGGCGGCATCACCTACGAGCGACTTGAGAAGGGCGGTTTGCAGTGGCCCTGCCCCACCACGGAGCATCCGGGAACCTCTATCCTGCACGTGGCAACATTCACCAGGGGCAAGGGTAAATTCATGCCCGTGGAATACCGTGTCTCTAAAGAGCTACCGGATGCGGAATACCCGCTGATACTTACTACCGGGCGCAGCCTGTTCCAGTACCATACCGGCACCATGACTCGCAAGGTGAGGGGACTCAACGCCTTCCTGGGCGAAGAGAAGGTGGAGATTAACCCGCAGGATGCTGCTACTTTGGGCATAACTGACGGCGAAGCGGTCAGGGTGGTGTCAAGACGTGGTGTAGTGAATGCCAAAGCGAAGGTCACCGATGTCTCACCGGTGGGAGTGGTCTACATGACCTTCCACTTTGCCGAAAGCCCCACCAACCAGTTGACCAACCCCGCCCTCGACCCGGTTTCCAAGATACCGGAGTTCAAGGTGTGCGCCGTGCGGGTAGAGAAGGCCAGCACGCCAGCCAAGAAGGAGAAGGTGGCGGCCAAGCACAGGTAAACGGGACTTTAACTTAGATTTAAGAAGGCCGGGATGTGAAAAACGTTCCGGCATTTTTTGTTTGGGGGGGGGGGGAAGTTCGAGTTCCCTTTCTTCCACCATCAAGGTAATTAGGTTACGTTCTTCTTCAATTACACCATTGACTTTGCTATAATTCCCTTAAGGCATGAGCGTTTTCTTGTAATTCCAAACGCCATGATTAGGTAAAAGTGCGGAAATTAGTGGTATGTTTGCTAATACTCGCATTTCTTATTAGTACTGCCTGTGTTCAGCAGCCTGCCGAGATGCCCGTACCTAGCCAAGCTCCCGCCACGACGCCTAGTTCTGAACAAGTGCCTACACTCATACCGGCATCATCACCACCTGCGCCCCTACCAACAGCGTTACCAAAGCCGACGCCAACACCTGTGTCACCCACAGTTCCTGTCACTATTCCGCCTTCAACTTCCCCTGGTCCAACTTGGACTATGGAAGAAGTCCTAAAAGACTGGCTTATAACTCCGCATGACATAGCTGTAAGTCGCGACCAAATCTATGTCTCTGGCAATTTAGATAAAAGGGTCGCAGTGCTGAGCATAGATGGTCGGCTTCTAAGATACTATTCGCTTGAGATAAAGCCCGATTTTGATAATGTTTCCGTAGGCGTTACTTCAACTGGACGAGTGTTAGCCATATCCTCGCGTGGATTGTGGGAACTAATGCCTAATGGCGAAACAAGGAAGATACGAACCATTAGTTGGAATATTGACCATATGACGATTGGCCCTGACGATGGCATTTATGTGTCACGGAAAGCTCGCGGCAGGTCTATAATATCAAAAATTGGCACGGATAACGCGATTACAGACATCGTGACGGTGGATTCCGACAGGGTCTCTGACTTAGAATTTGATTCAAACGGCAATTTATTTATAGCAGACGCCCAGCATGGTGATATATTGAAATTCCGCCCGGGGGAAGCCCCAAGGGCACTAGCTCAGGGGGCCTATACCCCTTCCATCGGAGGCGGTCCTTTCTACCTGGCATTCGACGAGGTGGGACGACTATATACCAGTTCGTCCACAAATGGGCTTGCTCAGGTATCTGAAGATGGAAAGGTAACGAAGCTCCAGTTTCATGTGGATGGTGACCTGGCTTTCTACGAAACCAAGCTGTACGCGCTGGGCATATACACCTCGACCTTATTCAAATTGAGTGTTCGAGATACGGCTTTGCTCTCGAAAGAAGTTATTCAGGAAGGGACTGTTCCGTGGTACGTCACAAGCTGGGGTGACGTCGTAGTAGGTGAGCGAAACGACTTTCGTGGCAAACAGTTCTGGAACTACTACTTGGATAGTCCTGGCCATGTTGAGCCGAACATTATATTGAATAAGTTGCAGCCCAATCAGTTTGTTTTTGGCAAGGACCATGTGTACTTGCTTTTCGGCAATGTGCTCAAGAGATTCACGGACACAGGGGATGAGGAAGCTCAAATCAAGTTACCGGGGAGATTCCTACGGGATACACGTCTCTACTACAGTCCATCGGACGACAGACTCTTCTACTATGAGCCAGACTCAAACTCCGTTATCAGGGTGAGCACAAAAAGTACGGAGACATACTACAAGTTACCGCTTAAGCCCGAGAGAGTTACTCTCGCTGCTACACCACAGGGTAAGGTTTATGCAGGGATTGTATCGTCTGAAGGGGCTAGAATCGTAGACATCACGAATCCATTAGAAGAGAGAATTGTGTGGAGCTCGTCAAAGGCTATCTTCTGGCTACACATAGGTACCGACTCCGGCGGCGGACTGTATGCGGCGCTGGGTCCGTTTTTCCAGCAGGTCTACAACGTTGACCCAGTAAATGGAAAGACTACCTTGTTGGTTCCGGAATCAGTATCCCGATACGATATGGGCTTTGTGGACCCGCAAGGGTTCACTGTGACAGAATCTGGCACAGTGATAGTAAGTGCGCCTGGCTTACTAATTAAGTTCGCACGGAAGTAAGCACCCTCAACAATTCCAATTAAAGAGACCATCTTACAGGGCATTGTTTGTTTGAGTAAGCAACTGTTGTATTGCTGGAATAAGCCCTTTCTTCTCAAGCAACAGTCCGGGAACTTCACGCCTGGTTAATCAAATTTGTTTTGCCTGCGGAGAACGTTTATAATCAAAAATATCGGAAAACCGATTTAAGGAGTCAAGATAGTAAAAGGTATTGAGTTTGTAATTGATGATGACGGGCAGAAGAAGGCAGTCCTGATTGACCTCAAGAAGCATGGGGAGATCTGGGAGGACTTTTATGATACCTTGCGGGCAAAAGAGCGAGAATCCGAACTGTGTGAATCACTCAAAGAAGTCAAAAAGAAAGTAGTTGGCTAATTTATCGCTATTTTTCACCTGTAACTATCCTTCCGGTGGCCGACTTTTACTATCCAGACGGTAAGCCCACATTGTCATGGGTTGAGTAGACAATTCGGTGTGTCATTTTTTCCCCACTAAACCGGTTCATCAGGTAGTTGAGCGCTGTGCCATACCGCCACAATCCACACTTTATTGCCTTTCACTCGAAAGAAGAAACGATACGGCTTCACAATTACTTCCCGATAAGGAAGGTTTGGAAACTCCGGAAGGTGTCTGTCGGATTCTGGATGTTCTATCAAGCGGGAGAGAATTTTTTGAACCTTTTGCCGGAAATTGATGGCCGCGGAAGGATTATCCTGGTAGATATAGGCAAGCGCTTCAAGGAAGTGACGGTGAGCGGCAGGAGTAAAGAGAATTCTCAAGACCTGGCGGCCTCCAGAAAGTGGTCAGCTTCTTTGAGCACGTCATCAAATTCAAAACCGGCACCGGCCTCGATTTCTTTTTCGCCCCGTGCTAGCAAACGTAAGATATCCAACTCATGCTGCGAATGTTCGTAAGCTTTCATGCTGACCATAACGGCGGTTGCCCGTCCGCGCTGGGTGATAAAAACGGGGTCCCCTGATGATAGGTCTTTGAGAACATCACTGGTTTTCTGCCTGAGGTCCGATACGGGTATGATTTTGGGAATCTTAGCCATTGATAATACCTCCTACGATACCATTAATAGTACAACCAATATATGCATTTTTCAAGTTTTACTTGCAGCCGGAAAACGGAGTTTCATATCCTCGGATTTAGTTGGGGTTCAACAATTGCCGTATTGACCTCTCCTCCCTCCTTTTCTTTAAAGGGCCTCTTGACAAACTCATTTTTCTGTTGTATAGTAAGATATTATTGAAAAATCAGAATAATCAGACCAGTGGGAGGCTTGGATGGAAAAGAAGCAAAATGGCTGCGATTGCGTAAGCAATAGCTGCTGCAAGGTTGAAGCGATGGTCAGCGTGGATGAGCGGGGGCAGATGGTCCTTCCCAAGGAGCTCAGGGAGAAGGCAGATATCCGTCCCGGAGACAAGCTGGCGGTGGTAAGCTGGGAGAGGGACGGCAAAGTGTGCTGCATTGCTTTGCTCAAGTCTGAGGAGCTGGTGAAGATGGTGAAGGATGTCCTGGGGCCGTTGATGAAGGACGTTCTTTCCTAGAAAAATTGTAAGGAGGCGTTCCGGTGAAAGAAGAAGAAATCAAGACAGCGGTAAGGGGTCGCTATTCCGAGCTGGCTAAAAGCGGGACTTCTTGCTGCGGCCCTGCCAGCGGCTGTGGCTGTGGTAGCAACATGGCCGAGATTAGAGCGAAGGGGGCAGGGTATACGCCAGAAGAGCTTGCCGCTATTCCCGATGAGGCGAACCTGGGGCTGGGCTGCGGAAATCCGGTTGCGGTGGCTTCTCTGAAAGAGGGCGAGACCGTGCTTGACCTGGGGTCGGGGGCGGGCATCGACTGCTTTCTTGCTGCCAGTAAAGTCGGCAAAAAGGGGAAGGTCATCGGTGTAGACATGACGGCAGAAATGCTGGAGCGCGCCAGGTCAAATGCCCGCGAAGGAGGTTATGATAATATCGAGTTCAGGCTGGGTGAAATTGAGCATCTTCCCGTGGCGGACAATTCAGTTGACATAATCATATCAAACTGCGTTATCAACCTTTCTCCCGACAAGAAACAGGTGTTCCGGGAGGCTCACCGGGTGCTCAAGCCGGGTGGCAGGCTGATGGTCTCCGACATGGTCCTGCTCAAAGAGCTTCCGCAGTCGATAAAAGACTCTGTAGAGGCATACGTTGGCTGCCTGGGTGGTGCGGTGAAGAAAGGGGAATACATCGCAGCCATAGAAGCGGCAGGATTCAAGGACGTAAAGGTAACCGATGAGACATCCATCGAATGGATGGTTGACGATGCGGCCTCAGAGTTCCTCAAGAGCTTCAACATATCACGGGAGGCAGCCAGGGAGATTGCACGTTCCGTGGTGAGCCTGAGGGTGTCAGGGGTGAAGCCCGGGGTGGGGTCTTAGACATAGGCTCGATTTTTCCGAGTGCTGTCACACTTCGACACCGGTATAAACTCAGGGGGATAAAGAGAATGTGGCAGGCGGTGACCCCGCCTGCCACATATTTTGGGTTATCTGACGCTCTTTCTATTTCACTGGAAGGGTCTGGGAATGAGCTAACATGTCCAGCATGTCCTGAATGCTCCATTGCATCTCTATGCCAGAGGGCATGGGCGCTCCAGGCTGGCCGAAACGTATCTTATGCAGCGTCTCCCAGGGATTATCCGCGGCTACGGTGCCGACATACTCCGGCTTATCCGTGCTTCCGAAGTTGAGCATCTTGCCGTCTACTCCGTGGCAGGCAGCGCAGTTGCTGCCGTAAAGCTGCTTGCCCTTGACGGCATCGGCTGACTTGGGTTTCTTGGTAGTGTAATCGATGTACTGGGCCTCGTCTATCACCGCTCCTGCCTTGAGGAAGGCAGCCAGCGCGGCAATTTGTTCATCTTTGAGATAGGTGGAGAAATTGTGCTTGGAATTGGGTGAGCCTTTGAGTATAGCCGTAAGCTCAGCTGCGGTCTTGGTCGTAGCTGCGCTATAAACCCCGGGGAAGCCGGTTGCATGAGAACCCTTTGCGTAGGCGCCATCTTTACCTTTATAGTCCCAGCCATGGCACTCTTTGCATCGCCAGGTGTCGGCGCCGGTTCGCGTGTTAGTAGTCTGGGTAGCCCAGAGGGGCGCATTCTCCTTGGGGGTTGCTACCTGCGCTGTCTTCATCCAGTTGTCGTACAGCTTCCCTCCAAGGGCTATGGTAGTTGGAGATGGTGCAGGGGCTGGCGCTGGTGTGGGAGATGGAGAGGGTTTCGGCGAAGGAGCCGGTGCTGGTGCTGGCGCCGGTGTGGGAGACGGAGATGGCTTCGGCGCAGGGGCGGGCGCTGTCTGGGTACATGATATCCCCAGCACTACCAGCGCCACAATCAAGATGGCAATGGGAAGAAGTAACCGTGGTTTCATCAATAAACTCTCCTCGAATATAGATTTGCTTTAGTGTAACATGTATGGCAAACGTGGAGAATACCCTGAATACATGATATTGTGCAAAGAGAATCATGTATTTGTTGTGAAGTATATTACTAATACAAATGCATTAAATGATGGTACATATGTTCAATGTTTAAAATCCCTCTCAATCTCCCCTTCGGCAGGCTCAGGGCAAGCTCTTTACGAAAGGGAGACGTCTCCCCTTTTGGGAAGTGGGGGATTTGAATACAAGATGTTTTACTAATTACTGCGTTTGTATTAGTGGCATATGATTCGCTAATTAGAACTGAGGCATAAGGGATGGGTAAAAGCACTTGTTTCAGGCTATATCCGCGCTTTGATTGCAATGCATAATGAAAGAGGGGGGAGGGAGAGGCTTTGTTTACCCTGAAATAAGCTCCCGGAGCTTCTCCACTATGCCATCCAGGGGCAGCAGCGTGGGCTTTTTCTCGGTGCGGCGCTTTACCTCTACGCTGTTCTTTTCGAGGCTACGGGGGCTGACGGTGACCCGCACCGGCATCCCCAGGAGGTCGGCGTCATTGAACTTCACCCCGGGCGACTCCATGCGGTCGTCGAGCAGCACTTCAATGCCCTGTGCCTGAAGCTCGGCGTACAGTTTCTCGGCGGTGGCGGCCACCTGCGGGTTTTCCATGTAGAGGGCGCAGATGTGAACCTGGAAAGGAGCGATGGGCAGAGGCCAGATGATGCCTTTGTCATCATGGTTCTGCTCGATTGCTGCCGAGAGGAGTCGGCTCACCCCGATGCCGTAGCAGCCCATTACGATGGGCTTTGTGACGCCTTCAGCGTCGGTGAAAGAGGCGCCCATTTTCTCGCTGAGGAAGGTGCCCAGCTTGAAGGCGTGACCCACCTCGATTCCATGAGTGGAGGCAAGCTTGCCTTCGCATTTGGGGCAACTGTCTCCGGCCCGTGCCCTGGCTATATCGGCGATGATGTCTACCTTGAAGTCACGCGGGTAGTTAACGTTTCTGATGTGGGTGTCCGGCTTGTTCCCTCCCGCGATAAAGTTCGTTCCCGTGGTTATGGAGTCGTCGGCAACAATCTTGATACCGGCCAGTCCCACCGGCGAAGCCGAGCCGGCCACTATTCCCGCTTTTGAGACCTCGGCTTCGGTAGCGAGTCGCAGTTCATCACAGTGCAGCAGGTTCTTCAGCTTGACCTCGTTGACCTCGATGTCGCCCCGGATGACCACGAAAACCACCGCTCCATCCGCGGCGTAGAAAACTGCCTTGAGGGTGCGGCTCTGCGGCACTTTGAAGAAGGCGGCTATCTGCTCGATGGAGGTCATTCCCGGTGTGGCTACTTCCTCGATGGCCGCCGGCTCTCCGCCTTCGACTTTGCCCTTGATGCTTGTGGCTTTCTCGGCATTGGCGGCATACTTGCAGCCCTCGCAGTAGATGATTTCGTCCTCGCCGCTGGGGGCAACGAGCATGAACTCGTGGGAATCTTTGCCGCCGATAGCTCCGCTGTCGGCCTCGACCATGATTGCCGGAAGTCCGCAGCGGGTGAAAATATTGTTGTATGCCCGGAGCATGGCCTGGTAGTTCTTGTCCAGCCCGGCGGTATCGACATCGAAACTGTAGAGGTCTTTCATGATGAACTCGCGCCCGCGGACCAGCCCGGCCCTGGGGCGGGGTTCGTCACGGAGCTTGGTCTGTATCTGGTACGGTAGAAGGGGAAGGTCGCGGTAGCTTCTCACGTTGTAGCTAATAAGGAGGGTAATAACCTCTTCATGCGTGGGACCGAGCACCAGGGTGCGTTCCCGCCGGTCACAAAGGGTGAAGAGGGTCTTACCGAAGCTGCGGTCGCGCCCGCTCTGCTGCCAGATTTCGATGGGCTGGAGGACGGGCATCATAAGCTCTTGTCCGCCCGCCCGGTCCATCTCCTCGCGGATGATGTTTTCTATCTTGCGGAGCACCCTCCAGGCCAGCGGGAGATAAGAGTAGACGCCGGCAGCCAACTGGTGTATCATTCCTGATTTCAGGAGTAGCTGGTGGCTTACCGTTTCCGCTTCCGCGGGCACGTCTCTAAGTGTCTTGCCGAATAGCTGTGATATACGCACGTGATTCTGGTTTCTAGCTCGAATTCTTGATGAAGCTTGAATTATTAAACCATATTGTGCGTATTTATTCCAGTTCCTGGACCTTAAGGCCGTCCTGAGCCGACGAGAATTCGCTCTTCACGGCGTTTCTTCGCTCTTTCGATACGCAACTGGCAATCCTGGCAGTAACCTTCCTGGCAAAGAACCGGCCGATACGGACATAACTGGCCTTTCATACTTCTTAATGTCATGTGTCACCCCCGATTCGTCTACCAAAAGGGTAGACCTCAAATACCATTTGCGCTGACGATAAGACTGCCGGTCATGAAACCTCCATGAACATCACACTGGAAGTAGTAGGTCCCGGGAGTGGTTGGCGCGGTGAATTGGTATGTGACTGACCCGGAACCGATAATCTCCCCCCCGAAGATACGCTTTGTCGCCTCCGGTGTTTCGTATAACGCGAAGTTATGTGGCACAACATCCATGTTATGGAAGGAGATGGTCACTATTGCGCCGGGAGGGACAGTGATATTTTTTTTATCAAAGGCGATGCTCTTTGCCGTCAGGTCGATTGTAACACCGGGTGCCTTTGGTGTTGGTGTAGGAGTGGGCGTTGGAATTGGCGTGGGTGTTGGAATTGGCGTGGGTGTTGGAATTGGCGTGGGTGTTGGAATTGGCGTGGGTGTTGGAATTGGCGTTGGGATAGGAGCAGGAGTGGGTGTTGGTGTAGGGGCAGGCGCAGGCGTAGGTGTAGGGGCAGGCGCAGGCGTAGGCGTAGGTGTGACAGTGGGTACGGGTATTGGCTGAGTAGTACATGCTGCCACACTCAACAACGTCACTACAGCAACCATCGCCAATTTGCTTCTCAGATGTTGACTAATCCGTGCCATTCACAATCACTTCTCCTAGAAAGTCCAGACCAAGGAGTAAAACTCCGGAACTACCTTCCAATGACCTTATACGGGATGGAGTTATTGAACTCCTTTTCCGCACCGCAGAACCTGCAGACTCCCTTGCTGGTGGGTCCGTTGGGACTCTCAATCATCCAGAAATGGCAACACTTCTCTGTTGCGTCTGGAGCAAATGTGCTGACTTCGGATTTTCGGTCTAACGTTGCACTCGTAGCTATCATTGTAGCCTCCTCTCACCTATATTATGAGACAGTGCCAGCAGGTATGGTCTTTTTGTTTGTCATATAACAGTATTGCAGGCTTTTTAAGCGTATTGTATCCGTAAACTTACGTAATTGGAGGTGAAAATGGGCGTAATTTGATGTGCAGGATGCGAAAAAAGTTCACGGAGTTTGTTAAGTTCATAGAGTTTATAGGGTTTGTAGGGTTGTTACTAATAGTCTCTATTAAAATAGACTCATGAAATAGCTTCTCCCTTTCGTAAAAGCCTGCCCCGTTCACGGTGAACCGTTCAGAGCCTGCCCCGTACCTGATACGGGGAGCCTGCCCTGAGCGAAGCGAATGGGTGAGGGATTTTCCCCTGGGGAGATTGTGAGGGATTTCAAATTCCCCTATATCCCCAATCCGAAGGGGGAGAATTCGCGTCCAGCTTATTATGAGACTCTTGTTAAGTAGAAGATGAGGCGGATTCCTGGTAATGACAGGACGGACGTTCAAACAGTCTGATAGTATGGGCATTGAGGGTCGGGGCCCAGGTAGTCACTTCTGCCATCGGAGTTGGTGCAGGCTATGGCTACAGCCCGGCACCCGCGGCAGACCGGCCAGTAGCGGCATGTCCCGCAGGCGCCGTGGTAGCTGCTCCTCTCCCGCAGCGCGCTCAGCACCGGCGACTCTATCCACAGCTTGCGGAAGGATTCTTCTCGAATGTTGCCCACTGACATGTTCATGCGGCGACAGGGCATGATGTTTCCGTCTGCGGCGATGGTCACCCCGAAGACACCGGCAGCGCACCCGCCGATGGGAAACTCCGTCTGCGGAATATCTTCTCCCATGTCCGGGATACTCGCCAGCGGGTCGCGGGATGTAACCACTATCTTCGAGGAAGCCTGCATCTTGCTCACGTTATTATAGAGCAGGCGCAGCTCCTCAGGGGTAAGCATGTCTGCGGCAAGCTGTTCGCCTCGCCCGCAGGGCACCAACCGTGCGAAAGCAACGGCGCTCACGCCCATATCCGAGGCAAGACGGACCAGCCCCTGGATTTGGTCGACGTTAATTCTGGAAACCGTGAGATTGACATTAGTATCGATACTGTTGGACAGCAGGTTTTCGATGCCTTGCAGCGCCTTTCTGAATGAGCCTTTGCCTCTGATGCTATCGTGGACAGCTTCCAGTCCATCGAGGCTGACCTGAACGTCACGCACCTGTGCCTCTTTAATGCGCCGTGCGGTGTCATCAGTTATCAACGTGCCGTTGCTCAAAATAGACGTGGAAAAGCCCTTCTTGGAGGCGTATGCCAGGATGTAGAAGAGGTCGCGCCGCAGAAATGGCTCGCCGCCGGTAAAATGAAGGCTGGGAGACATCTCCAACTGGTATTCTGTCACCCAGCCCTCGATTGCTCCCTTGATGTTGTCCAGCGCCCGGCAGGTTTCATCGTAGCTCATCTCATCTGTCAGACGCTGCTGGTAGCAGTGCCGGCATCTGAGATTGCATCTCTCTGTCAGGTGCCACTGGACGAAGAAATCATAAGGAGTTCCTTGCATAGACCATCTTGCTGCCGAACTGGCAGCTTACTTTCCCTTTCAGCTTTTTCAAGCTTGGCAAGCCCTGGGAATCAGTTTGGCTTTCTCGGTAGCCGCTTTGAGTTCCTGGAAGAATCTCGCCTCTTTTTCCTTGCTCATGGCAGCACCTCCTTTCCCCAAAGATACTTTCCATTATACCCCTCACTCGACTTACGGATATACGTAATGTTACGTAATTATCAATGAATTCTTACGTAGTTTGGATTTGACTCACCGTTTGCCGCAGCTCAGAGGCGTTCCGGGCAGCGTAGCCCGCCTCGTCGTTATCGAAGTAGCAGTATGATGCTATTCCGCGTGCTGCCCAGCCGCTCATTGTGCGCGCCCACCCGGAGAGCGCTTCAATGCTGTAAAGTCCGCCGTAGGCGTACTCCGGGCCGTGCAGCCGGATGTAGGTAAAATCTGTTGTCAACTCGCCGGGCGTTCGCAGTCCCGCAAACTCGGATATACAGAAAGCCGCGCCGTGCTTCTTCAGTGCTCGGTAGACATCGGAGTGGAACCAGGACGGGTCGCGGAACTCGAAGGCGAAGCGGTAGCCCTCTGGCAGCGCAGAGAGGAAAGACTCCAGTCTCTCGATGTTCCGGTTCCAGTTAGGCGGTAATTGAAAGAGGATGGGGCCGAGCTTGCCTCCCAGACCCTGTACGCGCTCCATGAAGGTGGCCAGAGATTGCTCTGGGTCTTTGAGCTTCTTCATGTGGGTGATGAAACGGCTGGCTTTCACGGCGAAGATAAAACCGGGAGGCGTGGCATCACGCCACATCTCGAAGGTCTTCTTCTCTGGAAGACGATAGAACGAGTTATTGACTTCCACCGTTTCAAAACGCTTGACATAAAAGGATAGAAAATCCTGTGCGGAAATCCCTTCCGGATAGAAGGTCCCTATCCAGTGCTCGTAG
>JACPPQ010000103.1 GCA_016190925.1 Chloroflexota bacterium | reverse complement strand
GGGGAGTTGAGTATAGAAGAACGCAAAGATAAAGCGACAAGGAGCAATCTGAGGCGGCGCGCCGAGAAACTGGCGACCCCCGTGCGAGAAGACCTGAATGGCATGTCAGCGGAAGAGACCGCCGCGCTCGTCCACGAGATGGATGTCCACCAGGTCGAGCTAGACCTTCAGAATGAGGAGCTTAAACTAGGACAGAAGGAGCTTGAACAATCGCGGAACCGCTATGCGGACCTGTGGGATTTTGCTCCCGTGGCCTATTTTACCTTAAGCGACCACAACCTGATTCTTGAGGCGAACCTCACCGCTGCCACGCTCCTCGGCGTGGAAAGAAGGCGTCTCCTCAAGAACGCGTTTACCCGGTTTGTCGCGCCGGATTCCTCGAATGCTTTCTATGTGTGCGTTGGGAAGGTCTCAGAAGAAAACCCCGCCGCGCAGTGCGAGCTCGAGATGGTGCGGAAAGACGGCACCAGGCTCTCTGCGGTATTGAATGTCCTTTTGGTGCCCGGCACGGATAATAAGGAGCGTTACCGACTGAATGTCATCGACATCACCGAGCGCAAGAAGGCGGATGAGCAAATCCGGCGCCAGGCAAAAATGCTGGACCTGGTGGGGGAAGCGGTGCTCGCCGGAGACATTGAAGCTAACATCGCCTACTGGAATGACGCCGCCGAGAAGATGTACGGCTGGCAGCGGGATGAGGCGCTGGGACAAAACGCGATAGCGCTCCTCGTTCCTGAGGCTTCACGCAAAGAAGCCGGGGAGATTGTAGCAAACCTCCGGAGAGGGAAGAGCTGGGCCGGGGAGTTTACGGTCAAGCGCAAGGACGGTACCATCTTCCCCTCACTTTTCAACGTCACGCCTGTTTTTGCCGATGGCAAACCTGCGGGGCTTATCGGCGCCAGCCGTGACATCACCCAGCGCAAGAGAATGGAAGAATCACTTCGAAGGAGCCAGGCCAGCCTCGCCGAGGCGCAGCGCATCGCCAATCTGGGAAGCTGGGAATGGCATGTCAAAACAGGCCGCATGCGCTGGTCGCCCAATCTGTACCGCATCCTCGGCCTCGATTCAAAGACTTTTGTCCCTACCTTCGGGACAATCCTGAATGTCGTACATCCCGATGACCGGGAGCTCTTCGCCCAGAGCGCGAATACTGCCCTGACCCAGGGCAAGCCTTATGATATAGAGCTAAAAATAGTCAAGCCGGACGGCTCGGTAAGGAACCTTCATTTTGTGGCTGAAGTCAACCTCGATGAAACCGGAAAACCGGTCAAGCTGGTGGGCACGGCGCAGGACATCACCGAGCGCAAGAAGGCGGAGGAGCAGGTGCGCGTCTATGAGCGGCTCGCTACCCTGGGCAAGGTGGTGGGCAGCATCTCGCACGAGCTAAGGAATCCCCTGGGCGTCATCGATAGCTCCGTGTTCTACCTCCAGAGGCATCTGAGAAAGAGTGGGGGCGCGCAGGAAGAGGCCGATGAGAAAACGCTGGCGCACCTCGAGCGCGTCCATTCGAGTGTTATGCAGGCGACATCCATCATCCAGGGGCTGCTGAACTTGACCAGCGTGAAACAACTACAGGTGGAGACTGTAGACCTCAGAGATGTCACGTCCTGGATAATCTCCGAATCAAAAATACCGCTTGCGGTCAAGGTGGCACAGGCCTTTGCGGAGCAGCCGGTGAAGGTCAACGCCGACCGGGAACTGCTCCGCATGGCGCTCGGGAACATAATCAAGAACGCGGTCCAGGCGATGGAAGGGAAAGGGACTCTGGCGGTTACCATCCGCAGCGACGGCAAGGAAGCCGAGCTGACGTTCAACGATACCGGGCCGGGGATTTCACAGGAAAACCTGGAAAATGTGTTTCAGCCCCTGTTCAGCACCAAGCCCCATGGGATAGGGCTGGGGCTGTCCATAACCAGGATGATTGTGGAACGGCACGGCGGCACGATAACAGTGCAGTCGGCGCCGGGGAAGGGAGCAACCTTTGTCATCCGGCTGCCGCTGGCCGGACTGAGTTACTAATAGTCTTAAAATAATTTGGATTTGTCATTGCGAGACCTTCCGCAGAAGGGCGAAGCAATCCGTATGGTTGACCGAGTGCGTTCTTTCTTTGTTAAAGCGAAACCGTATATCTTACTTTTGCTATTTCTGGCTCAGGACACTAGACCGTTACATAATGGCCGCTTTACTGGAAGGATAACCCACCCCCAATCCTGGCCTTAGCGCCCCAGTTCTTTCATTGCGTTCTGGCGCAATAGCCTCAAGCACGTCCGCAGTTGCTCGCGCTGCTCTTCACTCAAGCAAGAAACTATCTTTTGGATTGACTCCCTCTTGAGAGAAGTCTGGTAGGCTCGCTGCCCCTTGTCCGTCATCGAAATTCTAATCTGGTTCTTTCTCTCCAGGTCGTTGACTTTCTTGACCAGGCCTTCCCCCTCCATTCTGTCCAGCAGGGCGGAAATCGTGTGAGGCTCTCGAAACAACCAGCGTGAAACCTCGGCCGGCGTTGGCTTGGGACCAATGTGCTTTACGGAGTACAGGACTGCGGAACGGGAATTGGTTAGACCGCACTGTCGTAGCTCTTTCTGCCGGGCCCTGGCCATTGCGTCTGCCGTGTGCTCCAGCAGCACCCAGAGTTTGAAATCCTCTTCGCTTCGCGGGTAGCTATCCATGGATTGTCCCCCTTTCCTGAGCCTTTTATTTTACATAAACAGAGCATTCGGTCTGCGAATGCGGCAGCAGTCAGGGACCATACACTACGATATACGTAATCGAGGTTCAAATCAGAAATTATTATAGCATACTTTATCAAGGGATTTTTGTGATTACTTAGAAAATAAATCTAAATAACCGATGGCTCAAGCTTCCCAGCCATTGGTACGAAGAAAAGCAGGGCGGGCGGGTCCGAG
>JACPPQ010000094.1 GCA_016190925.1 Chloroflexota bacterium | reverse complement strand
ATTGTCATTCCCGCGAAGGCGGGAATCCAGTATCACCACCCCACCTGGATTCCGTATCAAGTACGGAATGACAGACATTGTTAAGTCGTTACTGTTACACTACACTAGCTTCATATTTCTGGATTCCTCCTTCAGCTGAAGGACGGGAATGACAAAATGATAGCTTGGCATGATAGAATTAGTCAACTTATTTATGAGACATAATACTAATACAAGCGCATTAAATGATGGTACATAGTCGTAGTTGTACAATGTTTAAAATCCCTTTCAATCTCCCCCGTATCAAGTACGGGACAGGGCACGGGGAAGGCTCTTTACGAAAGGGAGACGTCTCCACTCTTGTCCAAAATACTTTTTTAGGAGTAAGTTTTTGATGTCAGAATTTGGACAGCAATGGGAGTGAAGAGGGATTTAACCCTTTGTCTTTGAATTTTGGGATGTTGGTTATTTCTTGGTCTGTTCTGAGCCTGCCATGAGCTATCGGCTTCTGGTTACTTCATAGCCATTTCACCGTTTCCGGCTTACCACAAAGACAGTCAGGTCTTCCAGCGATTTCTTGGTGCGTCCTTCTGGAAGTGTTTGAAGCTGCTGGCGCGCTTTATCGCAGTATTCCGTGGCATAGGCATAGCACTCGTCAACGATGTTTGAGTTACGCACCAGTTCAATGGCCCGCTTTATGTTTTCTCTTACGTTGTGTCCCTGGAAAAGCTCCCTTATAGGATTATCTTCAGGTTGCCGTTCAAGTAGTAACATCGATGGCAGGGTAAGCGTCCCCTGGGATAGGTCAGAGCCGATGGGTTTACCCATCTCTTCCTCGGTGCCGATGAAATCCAGGATATCGTCAACTATCTGGAAAGCTATGCCCATGTTATGGCCATATTCTCTAAGGAGTTGTATCGCTTCCTCCGGGGCATCACTCAACGTAGCTCCGGCTTCGCTGGCCATGGCAAATAGAGAAGCGGTCTTGTAGGATATCCTTTGCAGATAATTCTCGCGGGTCTGTTCGATGTTAAAAGCGCTGAAGGACTGGTTAAGCTCGCCGGTTGAGATAGTTTTGAGCGTGGTAGTGAAAATCTGCGTTGCGCGCAGGTTCTTTGTTGTGGTGGTAAGATAACCCGCCTCGGCGAACATGTAATCTCCCAGCAGGACTGCTCGCTCAGTGCCCCATAGCTTGTTTACCGTGGGCCTCCCGTGTCTGACAGAGGACTTGTCGATGGCGTCATCATGTACCAGCGTTGCCAGGTGCATAACCTCGGTTGCTACTGCCATCGGCAGCAGTCGCTCGATGTCGTACTTGTAAAACTTGCCGCACAAAAGGGTAAGCGCCGGTCGAATCTGCTTTCCGCCTCCCTCCATGCTGTGGCTCAACAACATGGACAGCCACAGAAAATCCACCCTGCTCTCAGATTTCAGCCACTGTTCCACCTTGACCAGGTCTTCCCGGACAGGTTCATATATTGTGTTGAGCTGCAAGAGTTTAACCCCCTTAGCCTTATAAACTTCCCAGCCGCTTGGACTCCTCGATTGCCAGCTCCTCATCCAGCTTGGTGAATAGTGGACTCGGGGACGCCATCTTCTGCCCCGGCTGCGGAGAATTCAGCTTCCAGCCCCCCTGCTGAGGGGTGCCTCGGAAACCGAGAAACTCGTGCAGCTTCTGAGAGCTGAACGGGAGGAAAGGGTACAGCGCCGTTTTTAATGCGGATAACACCACAATCGCCACGTACAGCGAGGTCGCCGAGTCCTGCCTGTCCTGCTTTATTGTTTTCCAGGGAGCTTTCCCGTCGAGGTATCTGTTGGCCTCCTGTGCAAGCAACATGGCCGATTTTATCGCCTGTTTGAAATGGCAGCCGTACAGAAGCTCGTCCGTGGTTTTAATAGTGGCCTCTGCCTTGCCAATCATCTCTCTGGAGGCGCTATCCAGTTCGCCGGGTTCCGGCACGCACCCGTTGAAGTTGCGGAAGGTAAAGGTAAGCACCCGGTTGACCAGGTTCCCATAGGTGGCCACCAGCTCATCGTTGTTCTTGCGGAAGAACTCCTGCCATGAGAAATCCGTATCGTTGCTTTCCGGCATGTTCACTGAAAGCAGGTAGCGCAGCGGGTCGGGGTCGTAGCGGGAGAGGTAGTCTGGGACCCAGACTGCCCAGTTGCGGCTGGTGGACAGCTTTTTAGCCTCGATGGTGAGGAACTCGTTAGAGGGAACATCGTAAGGCAGGTTCAGCCCCTCGTAGCCCATCAGCATCGCCGGCCAGATAATGGTGTGGAAAGGGATGTTATCTTTGCCGATGAAATAGTAGCTCTTGCTATTGCCCTGCCAGAAGGTGCGCCACCGCTCCTCGTCTCCAATTGTTTTAGCCCATTCCTTTGTTGCCGACAGGTAGCCGAGGACGGCCTCGAACCAGACATATATACGCTTGTTCTCGAATCCGCTGACGGGTATCGGTACTCCCCACGTGATGTCGCGGGTGATGGCCCTGTCTTTGAGTCCATCTTCCAGGTAGCGCAGGGTAAAGTTGAGCACGTTTGGACGCCAGTGCGTCTGCTTTCTAACCCAGGCGAGCAGTCGGTCTTGGAAGGCGCTCAGCTTCAGGAAGAAGTGCTCGGTGTCTCTGAACTCAGGCTTGTCACCGCAAATGCGACAGGCCGGTGAAATCAGCTCGATGGTGTTGATGGGTTTGCCGCACTGGTCGCACTGGTCGCCTCGAGTCCCGACAAAGGCGCAGTAAGGGCAGGTCCCCTCGATATATCTATCCGGCAGGAAACGCTGGCACTGGGGGCAATAAGCCTGCTTGACTGTATCCTTGTAAATATATCCTTTTTTGAGAAGGGTAAGAAACATGTCCTGTACTACCGCGGCGTGATTAGCGGTTCCGGTGGTGGTGAACAGGTCAAAGGATATGCCCAGCGTTTGCCAATTCTCAAGAAACTGCTTGTGATACCGGGCCGCTATCTCCGCCGGCGTGGTGCCCTCCTGTTCCGCCTTGATAGTTATTGGTGTGCCGTGCTGGTCGGAGCCGGATACCATCAGCACCTCGTTCCCTTTGGTGCGATGGTAACGGGCAAATATATCGGCTGCCAGGTATGCCCCGGCGATGTGACCCAGATGGAGCGGGCCGTTGGCGTAAGGCCAGGCCACTCCGATGTAGATTCTCTCTGCCACTTTCACTCTCGCAGGTTAATGACTCGTAATATCTTAGCACAACCAGTGCTATTGAAGCTAGGATGAATTGCACCTCCTGCGAAAGGCGCTTCTTGGTGAGTTTCAACATTCGCTATTGTCATTCTCCGCGCAGGCGGAGAATCCAGCAGAGCCACCCCACCTGGATGCCCGCTTTCGCGAGCATGACAGTTTCGCCGAAGGCTCTTGAGTTTGTTGAGTTATTGAGTTGTTCCGGGAAGTCGCAGCCATGCCTGGTAAAGCTGTCTCCTCGGAAGTCCCGTCTCCTGGGCCACCCTGGCTATGGCTTCCTTAGCAGGCGTGCCGGACTGATGCAGCTTCAGCAGCTTGCGCTCGATGTCTTCGGTAAGACGGGGTTTTCCCTTTTGGGTCTTGCCTTCAATGACCAGGGTAAACTCCCCCCTCGGCTCAGTGAAGTGCTGCATTGCATGGTTGACCGTTCCGCGGAAGACTTCTTCATGGAGCTTGGTTATCTCTCGGCAGACAGCCATCCTGCGGTCTCCCAGGGTGTGCAGCATATCGTTCAGCGCTGCTGCCAGCCGGTGGGGAGCCTCGAAACACACGATGGTGCCCGGCTCGTCGGCAACCGATTCGAGCAAAAGCCGCCTTTCGCTGGCCTTGCGTGGCAGAAAACCGAGGTATGTGAAACGGTCTGTCGGCAGGCCTGAAACAGCCAGCGCGGTGATAACTACGGACGGACCGGGAATGGGAACTACCGGTATACCCCCCTCGATGGCCGACGTGATAAGCTCATAGCCGGGGTCGGATATGCCCGGCATACCGGCATCGGAGACCAGCGCCACATTTTTCTCTTTCAGTTGCTCCAGCAGGTAGTCCAGTTTGCTCAGTTTGTTGTGCTCATGGTAGCTGGTCACGGGTGTCTTAATATCGTAACGAGCAAGGAGCTGCCTTGTTTTGCGCGTATCCTCGGCGGCAATCAGCTTCACTTCACGCAGGGTACGCAGGGCGCGCAAAGTCACATCCTCCAGGTTGCCGATTGGAGTAGCTACTACAAAAAGACTGGGCATTATTGATTCCTTCCGGCTAAAATCTGAGCTATTATAGACCCAGATTCTGGTGCCAGTCCACAACGACCCAAGCGTCGCGAGATTTTCGGACTCCATCAGTTAGAGTGAGTGGTAGTTTGCAGAAAGTAATGGCCCAATTTCCCTTGACTTGCACTTCCCCTTTCTGTTATATTTTACGTTTAATAACAAGAGAAGGGACGGTAAATAAATGACTAAACCCCGGTTCAGAGAACTCCGCCGTTCCTATGGCTTCGACGAAGTAGCTATAGTGCCCGGTGATGTCACCATCAACCCCGAACAGACCAATACAGAGTTCGAAATAGAAAAACTGACCTTTTCCATACCGATTGTTGCAGCGGCTATGGATGGAGTGACCGATGTCAATACTGCCGTGCTGATGAGCAAACTCGGCGGATTTTCAGTGCTGCACCTGGAGGGTGTACAGACCCGCTATGATAATCCACAGGAAATCCTGGATGAGATTGCAAAGGCTCCCACTGCTGAAGTAACCGCGTTAATGCAGAAGGTCTACTCCGCGCCAATCAAGGACAATCTCGTCGGCGAGCGGATTCAGGCTATCAAGAAGGCCGGCGGGATATGTGCGGTTTCAGCCATGCCTGCCAATACTAAAAAACTGGCATCCCTGTCCGTCGAGGCAGGGGCTGACATCTTTGTTATCCAGGCCACGGTTACCACCGCCCGTCATGTATCCAGGAGCTACCGCGGACTAATCTTTTCGGAGCTTCGGGAAGCGGTCGAAATACCGATTATCGTAGGCAACTGCGTTAGCTATGGCGCTTGCCTGGAGATAATGAGAACCGGAATTTCGGGCGTTCTCGTAGGCGTCGGTCCCGGCGCTGCCTGTACCACCAGGGAGGTCCTTGGCGTGGGCGTGCCCCAGGTGACTGCCACCATGGACTGTGCTGCGGCGCGTGATGCTTACCTGAAGGAATCCGGCAGGTACGTGCCGATTATCACTGATGGCGGTTTCCGCAGGGGAGGAGACATCTGTAAAGGTATAGTCGCCGGCGCGGATGCGGTAATGATAGGCTCCGTATTTGCCCAGGCTAAAGAGTCCCCTGGACGGGGCAACCACTGGGGTATGGCCAATCCCCACGCGGCGCTTCCCAGGGGCACCCGTGTGAAAGTTGGAACCACCGCTCCGTTGAAACAGATTCTCTTCGGCCCTACCTCGGTGACCGATGGCAGCCAGAACCTGGTGGGAGCGCTTAAGACGGCAATGGGCGTGTGCGGGGCAGCCACAATCAAGGATATGCACAAAGCCGAGCTGGTGGTGGCGCCGTCCATCACCACCGAAGGGAAATTCTGGCAGATAGCACGTTCCACATAAGCTAGTGTCGCGTCAGGTAAATTGATGCCAGATTGATATGCCGTTTTCCTCTGTCATTCCTCCGCCTCAGGCGGACGGGGAATCCATGAAGCCAATAGCCTGGATTCTCCGCCTACGCGGAGAATGACAGTAAATGTAGATGAAGTTGAAAAGTTGATTAGCTATTAACCTGACGCGATACTAGAACTATGTGAAAGTGTCATTGCGAGTCCCGATGAAATCGGGGCGAAGCAATCCGTACTATGGTGGGCATGGTCTATTCGTCCTCGCCCTCTTCTTCCTCTTCCTCAACCGGCGTTGGCTTTGTTTCCTCGACCATGCGGGGAACGGTGGCGCTGAGCTTTCGTTTCTTATGAGGTATAGCTGAGTTAAGTTTACCGATTTTATCCCGTATTTCCTTCAGTCTACCGGAAGTCTCCCCGTTTCCTGTTTCCACTACCACGCCCTTGACTCCGGCGTCCAGCATTGCCTGGAGCTCATGGACTGTAATACCTGGTGGCGCCCAGACCAGCAACGGTTTTCCCGTAAGGTGAGCAACTCGCTGAAAGAGCATCAGGTGATGCCAGGTGAGGACGTATTCGCCCTCTCGTTCGCTGGCAAGGAATACCGCATCCGCTGGCAGCCCGTTGATTGCCCTCAGCATTCCTTCTCCCAGTGAGCTTTCTATCTCCGGTATATTGCCGGTGTTTTCATTTTCGAGCATTTCCAGGGTAGCCCTGGCAGGTTGGAATATAACAAAATCACAGCCTGCTTCTGCGAGCTGTTTTAGTCCGTCCCCATCGTCTTCAGTCAACCGCACTCCCCATGGAATATCGGGCACGGCCTTGCGAGCGTTTTGAAGGAGCTTTGTCCCCAGATTTGAATCTGAGGTATGCAAAAGTCCGGCGTCCGCCCCGGCCAAACGCTCCGCCAGGCCTTCAGTGTCAGGGCGCTCCACACTGCCGACCAGCAGCATCCTGGCTTTCTGTTGTCTCGCGCCACCCGGTCTGAAGCCCATAGGCTCTATTGCGGGCTGCGATATCTCTTCCAGCTTATCTACCAGCTTGCTCATTCGTTGCCACCTCAAGTCTATTTGCCCAAAGGTCATCAAGTAATTATAAATTGAATCATAGGCTATGCCTGTCTATCATGAAATTATAGAGGGAACTTCAGGTGAATTCAATTCGGTTGGCACAAAGTGCCTCATGGAAAGCCCGGATGATGGTGTAATGTTCTGGAGCCAGCGAGAGGAATCGAACCCCCGACCCGCGCTTTACGAAAGCGCTGCTCTGCCGACTGAGCTACGCTGGCTTATTTGGTGAGTGACCCGCTGGGCGGGAGACTATTTTCCCCGGTCCTTAAAAGGCTCGTAGAAGATTCGCAATTTGATAACTGCGCCCTTCGGTGCCCAGTTCTTGTTCCAGTCCTCGCTAATGGCCTTGCGCTCCGGCCATTTGTTATACTCTTCTACCGCTTTCCAGTCCTCGAATTCGTAAATAGTCAGGAACTGCGGATTTTCTCCCCAGCTTGTCCCCTTCACGTGGGTCAGCGCCTCCTGTGGCACCATTTTGTATCGCGTGGCTTTTTTCACACCGGGAAATTTGAGGATGTCTGGCACGTGCTTATCGCTGTACCACCGGTTGAATTCTTCCGCAATCTCCGGTGGACATTCGGTCCCCATTACCATTATCACCGGTTGCCTGGATTTAGCTTTGGCCATGATACTTGCCTCCTGGCATCAGCAGGGTAACTGTCTAATCGAAGATAAGTATACCATAAAACCCGCTGCTGTTTAATAATGAGAGAGTCCTACACCTTGCCTGCCAGTATCTTGAAGAATGGGAAAAGCCCCAGAAGAAGTATGAAAAGCGCACTGCCGATTATTGCCGCTACCAGGTTTATTCCTGCCACCTGAGGCCCCAGGTGCCAGAAAAGGCCGTCAAGCCAGTTTCCCAGGAAGCCTCCCAGCCACCCTGCCGCAGTGATTTTCAGCCGGCTGCCGGTGGGCATAAGCAAACGCAATGTCCTGTTGCCCAGCCACCTCATAAAAATAGAAACCGCCAGCAGAATGAAAAACCCCCCGATACTCATATCGTTTAGTTTAGCAGTTTCCAGAGGTGCAATGTCAAATCTGTCGGAAACTTGAGCTTCCCGCCGCGAAACTCAACCAAAACGACTTAATCTCCCTTAATCCCCTGTATCAGAGAGCCAGTCCTGTGTTCGGTACGGGGGGACTTGAGGGGCTTTCGAGCGTTTCGCGAGACGCTCGAAACTCCTGTTGACCCTTCAAATACGTTGTGATAATATAAGAGTCACTTAGAGGGGTTTGCAAAAACCCTTTTTATTTATCTCTTAAATTTGGTTATCTGAATTTGTCTAGTCCTTCAGCCGAAGGAAAAAAATCAAAATTTGGAATTTATACGTATGGGGGTAGAGGAAGAGCTTGCGCAAGTGTCTCCCGCTAGAGACATGCTCTTGACCATTGGTGTCTTTGACGGGGTCCACCTCGGCCACCGGCACCTCATTTCGCAGCTTAAGAATCAAGTTAAGGAACGGGACTTGCTCTCCGGTGTGGTCACCTTTCGCAAACATCCACGGGAAGTAGTTTCGACTCATGCCAGACTGCGGTATTTGACCACCATCGACCAGAGAATTCGCCTCCTGAAAAATGAGGGCGTTGATGAAGTCGTTGCCCTGTCGTTCACACCTGAGGTAGCCCGTCTCAGCGCCCGGGAGTTCGTCGGATTATTGCAGAAATACTTGAGGATGTGCGGGCTGGTGATTGGGCCAGACTTCGCCCTGGGCAGGGAGCGGGAAGGCAGCGCTGAAACTCTGCGCAGACTGGGCCGGGAGATGGGCTTTACTGTGACGGTAGTCCCTCCGATGAAGATTGGCAGTGATGTGGTAAGCAGTACCGCTATCAGGAATGCGCTGGCCGGTGGGGATATGAAGAAGGTGCGTAGTCTCACCGGCCGGCTTTTCAGTTTGGAAGGGCGGGTGGTCAGCGGAGTCGGCAGGGGCCGTCAGCTTGGCTTCCCCACCGCTAACATAGATGTAGACCCGCAGCAGGCCTTACCTGCCGATGGCGTCTACGCCACCAGGGCGTACATCGATGACAAAGCCTATCAGGCGGTGACCAATATCGGCAAGCGCCCGACCTTCAGCGGTGAAGGACGCACTGTCGAAGTTTACATCCTGGATTTCAATGGCGATGTGTATGCCAGCAATCTGAAGATTGACGTTGTCGAACGTCTCCGCGGCGAGAAGAAATTCGCCAGCGCCGAGGAACTGAAAAAACAGATAGCCGAAGATATCAAACAGGGCAGGGCGATTTTAGGCTCTGTGTGAGCTAAGCTTTATGAAGACTGCCAACCTGGACTACATCCTGAAGCGCGGAGTGGCTGAAATCCTGATAAAGGAAGAGCTCCTCGAACTATTGCGCTCCGGCAGGAAACTGAGGCTGAAAGAGGGCTTCGACCCCAGCTTCCCCGATATCCACCTGGGACACATGGTGGCGCTCAGAAAGTTGCGCCAGTTCCAGGAGTTGGGACACCAGGTTGTCCTTATTGTGGGAGACTGGACCGCCCAGATAGGCGACCCCAGCGGCGTTTCCGTCACGCGCCCGATGCTCTCTGCCGAGAAGGTCAAGGCTAACGCCGAGACCTATATGAAGCAGTTCTTCAAGGTGGTCGACAAAGAGAAGACAGAAGTCAGATGGCAGAGCGAGTGGTTCGGCAAATTCACTCTCGCCGATGTTATCAAGCTTACCAGCAAGTTTACCGTGGCCCAGTTCCTCGCCCGCGAGGACTTCAGCGCGCGGTACGCCGCGGGACGCCCCATCGCTATCACCGAGTTGCTTTATCCCCTGCTCCAGGCATACGATTCGCTCGCAGTCCAGGCTGATGTCGAGTTCGGGGGCATCGACCAGAAGTTCAATTTCCTGGTGGGTAGAGAGCTTCAGGGTATGATGGGGCAGCGCCAGCAGCAGTGCTTCATGACCCCTCTTCTTGTAGGGACAGATGGAGCTCACAAGATGAGCAAAAGCCTGGGCAACTACATCGGCATCGATGAGCCGCCCGGGGAAATATACGGCAAGACCATGTCCATTACCGACAGCCTCATTCTACAATACTTCGAGCTAGTCACCGATGTCCCCGATGAGGAACTGGAACAGTTCAAAAAGCAGATGGAACAGGGTACTGTCAATCCGATGGAACTCAAAAAGCGGCTGGCAAGAGAGCTTGTGACCCAGCTTTATGACCAGGAAGCGGCGTTGAAGGCCGGGGAGCATTTTGAGAAGACGGTTCAAAAGAAAGAGACGCCTGCGGAGATTTGCCTCGGCACCAGGTCAGGTTGCGCTATCCAAGACTATCTCGTTGAAAACAACCTCGCCAAAAGCAAGGGCGAAGCTAAACGCCTTATCCTGCAAGGCGCTGTGGATGCCGGTGGCCAGCGAATCATCGATGCGAACTGGATTGTTCCAAAAGATGTAATTATTAGAGTGGGCAAGCGGCGCTACGTCAGGTCTACCTAGTATCGTGTCTCAGTAACACCTTAACAGTGTGTCATTCCGTACCCCGTATCTGGGTACGGGGCAAGCTTTGATACGGAATCCAGGTGGGGT
>JACPPQ010000091.1 GCA_016190925.1 Chloroflexota bacterium | reverse complement strand
GGGCAAGCTGTGAACGGGACAAGCTTCGCGGGGAATGACATAATAGACATTGAAATTACTAAGAGTCTCATAATAATCTGGACGCAGGTCTTCCCCTTTGGAAAAGAGCCTGTGAGACTGTCCGAAAACAGCGAAGAATCCGTGTTTTACGTATGGATAAACGGATTCTTCAGTCGCTTTGCTCCTTCAGAATGACATTATCGGACACCCTCTTTGAGGGGGATTTCGAGCGTTTCTCGAAGCATCGTGTTTTCTTTTGGGTGCTTATTTGACTTACACATCTCCCTATACTATAGTGAAAACGGGCCAAGTAGACCGGGCGACCGCTCGCCTCTGGCGAGAGGAAAGTCCGAGCTCCACCGGGCAGGATGCTGGGTAACGCCCAGGAGGGGTGACCCTACGGAGAGTGCCACAGAAACGATACCGCCCGCCTCAGGCGGGTAAGGGTGAAACGGCGAGGTAAGAGCTCACCAGCGTCCGGGTGACCGGCCGGCTGAGGAAAACCCCATCCGGAGCAAGGCCAAATAGAGGGACATAAGGATGCCCGGCCTGTCCCCGGGTTGGCCGCATGACCCCGATGGTAACACCGGGGCTAGATAGATGGTCGCCATCCGCCTCCGGCGGATACAGAACTCGGCTTACAGGTCTGCTTGGACCCACAACGATAAATAGTGCGTATTGACATATTTCATACCATTGGTTATACTTTTTAAGGCAAGAGAAGTATGAAACATGGCAAATATAAAAACAGCGATATCCATCGACAAACCCCTGTTCGAAGAAGTTGAAGCTCTGGCTGAACAGATGAAGGTTTCACGCAGCCACCTCTTCACATTGGCCGCTCGTGACTTTCTGCAACACCACAAAAACCAGAAGTTGCTGGATGCCATAAACGCTGCGTACGATGATTTACCTGACCCTCTGGAAGAAAGATTAAGAGCACAGATGAAATCCAGACATCGCCGATTAGTGAAAGACCAATGGTAATCAAGCAAGGCGATATATTCTGGGTTGAACTGGGTGAACCATCAGGGTCTGGGCCGGCATATCGCCATCCGCATTTAGTAATTCAGAACAACGTGTTTAACAGTAGCCGCATCAACACTGTTATCGTGTGTTCATTAACCTCTAATCTCCGAAGCGCAAGAGCCCCCGGCAATGTGCTGCTGGAAAAAGACGAGGCAAACCTTACGAAACAAAGTGTGGTCAACGTTACACAGGTTTTCACGGTGGATAAACGAGACCTGACGGAAAAGATGGGTTCACTTTCCGGTAAACGGATGGCCCAGGTGTTGGAAGGTATCGAGCTAGTTATCAAGCCAAAGGATATCAAAGAGTAGGACCTGGTACTTACCTGCATAAATTGGCGTCATAAAAAGCCCGCTCGCCTGAGCGTGTCTAGGGGTCAGCACGAGCGGGCAATAATTACACTCTTTTCTGCAACCAAGTAAAGGACAGCCTCTTTACCGGTTCTTTACTTTCTCAACCTGGACCAGGCAGGTATTGGTGATGAACGCCCCTCCCGGCGAGCGCTCGTCCCGGGTCAGAATATTAACGCAACCGCCCCGGTCTATGCCGTTCTCATCAGGTCGATACCAGGCCCCCTGATTTATACCAACCACCCCGGGCAGAATCCTCTCGGTTATTCTGGCCGGGATTCTCATCTCTCCCCTATCGTTGAATACCCTCACCTCATCACCATCGCCGATGCCCCTGGCCTGGGCATCGGCAGAACTAATTTGCACCACCTGCGGCTCAAGCTCCTGCAGCCAGGGGACGCCGTAAAAAGTTGAGTGCGCCCGGACTAAAGAGTGGGTAGTAATAAGCTGGAGGGGATATTTCCGGGACAGGGGGTCGTTGCGGTTCTCCCAGGCCTCGATGTACTTCGGAATGGGTGGAATTCCCGGATTGTTGAGGTCGGCAAGGCGCTGCGAGTAAATCTCAATCTTTCCCGACGGGGTGGGAAAGGGGTGGTGCTCGGGGTCCTCGATTTGCTCCTTGAAAGCCAGCGCCGGCTCCGCGAGCGGCCACTTCCAGATACCCCTGTTTCTGAACCGGTCGTAGTCATCGATATGTTCCGCGAAATCTCCCCATTCGACCAGCTCACGCAACCATTCATCTTCGGTCTTATCGTTGTAGTTGAGGATGCCCAGGCGGGGAGCCAGCTCCGACGCTATCTCAAGGTCAGATTTGGACTCACCGAGTGAATCGACAGCCTGGTTGGAGTAGAAGAGATAAGGCCCGGCAGACACCGGCGCGAAAACATCGTTCCTTTCCAGGTGAGTGTTGACCGGCAGCAGAATATCGGCGAATCTGGCCGTGGGGGTCATGACCTGCTCATGGACAACAACGAACTCCAGGCTTTTCAATGCCTCAACGCCTTTGTTGGTGTTCAGAAGCTGGTTCAACGAGTTGCCGCACAAAATATAGAGCAACTTGAAGTCATCGGGGTAGCCGCCGGCCTTTCCCTTTAGAAGGGCGTCCCATATTTTGGGCGTATTGACCTTGTAGCGGTCGTGGAGGGCGTTGTCCAGGTGGGTTGCTGAAGGCGCTCCTTCCTCGAGTGGATTCTTCCCGATTGGGAAGGGAAGCTCGAAACCGTAGGTGGACACCTTCTGGAAGGGCAGAGGCGGCCGTCCGAACCCCGCAGCGCTGCCGCCCCGTATTCCGATGTTACCCGTCATGGCCGCCAGGGTCATCGCAGCCCGGTGAAATTGCTCCCCGTAGGCGGTGCGCCCGGCGGCCCAGCCGGGAATCAAGGCTGCCGGTTTGCTGGTGGCATATTCCCTAGCGAGACTTTCGATAGTCGCTGCCGGTACACCGGTGATAGCTTCAGCCCAGGCGGGCGTTTTGGGGATACCATCTTCTTTGCCGGTAACATAGTCCTTGAACCGGTCGAAGCCAACCGTATATTTATCAAGAAACCTGCGGTTGTGCAAGCCCTCTTTTATCATCACGCAGGCCATAGCGAGCATCATGGCGACATCGGTATTGGGCCTGATTGGAATCCATCCGCCAGAGGCGGACGCAAATGCGGCGGCGGTCTCGGTGAACCTGGGGTCGACCGAGACTATCCTGGCACCGGACTCCCTGGCACGAGCCAGGTGGTAGGTGGTATTGGGGGTCTGGATGGTAACGGCAGGGTTCCAGCCCCACATGATGATGAGGCGGGAATCGATAAGACCGTCCCGTGATTCATCGGTGATAAGGGTGCCGTAGGTGGCCCAGCAGGCGTAAGAGCATCCCTGGGCCGATTGTCCTCCCCACCGGGTAGTGTACCCCCCGAAGAGGTTCAGCAACCGGCGCATGGTCCCGGAGTTGTGAAGGTAGCCGCGGGCGCCCTCGCTGTAAAGAAAGAAAAGGGAGCCTGCGCCATAGGCGCTCTTGACCCGGTTTAGTTGGCTGGCCACCGTATCAAGCGCGACGTCCCAGGATATTCGCTCGAACTTGCCCTCGCCCCTGGCTCCCTTCCGCCTCATGGGAAACATAACGCGGTCGGCGCTGTACACCCGCTGGCGGTAGGCGCGTCCCCTGAGACAGGCTCTGATTTGAGGTTTTTCTCCGTCATCAGTCTCAAGCCTGCTGATAACGCCGCCCTTCACATGGATGTTAAGGAAACACCGGCCGCCGCAGTCATGCGGGCAACTGGCTGGAACCAGCTTATCATTAGCTTCCGGCATATTTCTCCTGCAACTTCCTTGAATGTGTCATTGCGAGAAGTCCGATGAAATCGGGGCGACTTGGCAATCTCAAACTTTGTCTAAAGCTAGTCTTTGAGATTGCTTCGCCCCCGCCAAAGGCGGGCGGGTCTCGCAATGACAAGTCCATATTATTTTAAGACTGTTAGTAAGTATACTACCAATAATTCGATTTGGCATCAACCGCGTCCCGCGAAACATTCAAAATCCTCCTCAAATCCCTCCCGTGTCAAGCCCGTGTCAAGCACGGGACAGGGCACGGGACAGGCTCTTTCTGAAAGGGGGAAGCTGGAGGTCACTTCTTTGATAAAAAGTGACCAAGGAAGACTTTGGACGTTTTTGTTGAGTTTCGCGGAAGTCCACAATCCGCTGTTGACAAAAGCCGCCGTCCTGACTAAAAATAGCATCAGTAACAAGATAAAGAGAGGAAGTTCGCGAATGTCGGTCGTGTTATCGAAGTCAGATATTCAAAAGTTGCAGCAGCAAAATCCGCCGCTGATGGAAGGCTATGTCAATCTTGATGAGCAGTTGCAGCCCAACGGGTTCGATATCACCCTGCGGGAGGTGGCCATGCTGCAGCGCTCCGGCAGAATCACGCAATCGAATGCCGGGCGGCTGCTGCCCGATTTAGCGCCGTTGACCTTCGATGCCTTTGGTTATCTGGACCTGATGCCCGGCGCATATACCATCACCTACAATGAGATTGTCCACATGCCGAACGACGTCATGGCACTGGCCAAACCGAGGTCGAGCCTGCTGCGTTGCGGGGTTGCGGTGCACACCGCTGTCTGGGATGCCGGCTACCACGGGCGCTCACAGTCGCTCATGATTGTCTACAATTCGCAGGGTTTCCGAGTCCAGAAGAACGCGCGTATTGTGCAGCTTATCTTCCTGAGACTCACGGGAGAGACCGAGGGCTACCAGGGGATATACCAGGGAGAGAACATCAAGTGATTTCCTTGCAAACAGCAAACTAACCAGCAATGTCATTCCAGCGAAGGCTGGAATCTAGAGGCGGAAAAATGCAATACCTGGATTCTGGCCTTCGCCAGAATGACAATAGCTAATGGTTTTCTTGTTTTCAGACAGCCTCGGCGAAGCAATCTCAAACTTTTGCCTAAAGCTAGTCTTTGAGATTGCTTCGACCTTCTGCGGAAGGTCTCGCGACAAGTCCAAATTATTTTAAGACTATTAGTAATTCAAAAATCAAAAGTCATCCGCCTGAGGCGGACAAAACCACAGCTCAAAACCCAAAAATTTAAGAGTCAGTGTCAAAATCCTAGCTTTGAGCAACGTGCAAGATGCCATGACTATGATATAATATTCTTAAGAGACTGGAAAAGGGAAGGTAAAGATATGCCGGTATATGAATACGAATGTATGAGATGCGGTGAGAAGTTCGAGCTGCAACGGAATGTCGGGGATAGCGGCAGCGAGGTAAAATGTCCCAGGTGCTCAGGAAAATCGAAGCGGCGTTTCTCTCTCTTCGGTTTCGGCAGAAGCTCCTCACCGGGCTCTTCACAGAGCTCCTCTCCGGGCTGCGGGCCGACTTTTTCAGGCGGCGGCTGAGGGCCCAGGAGATATTAAGGCAGTTTGCCTTAACGGTTCCTCTGAGGAACAGGACTATTCGGTAAAGATTGCCACGTCGGAGGTTGTCCGAAAACAGCGAATTGTCATTTGAGTTTTTAGCAGAAGGACGAGGAATCTGTGTTTTACGTATGAGTAAACGGATTCTTCAGTCGTCCTTCTTTGAAGGACTCCTTCAGAATGACATTTTCGGACAGCCTCTCCCCGCAATGACAAGTACTAGTCCAGGGTGGTTATCTCCAGTGGCGGCCTTTTCCTTACATCTACCTCTATGCCGGCTTCCTTGAACAGCGGGACAAACGACTCGTCATTATATTTCCCGAAGCTGACGTAGCGCTTTATGCGGGCGTTGACCAGCATCTTGGCGCAGAGGTTGCACGGGGTATGGGTGCAGTAGATGGTGCTTCCCTCTAAGCTGACACCGTGTAAACCCGCCTGGATGATGACATTCTGCTCGGCGTGGATGCCGCGGCATATCTCGTGCCTGGTGCCGGACGGTATTCCAAGCTCGTCCCGCAGGCAGCCAAGTTCAAGGCAGTCCTTCAATCCAGCGGGAGCGCCATTATAACCGGTACAAAGTATGTGCTTGTCCCGCACCGCCACCGCGCCGACGTGATGCCGCCGGCAGGTAGCGCGCTCCGCCACCACGCAGGAAATCTTCAGGAAATATTCGTCAATGTCAGGTCGGCTCATTCTCAGCTAATATGGAGAGAACCCTCTCCGCGTCCTTTCTCAAATCTTCCAGCAATGACTCGTTGATGATAGTGAAGTCGGCCATGGCAATAGGTCCGCCCTTGTTCACATTCTCGATTTCTGACCGGTCCCGGCTGGCCGATTCCTGAGACGTCAGGGGTCTCACCGGCCTGTTAGCCAGCCTGCGATACCTGGTCTGCGGCGAGGCACATACGGCAACAACGAGGAATTTCTCCGCAAAGTGTTCCTTAAAGAGCAAGTATTCCTCCCAGGAGTAAAGGCCATCGGCGACCACATGAGAGCGTTTCAGCGCCGACTCTATCTTCGGGAGATTGAGCTTGGCATAGGCAGACATCCCGTGTTCATCTCTGAGGGACTCCCTGACTTTCCGCTCATTCTCCTCGTTCCGCACCAGTCCCCGCTTCTGGAGGACCTCATCGGTAATATCTCCGAACCTGACCCTGGAATAGCCGTGCTCCTCGAAGACCCGCGCCACCTCGGACTTGCCTGCCCCGGCCATGCCCACAACGGCAACAACTTTCATACGGAATTCATTATACGGGAAAAGAGGGAGAGATAACAATAAAGGAGGTTCTTTGTTACAATCCAAATTCAAAGCTAATCAAGGCGGTACACATCTCGACGGTGACCAACATGCAGGATAGTTACAAGGTTATCCTTATAATCAATTTCATAAACGACGCGGTATTCGCCCACCCGAATACGCCAGCCTTCGCGACCGCTCAGCTTCCGGCTGCCACGAGGTCTTGGGTCATCAGCAAGTTTATATAGGGCAAACTTGACCTTTCATATGTGGCTTCGGGTAATCCGGAGGGTTCCTTCTGGGCGCGCCTCAAAATGAGGAGGTTGTAGCTCATTTTCGTGTTTTCTCAATCTCCTGAACCGCCTGCTCAAATGGGACTGTCTCATCGCCAGAGGCTTTAGCCGCATCGTAGGCGCGGATTGCATCGAGTTCTTCGAGTTCCGCCATCAGCTTGTGGTAAGCCTTAATGTCTAAAACCACACTCACGGTTTTCCCTTTTTCATCTACAACGTATTTCTCTTTATATCTGGTAACCATGTTAATTTTCCTTTCGCATACTCTCGTACGGGTTAATTATACGGGAAAAGAGGGAGAGATAACAATAAAGGAGAGCAAGGGAAGAAATGGTTAAAATCTGACCTGAAAATCCTTTCGTTGCAATTTCTGTGAAAGTTTTTCAGGAGAGCTTTGGGGTTTTCTGAACATTCTCTGTGCTATAATGGAAACTGTCAGAATGAGTAAACAATTGGTCATGCGCCTCTGGCGGACCAGCGAACGATGAAAAGAGCACCGTCATTCCCGCGAAAGCGGGAATCTAGTTACGAACGAGGCCGCTTTCATCCCCCAGCAAGCTAAGGGGTATTCAACGGATATTTTTATAAATAAAGAAGGAGAGGGCGCGATACCCTCTCCTCGTTTTAGCCTGGACCAGGAATGGTTCTGTTCTGCCTTTTAACGGAACAGACTATTTCGTTAATTGTATTACCTTGCCTCTCTCAATGCGCATTACGGTTACCGCATCTTTACCGGCCATGTCCATAATTGCCTGTTCCATCTCATCTATGGTTGTAGCACCGGCAGGCGGCTGAACACGGTTGTGGTGCGGGATTATCCTCATCAGGTTCTGGTTGTTGGTGCTTAGCAGCCTCACCATCTGCGCCACGTCTACCGGGTCGCGGTCATTATTGAGCGGCAGGATTGCCAGGTCTGGCTTGAAAGCCGAGCCCCAGAGAAGCATGTCCATGGTGGCGGCAGTGCTTCCCGCGAAATACACCGTGTAACCATCTTCCAGGGTAACGATGAACCCCGCGGCGGGCCCGGCATAGGTCTTGTCCCTGGTGCCCGAGCCGTGTACCGAGTTCACGATACGGACAGTGACACCATCGAACCGCTGTCTTCCACCGGGGTTAGTGCGTATTACCTGGGCTGCGGGCACACCTTGCTCGATGAACCAGGAGCCGAGCTCGAAGCCTCCCCCAATCAGCTTCGCACCGGTCTTCTGCGCCAGAGGTATGGCATCGTTTGCCCCCTCGTCACCATGTCCATCGGCAACCAGAATCACGTCAGCCTTGGTGATGTCATCGAGTTTTACTATCGAATCGGCATTTCCGGTGATAAACGGGTTGATGAGGATGACCTTGCCCTCACCGGACGTGATTCTGAAGTGCGACCAGCCAAGCCACTCAAGCGTGCCCGGCTTACCCTGCGCCGAAGGTGCAGCTGTTGGAACCTTCGCCGGCGACAGGAGCGGCGGTCCCGATGGCCCGATGGGGCCTGGCGGTCCAGCCTGACCCGATGGACCGGGCATACCGGCTGCTCCCATTGGGCCTGGCGGTCCGGTTGGCCCCACTGGCCCGGCCGGGCCGGAGGGGCTGGGAGCGGCAGCGCAGGCAACCGCCAGCACCAGTATGATTACCAGTGAAAGCAAAATCCAGAGCTTTTTCATTGTCGTCCTCCTCGGTTAAGACAT
>JACPPQ010000096.1 GCA_016190925.1 Chloroflexota bacterium | reverse complement strand
TGACATTGGCCAGGCTGGTCTGGGCGGCAACGGTGCCAACGATTGTGCCCAGTATCGCTAAACAAAACAAGGCTACCATTAATAGTTTCTTCATTCCAGCTCCTTCATGACTCTTTGTCCGTTTTTGTTTGAGACATAACGATATAAGAGTTTGTCCGCTAATACTTGCTTTGCCCTATGCACCTCCTTTTCGCTGGCTGGGCACAGAGTATTGAAAATTCACTGGTTCTGCTTTATAATAGATATGAAGGCAGCGGAGAACTGGCCAGCCAGTCAGTTTATTTCTTAAGCCTTCAAACGGGCGACCTCTCACCAGGTCGCCCTTCAAATTTTCCTCTTTAACTTAAAAACAAAGGTTTGCCCTGCTTTGTTACCGTTCTTCCGGGGGTACTAAAGTAAGAAATCGCTCCTCATAATTTGATACTGGAAACAGATTTTTGTAAATCACCTGAACGTCATAGGAAGTTTGAGAAACAGCATTTTTCAGCCTCAAAACTGGATGTGAGAAATTGGTACTCCTACTCAAGTCATCGGAGGTAATTGGAGTTTGCCGAAGGATGATTAAAGAGTCTTGGGGGAGGGAAGGCTGAAAACCGAAAGCAGCAAACAATAAGGGGGATAAAGTCCGAGAGTGTCCGATGATGTCATTCTGAAGTAGTCCGCCCGCCTTTGGCGGGGCGACTGAAGAATCTCAGGGTATGGCGGGGAAGACTGAAAGCTGATAGCTGACCGCTGAGAGCTTGACATAACTTACGCAAAAAACGAATCCTCATAGCTATTTAGCTTTGATTCGTTTCCCGCCAGCACACATTAGTCCATATATCCTGTATTGTCTGGCGGGTTTTGTCGCATCGGCTAACGTCACTCTGAAAACTGAAAGCTGACGGCTGAAAGCTTCTTGCTTACGGAATCAGCATTCCCATCAAAGCGCCAAGCAACACAAAGGATGCTACGATGCCCGTAACCTGCACTACCAGCGAGCCGAGGAACAGGCCGGGCACCCTGGGCTTTCGCCGTGTTTCCAGCATGAACGTTGCGATTATGGCGATGACCGGCACGAGTATTACTCCGATGATTACTAGACCTATCATATTATTCCTCCCCTAGTTCCATTATCGGCAATATTTTAAGATACAAAGTATAGATAAGAACGGCAATGGCGAATGTGCCTGCGAGTATGGACCACTCAATCCATGTAGGCTGGTAGGTCCCGGTAGGGAACGGCAGCAATGGCCTCAGCAGGGATGGCACCACGATGAAGAAACGCTTGAGCCAGAAGGCGGCGATGATGACACCGGAGGCAAGCACAGTCCTGGTTATGCTGAACCACCCCGGTCGCATAGCTTGAATTATCAGCATCAGTGAAGGCACGATGAATCCCAGAATCAGCATGCCCCAGTAGAGAGGAGCAAGCTCTCCTTGTAGCAGCATCTCGGATACCATGGTTTCCGCTTCGGGGGCGGCGTATCTCATGGTAATCTGTTCGGCATAGGTAAGATACATGTAGAACAATGAAACGACGCCCAGAAAAACGCTCAGCCCTTTGAAGATTGCCGGGTCGATGTGTTCTTGCCAGTGATAAACCTTTCTCAAAATACCGGCTACCAGGATGACTGCCGCAATCGATGAAGCAATTGCCGCGGTCAGGAAGTACGGTCCTGCCAGCGCGCTGAACCATCCCGGCCTTGATGACATCAGCCCGAAAATCCAGGGGATGACGCCGCCGCTGAGCATCACTATCAGGAAGACAATTGCAATGGAGAGCCACCATGCCAGCCGGTCCACCCTTTCTTTTTCGCCCGGCTGGTAGCCTATCAGAAGGAGCCGGTAGATGATGCCTCTGCGTGAAAACCTTTTTTCGCAATGTAGCAGGTCGCTGCGCATGGTGAGCCAGAGATAAGAAGCGGATAGCGTAAAGTAAAGTATTATTACAGTCATGTCCCAGCTAAGCGGAGACGAGACTACCCTTTGAGGCCAGTAGAATAGCATGCTGAATGCCCGGTCCGGCCTGCCCATATCGATGACAATGCTTAATCCGGCCATCATCAGGCAGACGGCGGTGAGCACTTCACCCATTCGGGCCACCGGCAGGAGGCGGCGCAGCTTGAGCAAACGCACCGACGCCGAGACTGCCATGCCCCCGTGCGCCATCGAGGCAAAAAACACGAAACTGGCGATGTACACCCCCCATGCGGCCCCCACGGGCGTCCTCATGGCGGTGACTCCCAGGCCGTGGGTCAACTGTATGTACCAGGCATAAGCAAACCAGATTATTATTGTCAGCAGTATGCCGCAAAAAACATAGAAAAGCGGGCTGGTCTGAAGCATCGGCCTCAGCAACTGCTCGATGCGCTCGTTATGTCCCTGTGCTCTAGCTACTCTCTGTAACATTTCTACCTCGTATATTTCTTACCCCTGGTGATGTACCAGATATTCGGCTTGGTGTTGACCTCCTCCAGAAGACGGAATCCCGGATTTGCCTTCAGTATCCTGGACACTTCGCTATCGGGGTTGTTCAGGTCGCCGAAGTGCCTGGCCCCAACGGGACAAACTTCCACGCATCGGGGCAGCTTTCCCTGCCTGGTGCGATGTACGCAAAAGGTGCATTTTTCGACTACTCCCACCGGGCGCAGCGGCACCAGGGGGTTGACTTTATCAGCCGCAACCGAGGGATTCGACCAGTTGAAGCGGCGGGCGCTGTAGGGACAAGCCACCACGCAGAACCGGCAGCCGATACATCTATCGTAGTCCATCAACACAAGACCGTCTTTATCCTTGTAAGTCGCCCCCACCGGGCAGACCTTGACACATGGAGGATTATCACAGTGATTGCACTGGGCAGGCATGTACCAGTGCCCCTCTTCGGGTGACTTCTCATAGGAGGTGGTGCTCCCGTTGAGCAGGTCTTCCATTGAAGGATGTCCGGTCAGACCTGCGCTGTCTTCCATGCGAAAGACTTCTATCCACAGAGGAGTGATGGTATCGGGAATGTTGTTCTCCTCTTTGCAGGCCCACATGCACCTCCGGCAACCGATGCATGCGCCTACATCTATGGCCAGGCCGAACTTCTTGCCGGGGTCGATGTCCGTTCCAAGCCCATCGGCGGCCCGCATCTTGGCTCTTACGGCTTTCGATTCAACTGGATTTACCGCGCCTGAAGCTCCTGCATTCTCACGGGTCAATGAAAGGCGGGTGTATTGACCCAGTAGCGTAACTCCTACCAGTCCGCCCGCATATTTCAAAAAGTCTCTGCGCTCAATCTGTCTCACGCCGGCTTCCTTTGCTTCGAGATTACTATGCCGATTACTACTAAAGATAAGAAAGTGGTGCCGAGTATTACCGCCAGGTCCACCGATGGCGGAGGCGGTGTGTGGTCCGGGGGTGGGTGGGGCTTGGTCATATTCAGGAAAGCCATCTGCGGCTGGTGAGGATTATGGCAGGTGGTGCAGGATACTGCGGCAACGGTGCCCGGGATACCATGCGTTCCCGCTTTCCAGGCGGCGTAGCGTTCCTGATGGCACTGTCCGCAGACCTGGCTGGACTCTGAGCGCGGCAGCGTATTGCCATTGAGCAGGCGCAGCTTCTTCATATCCGTGGCGTCATGACACACCAGGCAGGCCGTGTTCCCTGAGCCGAGCTTATCATGAAACCGCAGCGCTGTTTTGCTGTGACAGCTGGTGCAGTTCAGCGGCTCGCCGGCAGGTGAATCGGCGCTGGTTTGCGTTCCTGCGAACAAGAAACCGGTAATGGCAGCGGCAACCACCGCGGCGCATGCAAACCACCACCGAAACTGCTGCCACCATTTTTCGGTTGTTGCCAGGCCTTGTGTTTCTCCGTTCATAACTCTAGTCCACCTCATTAATCTATCGGTCCTCCCGCGACTCGTTAGCTGCCTCCTCCCAGATACTGCTTGAGAGGAGTCTTGGTGGACAGGGCGTTAATAATATCTATCGGCAATGGTATGATGGTCGTGTTTTTCTCACCCGATATCTCGACCAGGGTCTGAAGGTAGCGCAGCTGCAGCGCCGCCGGCTGTCTCTGGATTATCTCTGCCGCGGCTGCCAGGGTCTCGGCGGCTTCACGTTCGCCATGCGCGTGAATAATCTTGGCGCGCTTTTCCCGTTCGGATTCAGCCTGCCGTGCCATAGCCCGCTGCATCGCCTCGGGCAGGAGTACGTCCTTAACCTCCACCAGCGTTGCCCTGACGCCCCAGGGCTCCTCTGTTTGCTCGTCGATAATCTCCCGCAGCCTCAGGTTAATCTGGTCGCGGTGGGAAAGCAGCTCATCGAGCTCGGATTGTCCCAGGACGCTCCTGAGAGTGGTCAGGGCGAGCTGGATAATGGCTTCCCGCCAGTCTTCCACGTTGATTACCGCCTTTTGCGGGTCGATGACCATGAAATAGACCACGGCGTCCACTTTGACCGTAACATTATCCCTGGTGATGACCTCCTGCGGCTCCAGCACGGTTGTCTGCACACGGAGGCTGACCTTGGGCAGTCGGTCGATGCCGGGCAGGATAAAGTTCAGCCCGGGCTGCCTCACTCCGACCACTCGCCCGAAGCGAAACAGCACGCCGCGCTCGTACTGCTTTACAACCCTGACTGATAAAGCTAAAAGAACCAGTGCCGCTACGACAATTAGAAAAATCATCCATGCTTCCATTTAATCCAGAGACCTCCTTCGTTATAGCGTTCTATTCCCATATTGTGTACAAACCACCAGACCAGTGAATTAATCGGATATGATGCGTCAATAATGCACTAGAACTTATCAGAAAAGACTGTAGTGGATATAATGATGTTGTGGAACGTACTATCGTTGGAGAATATGAGGAAATGTCACTTACCATGATTACATGGTAGCATAGAATGCAGGAGATAAGTATACACGTAAGAGTGGAACTTGGGTACTATAAACAGTGGAGATTAGAGGGCTGGTGTACTACATACAATGTAGACGACTACATAGTTTTAAGTATCCAGGACTATGATTCTATGCCGCAGGGCATATTTCACCAGCTCTGTCCGGTCGTGCAACCTCAGTTTTGACATTATGTTGGCACGGTGGGTTTGCACCGTTGCCGGGCTGAGCACCAGGTTCTCCGCAATTTCCTGGTTGTTGTTGCCTTCCGCCACAAGCCTCAATATTTCCTGTTCGCGGTTGGTCAATCCGTCATAGCTCTCTTTTTCCTGTCCGGACCTGACTCCCTGTAGATAGTCGTTGAGGAGCTTCTTGGCCATGGTGGGATGGATGAAAACATCGCCCCGCCAGATTGCCCGCACCGCCGATATCAGCTCGGTGAAAGAGCCGCCTTTGACGAAATAACCGGAAGCGCCCGCTTCCAGAATCTTGAAGAAATACTCGTCTCCCTCGTGCATGGTCAGCACCAGAATTTTGACTTCGGAACTGTGCCGCCTGATTTCGCGGGTGGCTTCCAGTCCATTCATCACCGGCATGGTAATATCCATCAACACAATATCAGGATGACTCGCCTCTGTAATGCTGACCGCCTCCTCGCCGTTAGTGGCATCCTCCACGACCTCGATATCAGGCTGGGCCTCCAGGAGGGCGCGTATGCCTTCGCGTACCAATACATGGTCATCGGCTATCAGTACCCTTATCTTTCGATTATTCATTTTCCCATTCCTCCCTGTTTAGCTCCTGCCTCGACAAATGCAGCGCTACCTTCATTCTCTGGCAAATTCTCTGCGAGCGGCCGTGCCATGACCAGGGGAACCTCTACTACAAGACGCGTGCCTTCTCCCACCCTCGAATTGATGGTGAAGGTGCCGTCGAGAAGGGTAGTCCTTTCCTTGATGCCGAGAAGCCCCAGTGAAGTTGTCCCGATTTTTGTAGCAAAGGCGGACTCCACGTCGAAACCCTGCCCATCGTCTTCTACCGCAGCCGTAATTTTGCTTTCCTGCGCCGTAAGTTTAACCGTGACGTTATGTGCCTTTGCATGCTTAACGATGTTATTGATTGCCTCTTGAACGATTCTGAAAATGGCAGTTTCAACATCCGGGTCGAGGCGTTCCGATATTCCTTTGGACTCGAACCTCATCTGGATGCCGGCAACTCCCAATCTGTTCGCGGCATAGGCTCGAACAGCAGCAGGTAAACCCAGGTCATCGAGCGATGAAGGTCGAAGGTTAAGCGTTAACCGCCGTATATCCTCGACGGCGCGAATCAGGGATAGCTTCGTAGCTTTCAGCTTATCTTTCAGTTGAGGCTGCAGCGGTGTCATGCTTTCCATAGACTCGATGCTCAAAATCAGCCCGCTGAGCGTCTGACCGTGCTCATCGTGCAATTCCCTGGCAATCCGCTTGCGCTCCTCTTCCTGGGCATTGATGACGCTGCTTAGCAGTTGTCCCCTTATCTGCTCTTTGTGCTTTGCCTCTTTGTACCGGGAGACCAGTTTATCTCTTGCCCTGGTGAGCTCTTCCGTCATAGTGTGAAAAGCCATGCTTAGCTGCCCGATTTCGTCCCCGCGGTGGAGGGGCATCGTTACTGTAAAATCGCCCCCTGCCACTCTCTTGGCGGCGGTGGTCAACATCCTCAGGGGCTTCACAATCGCTTGCATCATGGCCCAGACCAGCAGCAGCATGCTTGCCAGGAAAATGGTGCCCAGCAACAAGAGGCTTCTCTCCAGCCGCTGTGTCGGAGCCAGGGCTTCTTCCTCGGATTGCCTGATGGCGACTCCCCAGGAAGCGGTAGACAGAGGAGCGAATGCCAGCACGTCCTGCCGTCTCTCGAGCTCGGCGCCGCTATCGGTCTCATGGCATCTGTGGCATGTCCCCACGGTAGCCTGTCCCTGGCTGATAAGCTTCGCGAACCGTCCGGGATGGTCGCTCTTTTCGAATTTTGCGGGCGGAAAGCCGGGGCTGGTGCGGGCAAGCACAATTCCGTTACCATCGACAATCTCCGTATATCCGGTCTTCCCTACGGTTACGCTTGGTTTGAAGGCGCTGATGCTTGAGTTTTCCATATCGATGGAGACAACCAGCGCGCCTGCGATTTTTCCCTTGCTACTCACCGGGGCAGTGATAAATACCACTGGAATCTCTGTGGACGGGCTGGAGACCAGGTCGGATATGGCGGATATCCCTGATTCAATTGTGCTCGATAAATTAGGGTAAAGTGATATGGTGGGGTCAGCGATTTTGAGGTTTTGCGGCTCCACATCGAGGACCGCTCCTGCTTTATCAACGAGAAATATGTTCTGTGTGGCAATCCCCAGTTTGGCAAGGGTTTCACGGGTTTGTTCTGCCACCTGCCGGAAATGCTCTTTTGGAGGCAGCCCATCGTTAGCGTTGGCCGCGCTCTGTACTTGCAGAAGGGCAAAGGTGAGAGTAGTGTCCAGCCGACCTGCCATTTCGCGGGCGATGGTGAGACGCTCGTGAAGCGTTCTTTCCACGCTTTCACCCACCGATTGGATTCCAAGCCAGCTTAGCAGGACAAGGCCCACCGTCAGTCCGGCCAGGACAAGTAAGCCCATCTTCTTTTGCAGCGTTAAGCTGCCGAGCGGATGTCTAAACCAGTTTATGCCTGCCCGTGGAAATTTCATGGTCGATTTTCCCTAGCCAGATATGCTTTACGCAGTCTCTCATTAGAGCTTAACATAAGGGGGATGAAAAACACGTGAAAACAGGGGAGGTAAAAATGAAAAAGTTGTGAAAAATGAAAAGGACGTGAAAAGGGGGGCTTCAACAAACAAAAGGGATCCGGGTCCGCCTCAGGCGGAGAACCCAGCCCCTCTTTTAGCTCTTACGAGGTAAGCCTATCAGGATTGAATCTGCACCTGGGCATCAGTGGTAGTCCCAATCACCGAGCTGCCGTCCATAACCGCATCCGCCTCCCGCGGGAGCATTCTGCAAACGGTCGCCATTTTGCAGTTCTTACGAACGCTCGTCATTCAAATACCAACCATATGGGCTGGGTGTGCTGCCTGCACGGCGCCTCTCCACGTAAAGCCCCTTGAAGATTACGCTGGACAGCTCTCCGCGGCTTCGAACGCCAGTCTTCTCAAATATCGACTTCAGGTGGTCTTGAACCGTGTACGCCGATATCTTGAGTCTCTCGGCTATTTCTTTAGTGGGCCATCCTTGCAGAATGCACTCGGTAACAGTGCGTTCGCGTGGCGTCAGACCGTACACGCGGGATATCACCTCTGTGCAGTGAATCGCACGGGCTTCTTCGATTATGACGGCTACCGCTCCGCTACTGGTGCGTGAACCGTGCAGAAGAAGCCATTGTCCCGTTTGTGCTCGGACTGGTATGGTCACAACAGCCCCGCCTGTTCTTGTCCTCGCGGCTACCGAACGTACGGCAGTTGACCGTCCTGCTGGGTCGTTTATCAGCGATAACCATCGCTCTCCCATAGGAGAAACCTCGAGTATCCGCCCCTCTTTGGAGAACAGCACCAGACCGGGCCCGTCATCCAGCCGGTATGGCGCTTCAACCGCCGTCCGCAGGAGGCAATGGCGGAGCCCTTCAGCAACGACTTGGCCAACCTGAGAAACCAGCACGGAATCTGCTTCCGAAAATGTCTTTGAGCTTGGTGTGCGGTATGCTGTCAACGCTCCCCAAGTCATGCCGGCTGTTTTAAAAACGGCGCGTAACTCGTCTCGACAGCCCGTGTGTTGCAATAACACGCGGAAACGCCGGCTGCGCGAAGGGTGTCCCTCAGTGGCAAGATTGAGCGAATGGGCGGGCTGATTCGCCTGTGCCAGGTCTGTAAACAGGTTCACATCCTCTCCGCCAAATTCCAGCTCGAACAACAGCGATTCGACGCGTGGGTCCGGTTGAACATCAAACACCATACAGTTCGTAAATAGCATCGTCGGTGGGTCTACCGTAGACCATACCGCAAAGTCCCATCCGACCGCCTTCTTGACCAGGTCGTTTGCCTGGCAACGAAAAACGTTTGCGTCTGTAGGTTCTGCCGCAAGAAGCGACAGTTCACGCACCAATTGTCCAGCTTCCCGGCTAATCGTCATACCACATTATACATCTTTTTCATTTTCTCCCCCATATTTCTGGGATTGATTCTATTGGTACTACCGGACATAATAGGTTCAACTCAAAGAGGAGGTTGGCTATGGATGCGATATTGCGAATCATACACGTGGTGTTTGGGATATTCTGGGCAGGGACGGTCCTCTATGCCAGCTTCGTTCTATTGCCGGTGCTGAAGTCATTGGGGCCTGCCATTGAACGCCCTGCTGTCAGAGGATTAATGCGCGTCACCAGTCCAATCATGTCAGTGCTCTCACTCATTGTTCTGGGTACCGGGATAGCCATGGCATTGCGCACCGGGTTGTCCATCAGTGCGCTTTTCAGCACGGGCAGGGGCTGGGCTATATTTATCGCCTTCATTGCAGTTGTGATTTACCTTATTGCCGGGTTCGGAATCTTGTTACCATCCGGTGCACGTATGGACACGTTGGGGCGGAGTATTGAAGGACGCCAACCTGCCGCTGCGGAGAGTGAAGAAATGGGGCGTCTCGCTCGTCGCATTTCAACCGTCGAGCGCGTAGGCTCCGTGGCTGTTCTCATTGCCACGATTCTTATGCCTCTTTTGCGTTTTCTCTAGACCGTTTTCCCCGGCGACGTTCAGCGATTCATTTTACGCCTCCTCTATTCGCCTATTTTGACAGTCTGGGATTCAGTTACCCCTAATGTCACAACTCACAAATCGAAAGAGGCCACTCTGTATTACGGAAGTGAGACCGGGATATTATTATCTCTCATGACCTGAATGATTCGGCTAATAACATATTGAATATCTAATGCGGTATTTATGATGCTGCCTTTACGCCAAAGTACACCGTACGCCGGTATAGTGTATATGCCATCATTGCCCCGCTGAAGGCAGGTGAGAACTCGGTCGGACACAGTGAAGTAATAGTCCAATGGCCCTTCAGTTATCTTTTCGTCAATCTTTCCACCACTTACCCGTATAAGGACGCTTTTGGTAGCAGGGTCTCCCTTTATTACTGTGTCAACAGAGAGCGTAAATATAGTGTATGCTTGTTTTCCTGCTGCGGCTCCCTGTTCAACTGTTATCACTTCATACCTGAGGTCAGTGATGGTGCCCGCAACAATCAGGTCTGAATTAATAACCATCTCTCTTAAAATATCTTCTTCTGGCCGCGGGGGAAACCTTGGGCTTGGAAGTATTGGTATGGTCGTGGGAGTGGGCGCAGGTGACTGAGTAATCGTAGCCGTTGGAGTAAGTGCAACAGGTGAAGTAGGCGCAAGGGCGGGCGTTGTTGTAAAGGGAATTACCTGCGGCGTCACGCACCCCGCCAGCAACATTGAAGCTATAATGAGAAGAAGAACTGATAAACAAACAGCCGTTTAATTCTGGGGTCCATTGTTACCCTCCTTTGTGTCCTTTTAGGGTAACTATAGCACAACCTCCCCCGCTTCTGGTTGCTCTCTGTCAGCCACGACTATCGCTATTATACCCCCCCCAATTGTTAAGCTCTTATTAAGAACCTTGTTAAATAAAGATTATTTCTGGCTCCAACTTCTGAGAAACCTTTTAAGTTTTAAGCTGCATTTTTGCTTTTTGAGTTTTTACAGGATGCTTGCGGACAAAGATGCAGGGCTTATTTCAGAAAATCAACAAAGGTTGTTTAGAAATGTCGTTGCGAGGAGTCCGCCTCAGTCGGACGACGAAGCAATCCGTAACTCTGTACTTTACATAACTCTAAAAACGATTCCCACGCTCATCTAGCCTTGAATTGTTTCCCCTGGAAACTGATAGTATATTCCCTTTTGCCGGGAGGACCTTGTCAACCTCCCTTTGACATCAGGCTCTCCCTCTTGTATGATTCAATCGCCATCGTGTGCTACGGAGAAGAAAATGAAATTCGAGAAGCTGCTCAGTCCGGGCAGAATCGGGACAATGGAATTGAAAAACAGAATCGTCCTCCCCCCGATGGGAACCATGTTCTGCTCGGAATCAGGAGAAGTCACCGATACCCTGATAAATTGGCATGCCAGGCGGGCAAAGGGAGGAGCAGCGCTGCTCATTGTCGAGGGAGCCTGTGCCGCAACCGCGGTAGACCCTATGAGGGTGCATGCCCGCCAGCTACGAATCGATGATACCTCTTTTATACCAGGATTTGAGCGTCTTGCCGAGGCGATTCACACGAACGGGGCCAGGGCAGCATTGCAGCTCTCGCCGGGATTCGGTGCCCAGGCCGTCGATGGAGAACCCTGGCTTCCCGGTTCGCACCCGCAGCCCGTATCTCCATCCGGTGTCCCTGCCGTGGGAAAAGAAAAGCATCCCATTCAACCGCGGGTGCTATCGGTAGAAGAGATAAGAAAAATCGTACAGTTGTGTGCCAGCGCCGCTCAGAACGTCAAACATGCCGGTTTCGACATGATAGAAATCCATGCGCACGGCGGATACCTTCTCACTGAATTCCTGTCTCCATACTTTAACAGGAGAACGGATGAATACGGCGGCAGCCTGGACAACCGGTGTCGCTTCCTCCTGGAAATCGTGGGTGCTGTCAGGAAGGCGGTTGGCCCTGATTTTGCGTTGACAGTCAAATATTCAATCCGGGACTTCCTCCCCGGCGGCTGGGATGTAAAACAGTCCCAAGCCCTGGCTAAGAAACTGGAAGCGGCAGGGGTGGACGGTATCGGCATATCATCCGGCGTGTACGGGGTGAAAATGGCGGCTGTGCCACCGTATTTTTATCCCAGGGGCGTTTTCATACCCTTCGCTGTGGCGATAAAGGAAGCAGCGGGCATCCCGGTCTATGTCGGAGGCCGATTGGACGCCCCCCGCTTGGCTGAAAAAGTGCTGCGAGAAGGTAAAGCCGATTTCATCTGCCTGGGCAGGGGCCTGATTGCCGACCCTGACTGGCCTCAGAAGATGCCCGGCGGACGGACTGAAGAAATTCGACCATGTTTAGCCTGTAACGAGTGCCGTCACACTCTGCACAAGGAACCCCCCGAACCGGTCAGGTGCGCGGTGAATGCCGTAGCCGGATTGGAAGGCGAGCTTGAATTTCTCAAGCCACCATCGGTAAAGAAAAAGGTGCTGATAATGGGAGGAGGTCCGGCTGGAATGGAAGCCGCCCGCGTGGCCGCAATGAGAGGCCATGAAGTGCTCTTGTGCGAGAGACGGCGGCAGTTGGGGGGACTGATGTTACTGGCGGGTGTGGCTAACGAGCAGGTTACGTCTTTCGCCCGGTGGCTAATCAGCCAGGTTGAAAACCTGCCGGTGGAAGTCAGGCTGAAATGCGAGGTAACCCCGGCCATTGTTGAAGAGTTAAAGCCGGATGTAGTCATACTGGCTGGCGGTGGTACATTCGTGACTCCCGCAGTGCCCGGCATCAATCGAAACAACGTGCTCGGCGCCAGGGACTTGCTGGCCGTCATGAACGGTATTCCGGTTCACAAAGGCTTTCTCCTTTCAATGGTTTCGCGCTTAGCTAATCGCCTGGTTACGGCGCCGACAGTCAGCCGCCTGCTGAAATCAAACCTCCTGGTTAAGAAAAGGGTGGCTATCATCGGCGGGCAGTTTCCGGGCTGTTCGCTGGCGCTGTTTTTGGCCCACAAAGGGAAGAAGGTCACTATCCTGGAAGAGTCCGATAAGCTTGGCAAAGACATGGAAGCCCATACCATGGTGGGACTGAAGAACGAGATTGAAAAAGGGAATGTTAAGGTTCTGACCTCTGTGAAGATAGACGAAATCACTGAGAAAGGCGTAGCTGTCGTTGACAGGGACGGGAATAAGAGCTTATGTGAAGCCGACAATATTATTGTTGCGCTTGAGCTTGCTCCCTCGGACTCCAACCTCGCCAGCGAACTGAGAGGCAAAGTCAGGGAAGTCTATACCATCGGCGATGCCAAATCGTTTCGCAGGATTATCAAGGCTATCTCCGAAGGTTACGTAACTGCCTGCAATCTGTGAAACTGTTAGGAGGAAGGAAAGATGGAAACCAACACCATCCTTAATGTCGTCGGCATAAAGTGCCCGGCAGACCAGGAAGCCGATGTCTTCAAGTGGCTTACCGAGAGCGATGTTCCTGGCCTGATGAGGTTCAAGAAGCTGAAGGGATGCACGGTATTGAAATTGCTCAGGCCGGACGAGAAGCAGCCGACCTATCTGCTTCTGTGGGAGTTCGGCGGCCGTAAGGATTTCGAAGAATACGAAAAAAGCCCGGAAAGGACCGAGGCGAAGCAAAAAGCGACCAAAGTGTGGTCTGACTTCCAAGTTGAGCAGCTTTGGCGGGCACAGTTCGAGGTAGTGAAAACCTTTGAACGGTAGCCTCCGCAGAGCACGCGCTGAGGACTTTTTGCCTGCCATTGCCAGCGCGAATTACCCTGTGCCAAGCGCACAGCGTCTTTATCAATTGTAGTGGCGACCCCCTGTGGTCGCCACTGGACAGGGGGAAAGCCCTGCCCTTATAACAGGGTCAATTCATCCCCTGTGGCAAAGACCACAAGGAATTCTTGCCTGTTCCTTAAAGCCGACTACACATCCGGCGCAATGAGCTTCTCGCACTCCGGGTCGCCAATCAGGCGGCTCACTGTCTCATGTACCAGCCACCGCCCATTTTCCCTTCGAAACCGAAAAGTTCGTACCGAACACCGGAACATGCCAAAGCCGCCCTGCCACCGCACGTTAAGTACGCAGTAACCGGTGGCTGTCGCGGTATCACCGTCAACGTCTATCAGCAGGTCCAGCAGCAAATGCTGGCACTGGTTGTTTATGGCAACCTGCTGTGGTTGCGCATCCAGAAGGTGCCTTATCTGCTCCTTGCCCTTGCGCGGGCCTCCCCACTCCGAGACCACGTCGAAGGTGCTATCCTCGGTCCACAAATCGAGAAAAGCATCGGTGCGGTGCATATCGGCGCGAAAACAGTACCGCGCCAGGAGCTCGCGGATGGCCTCTTTGTCTTCCAGCACCTGAAGTCTCTGCTTGATTATCTTGAGTTCCTGTTCCAGGTCGCCGTTATTTGCCATGAACATACTCCTCCCGTATCGTGTGTTAAGCAAGCTCACATGCATCGGCGAGACCGGTTGAATTCAGTATCAACCTTCGCTCGCTTTGCGATGCAATCTGTTAATATCCTACTCCCGCTCCTGGTGACAGTCAATCCATCGCGGGGACGCTGGTCAAAGAAATTTCAATTGATAAATGGAAATCAAAGAGTAAAAATTGAACGTAGCGTATCCTTGACAACTCAAATTTGGTATGTTAGCATGCTTCAATAATCTTAGTAGAGGGGGAGTGAGAAGAAAAGCGGAATAGCGAAGAAACGGATGTATCTTGGAGCAGTATTGTTGCTGGTCGCAACCGCGCTGGTCGTAGGTTGTCAACAGGCGCCTGCTCCAGCACCAGCACCTGCACCTGCGCCTGCTCCGGCGCCTGCGCCAAAGCCAACCGCACCGGCAACCACGGCTCCAGCGCCAAAACCAACTACGCCCGCGCCGGCGCCTGCCGGGCAAACCTGGAATCTGAGGGTCAATACCTATATGGCCAACGCCAAGCACCAGACTGCGGTCTACGCCATGCTTCCTTTTGCCGAAGCGGTCAACAAGAGGACTAACGGAAGAGTCACCATGCAGTTCTTCTATGCGGACCAGTTGGGACCCAGGAAAGAAATTTACCAGTCTACCGCAAACGGAGTGAATGACCTTGGTCTCTATGTTACCTCTGACATTACCGGAAGATTGCCGTTGACCGAAACTCTCCAGCTTCCCGGTCTATTTGCTTCCGGCGAACTGGCCTCGACAGGGGGAATGCGCCTGGCACAATCGGGCTTGCTCGACAAGGAATATAATGATACCAAACTGCTTGGCATAAGCTCTACCAGCCCGAACCAGCTCTTTACCAAGAAACAGGTCTTGAGTTTGACTGACCTGAAAGGTCTGAAAATAAGGCAGCCGGGCGGCCCCGCCGCAGAGTACTGGAAGGCCATGGGAGGAGTGCCGGTGACACTGGCCGCTACCGACCTCTATAACGGTTTAGTATCGGGCCTGGTAGACGGGACTCAGCTCACTATCGCAACATCCAAGGTTTACAACCTCCAGGAAGTCACCAAGTACGTTCTATTAATCAACCTGGGCCAGACCAGTCAACCGCTGGTCGCCAATCTGAAGACCTGGAACTCTTTCCCCAAGGATGTCCAGGACATCATCATGGACGAAGCAGCCAAAGCAATGGTAAACAACGGGAAGGGGTATGACGCCAGCGATGAAGAGGTTGCTACGGCGTACAAGACCGCTGGTGTGGTATTCAATAACCCTACCAATCCGCAAGAATGGAAAACTGCCATCAAGCCTCTGATTGATAAATGGGTATCTGACCTCGCAGCCAAAGGTCTTCCCGCCCAGCAGGTATACGATAAGGCCGCCGCCGCTAAGTAACCCAAAAGGCGAATCGGCTACGGATAAAAAGGCTCTCGTCGGTCCAACGCCGGACTGGCGAGAGCCATTGATGTCTCCCGTGAGGCGGTTTCGCCTTGCTAGTGTAGTGTCTCAGTGATAACTTAACATATAACCGTTAGTGCTGAGCTTTGTCGAAGCACAAACCATTGCCCGCTCAGAGCCTGCCTGAGCCTGCCCTGCCTGCCCGCCGTAGCCTTGTGCGTAGGCAGGAGCGAAGCCGAAGGGTACTTGATACGGGGGCTAGCGGACATTGTAAATCCGTTGTTGGGACACTACACTAGTTTCGACACCGGTACAGGATTATTTCCTCGCCAGTTCAGACAACCTTGATTATTCGATTCTGGAGGAAAGCTGGTTCCATGCACCACCCGAAACGGATTGCAGAGATAACCTCTTTGGTTATCGGCTCGGTTGCGTTATCCACGGTTATCCTCATCACCGTATACGAATCGGTGGCGCGGCGCGTCGGAGTTCCATTTATAGGCCATCAAGAGGCGACAAGTTTGATACTGGCCTTTATCGTGTGGATTTCTATCGGCTACTCGGAAATCAAAGGCGGACATATCAATATGTCAATTATATTAGACCACATGTCTCCTTCCGGACGGCGAATTGCAGAAATAACCTTTTCTTTTATCATGCTTGTTGTTTCTCTTGTGGCTGTCTGGCCGGGCGTGCAAAAGACAATATACGATTTCAATTATCATACGATGTACACTACACTTCCATGGCCTACCTGGATTGCCCGTGCCGCTGTTCCAGCCGGGTTGCTGGCTTTCGCCACCCTCCAGGTGAGCCGGATAAGCGACCTGCTCCGCCAGCGTGAGAAGCCGACTTAACGGCATGAAGGTCCCCCGAGCTACGACGGCAAGCGCGTGTTTTTTCTGTCAAAACTAATTGAGGTTGAGAAATGAATCCTGTAGCAATCCTCACCGCAGTGGCGGCTATCCTGTTTCTTCTCTTTTTGGGTATTCCCATCGGTTTTGTTTTCATTATTGTTGGACTGGTAGGCGGCATATTCTATATCGGGTTGCCGGCGTCGCTGTCCCTCATGGGGTCGACTTTCTACGATACTTCGGGCAACATCGGTCTGGCGAGCCTGTCTTTATACATCCTCATGGGCTATTTTGCCAGCAACTTCCGCTTCGGTGACGACCTTTATGCCACGGCAAACGCCTGGCTGGGAAAAATACGCGGCGGCCTGGCATTCACCACCATAGGCGGCTGTACCGCTTTTGCTACCCTCACAGGTTCTGGCATGGGCGGAACGGTCACCTTTGGAACGCTGGCATGGCCGCAGATGCGAAAATACGGTTACAGCCCCAGGCTGGGGCTTGGTGTGATTGCCGCCGCGGGTACGCTCGGCTCTATGATTCCTCCAAGCACTGGCCTTATCCTTCTTGGCTTACTGACGGAACTATCCATCGGTAAACTATTTATAGCCGGTATCTTGCCAGGGGTGCTCGAGGCCGTTACATATACCTTGCTCGTTTTGACGTGGGTAAAGCTCAGGCCAGAGTCTGCTCCTCTGGTTGAGTTTTCCATCACCTGGCGAGAAAGATTCGTCATCCTGCTGAGGCTGGTTGGCCCTGCGCTCATTGCAGTGACAGTGTTAGGAGGAATATACAGCGGCTTTTTCACAGCTACCGAGTCGGCGGCGGTAGGGGCATTCTCCGTATTCGTTCTCGGCTTGATAATGAAGCGGGTAACCTGGAAAGGCCTCATCAATTCCTTCGTTGGGGCATTGAAAGTCACGGGCATGATTTATCTCATCATCATGGGGGTTTTCTACTTTACCAACTACGCCAGTTTGACCGGGTTTATTGAACAGATTACAAAGTGGGTACAGGGTGCTAACCTGCACCCCATGGTTTTGCTTTCCATGATACTTTTTCTGTACTTGCCGCTGGGCATGATTATGGACGGCGCCGGAATGAAGGTGCTTACCATGCCTTTCGTCTACCCGCTTGTCATCGGGGCGGGATTTAACGGTATACACTTCTGCATCCTGGTCCAGAGAATGACCGAAGTCGGTCTGATTACTCCTCCGGTCGGCCTGGGGGCTTTTGCGCTCAAGGGAGTTGCCCCGGAAGCTCACATGAATGACATATGGCTTGGCCTGACGCCGTTTTTCTTCGCTGACCTCATCAACGTGGCGATTCTGGCGGCTTTTCCGGTTATCACGCTTTTCCTGCCAAACATGATGAGGGGGTTTTGAGGCAGCATGGCGCAATCTGGCGGTTATGCCGGGCGTATCCTCATCGTGGATTTGACTACCGGCTCGGCACGAAAAGAGCCTCTCGATGGTGAATTGGTTGAGAAGTTTACCGGCGGCGAGGGCGGCAATTTCAGGTTGGGGTACGACCTCATCCGGCCCGGAATGGACGTTTTTTCCGAGGACAGCCCGATAATCTTCGGCGCTGGTCCCTGCGTTGGCATTCCTGCCCCCGCCAGCCACCGGTTCTTCACTCTATACAAGCATCCTGCTTACGGAGTAATCGAAAACGCAAAGGGTGGCGGCAAACTCGGTATCATGCTCAAAAGGGCCGGGTATGATTACCTCATCATCACCGGAAAATCGCCCAAACGCTGCTACCTGGGCATTCACAACGAAGAGGTCAGGATTTACGATGCGGACCATCTCTGGGGCGCGGACCTCTATCAAGCCAGCGATGCCTTGACCGAAAAGCACCCCGGCTCCTCGGTATGTGCTATCGGGCCTGCTGGCGAAAGATTCGTAAAGACAACTGTATGTCTGGTCGACAAGGTGGCGACGCTGGGCAAAGGCGGTCTGCCGGCCCTGATGGCCTCCAAAAACCTCAAGGCCATTGTTGTCAGGGGCGCGAAACCGGTCAGGGTAGCAGACCCAGAGCGTCTCGATAGGGTAGTTTCCGTCTTGAAACAGCGCATATATAGCGACCCCATGCGCAAAAGAAACCTGGAACTCGGGACTATGGCAGGTTGGGAGGGGTGGTTCAAGGTACAGGGCGTTTCCAGCCGAAACTGGCGCTCTGTGCTGTCCGCAGATGAAGCGGAACGCCTTTACAGCCCTGATGTGTACCTGAAAAATATCAAATTCCGCCGGATTGCCGACCCCGGATGTCCCGTCGGCTGTAAAGACTACGTAAGAGTCAGGGAGGGTGAGTTTGCGGGGCTCGAAACTTATGGTTCGTCCCTTTACGGGCGGTTGGCTAACTTCGCGGGGCGTTCTAACGTCGGCAGTTTCAACAGGGCCATCAAAGCCCTCGACTATTGCCAGCGCATGGGATTGTGCGTCCATGAGACCACAGCGCTCATAGACTGGGCCACCGACCTGTACCGGCAGGGAATAATCACAGGGGAAGACACCGATGGCTTGAAGCTTGAATGGGACTTCGATACTACTATGAAGCTCCTTGAGAAGATTGCGCAAAACGAGGGTTTCGGCGCTGTCCTGGGGGGTGGGCTTCTCAGCGCGATTGAGAAGATTGGTCGCGGATGCGAAAAATCAGCCATTCATGTCAAGGGCATGCAGGCGCTTTATGATGCCAGGGTAAACCGGGTCGGCGTAGGTGAGTTCGGGCAAATCGTCAATCCCAGGGGGGCTCACGCGGGGCGGCCTCACGTTTACGGAACAGCCAAGGCGAACATGCAGTCAGGAGAGATGTTCAGGGAGTGGGCTCAAAAAAGGGCAGCCATCCCGCAGGAAGCCATAGAGAGGGTCTTCGCCGGGGGCAAAGTCAATATCGCACGAATCTGTAAATGGGCTGACGAATATATCCTCATCAGCAACAATCTGGGTACAGGCTGCCTCAGGGGCAGAATAGACAAGTACTATGACGCGCAGGTCTATACCGAGCTTTTTTCAGCGGCGACAGGCATCGAGACCACGCCCCGTGAACTCGGCCTGGCTGCCGAAAGGTCATATAACCTGTTAAAGGTGCTTAACCTCCGTGAAGGGTTCACCAGGAAAGATGATAAATGGCCGGACCGGTGGTTTGAACCGGTCATCACTAACGGCGGGAAAAGGTATCTGGAATCCTACTTTGGGGAGCCGCTCAACAGGGAAGAATGTGAGAAAATGCTCGACGATTATTATGATGAGCGCGGCTGGGACGTAAAGTCCGGGACTCCCACCAAAAGCGGCCTGATAGCTCTGGGTCTCGGAGATATAGCCCGCGATGTTGAAAAAGCGGGATACTTTTCAAAAGTGTGAATTTGACAAGAGGAACGACTACGGCTGCTAGAGATTTCCCTCCTTCACCCGCCTGTAGTAGCCGGAAGCCTGGTATAGCGCAACTACCGGATTGTGTCCTAAAAGACGGTCTTTCACCACGAAAACGGTGGTCATTGCTTCGGCGTGCTTCAGGAAAAGCGAATCGTGTCCCACGCACAACCCCACCACTATATTGAAGTCGGTTTTCTCCTTGTTAAGTATCTGCGCCTGGGAGATGGGATTGCACATCGATTCCCACCTGCCGGGACGCACCTTTTCCGAGTCCTTGATGCCGATTTCTTCCTTCGGTATTCCGCCATGCTTGCAGCAGACCGAGAGCACCTGAAAACCTTTGCTCTCCAGGATAGGCACCAGAATCCTGACTTCGTTCACCAGGCCGGCGCAATACGCCACTCCGAGCTTCTTGTATTTCATTTTCCGGCAGAAATTGATTATCTCTTCCAACCGGGTGGTTGCCGGTGACGGATGCGCCGGGTACCACGGGACCCTGATGTAGGACTCCGCTTCGACAAGGGAGGCATTGCGGGCAAATTCCGCAAGTTCCGGGTCCTGGTACAAGGGCCTGGTTCCAGCAATAACGTCTGCCTCGATGCGCGTAGCGCAGTAATCCGGTCCTTTCTGGGACTCGGCGGTGCGGCAGACCAGTGTAGCACACGCGGCGCAGTTGACGCATAGTTCCTCGTTCATGATACCCCTCCCCAATTGTATTAATAGTCATTGCGAGGCGAAGCAATCTCGTTGGTAAGATTAAAATAATACCACCGGTTTGTGCAATTCAAGACAAGGGCTCCCCCGCTAAACTGTCACCCTCCGCGAAGCTTGTCCCGTTCAGAGCCTGCCCCGTACTCGATACGAGCCTGTCTCAGAATAGTAAGTTTTTACCCTATTTTCTTCCGGTGGCACAGGCCTCCGTGCCTGTGAGCAGTTGATTTTACCTTTTCCCAGCGTTTTTATCGAATTATGAGACAGGCTCGATACGGGAGCGGAGGGTCTAATAACGCATAAAGTAGATTCCCCGCCCTCGGGCCTCGGACAGAAGGCTCGGCCCATAAGCGCATTTCGCGGCAAGCTCAAGGGCTCCACTCCTTCTGGCTACTTTTGTTCCAGCGCCAGAATCACGCCACCGACCTTGCGAGTATCGAGATAGGCAAAACCGCCGCCGTTTGGGAATCTCCCGCTCGATATTACCTTGAAACCCTTCTTTTCCATCTCGGCTACCTCCCTATCGAGGTTGTCTACTTCGAAACCGAGTTTGCTAATCCCCTCGCCCTTGGTATCCAGGAACTCCTTCTGCACAGACTCCCCCTCGATAGGTTGGACCAGCAGCAGCTCTACCGGTCCAAGCTGTGTCCTGACCCCTTTCAGTTTGGCATTGGAAGGTTTGCCATATACTTTTCTATCAGTCACGCCCGTCGCTGCTGTCGGCTCGAAAGGCCCTATGCCCAGGGATTGGTAGAAGGCTATAGCCCTTTCTAAGTCCCTGACTATGACCGCCACATCGCACAGCCGCGAGAACGGTGATTCCGCCTGCTTGGATTTTTCCATGCTGCCTCCAATCTTCTCACACAAGCTGGTGACTATAATTTTCTCAAGAATCATGGGTAAGATACACTCTTTCTAACGTGTTTGTCAAACTGCTGGCCTCAGCCCCTCCATGATGATTCAAAAAGACAAGCCATGCAGGGTGGGTAGAGCGCAGCATAACCCGCCAATTCTCGCTCTCATACCCCATACTTTACATAACTTACGCAAAAAACAAATCAAAAACGTTTTTCTCTTTCCGGTTTTTGGCCTCGACTTGACATAACTTATTTGAAAAACAAATCAAAACAAATAATTTCACCGGGTCGTTTTAGCCTCAACATGACATAACTCTAAAAACGAATCCCCGAATCTATTTAGCCTTGATTTGTTTCCTGTCAAAACATAATAGCACAAAAGTGCTATTTTGTCCAGCGTTTTGTCGCCCGGTTATCATCGAATCAGCGCCGAGTCCCGCTCAAACGTGCCGCTTTGGCAAAGAGATTTCAGCGTTTCGCGGGAAGCCCGGTCCCTGGCAGTTTGACGCAAAACTGACATCAAGCTAGAATAGGCCAAACTGATTTATCGGAAACCGCAAGGAGGAGGAAGTATGGACCACGGACAATGGCAAGGAATCTTTGCTGCTACGCCCTTACCCCTTACCGACGGGCTTGAAATTGACGAAGAGGAGATGAGAAGGCTGATAAGGTTTTTGATGGGGGTAAAAGGCATAAACGGCCTGCTTTGCACGGCGCGTGCCGGAGACGTCTGGGTACTTTCCCGTAAAGAACGCCGGAGGGTGATAGAAATTCACACCAGCGAGGTAAATGGCGCTATACCTGTTGTGGCAGGTGTTCAGGCGAATGCTACGTGGGAAGTTATCGAGATGATGAAAGACGCCAAGGCGGCGGGAGCCAGCGCTGCTCTGGTGTTACCGCCAGAAACCCTGCGCGGGACCACCGAGCTTGGCCCGGATGCCCCCTTCCAGTTTTTCAGCGCCATCGCAAAGGCCGTCGACATTCCCATCGTCCTCTTTCAGTACCCGGTAACCAGGGGTTTCACTTATACTCCGCAGACGCTGGCAAAACTGGCGGAGATAGAAAGTGTGGTCGCGGTAAAGGAGTCCACCTGGGATATCAAGCGGTTGGAAAGAGACCTCTGGGCGATGAAAAGCGCAAAACGCAAAATCTCCATTTTGACAGGCAATGATACCTTGCTTTTTCCCACCTTCCTTCACGGAGTGGATGGAGCGCTGGTGGGCCTGGCCAGCTTGACTCCGCACTGGGTAGTCGGTCTTTTCCAGGCCATGCAGCAAGGTGACATAGCGCGGGCAAAGGAAATAAACGACCGCCTGTTTCCCATAACGGAGTTGCTTTATGAAACGCCCGGTTTCAGCTACAAGCGTAACGCCGCCATCAGAGAGGCGCTTTTCATGCTGGGTGTCCTGAAAAAGCAGTCCGTCCCCAGACCCCCGCTCCAGCCCCTCACCGAAAAAGACCGAAAGCTGATTCAAGATGCGCTGGAGCAGTCCGGGCTACGCAGTTTTTATCAGAGCCTGGGAATGGATGTGCGATAGCAGTAAGCACCATTTGTCGAAGTGTTATGCTTATTTCTCACCTGACACGAATTCTTTTATTGCGCCGAAGTATTCTTCGAGACCCACCATCATGATATCGTTGTGCCCGGCACCTTTAATAATGACCAGGTGCTTATCTTTCGCAACGGCATTCTCGAAAAGCTCTATACCCTCGGAGACGGGAATGATGGTATCGTAGTCACCGTGAATGATGAGGGTAGGAAGAGAAATGGTTCTCATTTTGGTTGCGTTCGGAAATGTGACTTCGCTTAAACCAAGGAACTCTGCGGGTAAACCCAGGTGCCTGAGCAACCTGACGACGCTGGCAAAACCACTCTCCACAATCAGTCCCTTCAGTTGGGACTGGTAAACGGATGCCAGTTCGATGGCGGACATGCTGCCCAGGGAACGTCCCATCACAAATGTCCCGCCGGAATAATGCTCGCGTTGCAGGACATCGACAAAAGCCCGGAAGATGCAGTGGGCGTCCCTCACCATGCCGGTGAAGCTGGGAGTGCCTCCGCTCGAGCCGTACCCCCGGTAGTCAGCCACAAACAGGTTTATACCTGCTTCATTATACAGAGGCGCTGTATAGTCGTAGTCAGTCACCACCTCACCGTTGCCGTGGAAAAAGAGGATGGAGGGCGAGTGCTTGCTGTGGACGTAGAAACGGCAGCCTATTGAAATACCCTTGTCCACGGGAATGGAGTAGTCGGTTGAGCCGGAAGGAGCTTCACCAAAGTCCTGCCGAGGGTAGAAGATGAACCGGATGATGTCAGGCCGGTCCAGCTTGAGGTATTCGTCAGTATTCAGGTCATCTCTCATGGCGGGATTCTAACACACCATTGCAGTGTGCGTAAAAGCTACCGTTGGTTTTGAAAGACCTCATTCAAACTTGTTAACATCGACTGAATTAGCTAATATTAGATTATAGTCCCACGAAAGCGTGATTGGTGAGAACAAAATGCACAGTCACCATGCTCATGAAGTCAGCAAACTAGCTTCTGAACGCATCAGAGCGCTCAGGATTTCGCTCCTTATTATCGTGGTGATAATGGTAGTTGAGCTAGTGGGAGGCATTTTGAGCAATAGCCTCTCACTGATTGGCGATGCCGGCCACATGCTGGTGGATGCGCTGGCGCTGGCCTTGAGCCTGATTGCCATCACTCTGGCTAGGAGACCTGCCACATCCACTAAGACCTTCGGCTTCCACCGCATGGAGATTATGGCTGCTCTGGCTAACGGCGTCACCCTGGTCTTGATTGCCGCTTATATTTTCTATGAGGCATATGAGCGGTTTTCAGATCCGCCTGAAGTCCAGCCCGGACTGATGCTGGGGGTGGCTGTAATCGGTCTGATTGCTAATATCGCCGGCATCTGGCTCCTGAAAGACGTGAGGCACGGCAGCCTGAACGTAAGAGCCGCTTTCCTGCACATCTTCGGTGACACCATATCATCGGTCGGGGTGATTGTCGCCGCGATAGTTATATCTCTGACGGGCTGGGTAGTCATCGACCCCATCATTGCGGTTTTTATCGGCTGCATAATACTCTTAGGGGCTGTGCGTCTTGTGAGAGAGTCGAGTGATATTCTACTGGAAGCGGTTCCCGCGCATATCCAGATGGATAGGGTTATCGAGGTGCTGAAAACTGTTCCCGGCGTTGATGAGACGCATGACATCCATGTATGGACTATCACCTCTGGATTGTATGCCCTGAGCGCCCACCTGGTTATTGCAGACCAGTCGGTCAGCCGGAGCGCGGACATTGTGAAGGCGGTAAACACCCGGCTGGCGGAGCAATTCAGCATCCGGCACACCACCCTTCAACTTGAGTGCGAGAGCTGCCCGTCCGGGGTATTCTGCGAAATGAACTTACCCAGGGACATCCACGAATAAAGAGCCACAGACTCTTATTTACTTTGGCAAAATGGACTACACAGGTTTATAATAATGATATTCGCAAAACAATTGGTCATCCGCCTCACGCGCATCCGTGAACAATGAAAATGTCGTAGGGGCGGGTCTCGGACCCGCCCGCCTCGCCTCAGGTGAGTTCCATCGCTTAGTTGCTTTATTTTCTAAGTAAGAAAGGAGGGAGAAATGAAAATCGTAGAGTTGTGCAGAGAGGGCTCTTGTTGCCCGGTGGTCAAAATTGGAAAAGACCGTGTGGAAATAGGTGAAGAGGGTAACCTCTGCGTCCTGAAAAAGGAAGAGTGGGAGACACTCAAAGAGAAAATCCTCAAGGGTGAAGCTTAAGACATCCCTTCTAAAATAACAGGAAATAACAACTGCCGCCTAAACATAAGTCTGGGGCAAATGGTCATTATCTGGGTGGAAGCTGGCTTTTGCCTTCACGCAGCTGCCAGTCGACGCTTCAGGAGTATGCCTCACGGAATGAAATGAAGGAGGGTAACATGTCTCTTAGCATGAGCGGACTCGTGGGCGGTATCATCAGCATCGTAGTTGGAATCCTCATCATTGCCTGGCCGAGGCTCATAGCCTACGTCATTGGTATCTACCTTATCATCATCGGTTTGATTGCCATAACGGCAGCATTGAGATAGCTCGTTGGGCTCTTTAACGAGTAGTTGTTTATGCCAATCGGCAGAAGTAAGATAAATTTAAGATCATGGACCATGAAGTAGAGAGAAAAGTAGTTGCCATATTAAAGGCGCTAAACGAGGCCGGGAAGCCCCTGGGCTCCACAGAGGTCGCAAGGCGTCTTAAGCAGAGTGGAATCGACCTCAGCGAGCGCGCTGTCAGGTATCACTTCGGGATGCTTGACGAGAGGGGCTTGACCAGTCCGGGTGGGAGAGACGGCCGGACGCTAACCCAGAAGGGCAAGGAAGAGCTAAGGAACGCCTTGGTCACAGACAAGGTAGGTTTTGTCATTGCCAGGATTGAAACGCTTGCTTTTCAGACCACATTCGACTGGAAAAAGCGTGAGGGACTGGTCCCGATGAATGTGTCCTTCTTCCAGAAGAACAGTTTCCGCCGCTCAATTCAACTGATGAAACCGGTATTTCAGGCTGGACTCTGCGTAAGCGAGAAGGTCTTCATAGCAGATGAGGGCGAGAGGATAGGGCCGGCAATGGTGCCACCGGGAAAAGTCGGTTTTGCCACGATGTGCACCATCGTCTTCAATGGGTGCCTGCTGAAGGCGGGCATTCCCATGGAGTCGAAGTTCGGGGGCATAGTCCAGCTAAACAACAACAAACCCATGCGTTTCGTCGACCTGATATACTACTCCGGTTCCTCCCTCGACCCATCGGAAGCCTTCATCCGTTCGAGGATGACCGATGTCAGAGGAGTGTTGAAGAGTGGAAACGGCAAGCTCCTGGCAAACTTCCGTGAGATTCCGGCAGCCGCCAAACCCGTAGCGGAAGAGGTGATACAGGGACTTCGTGAATGCGGCTTCGATGGAGTGCTGGCAGTAGGAGACATCGGAGAACCGGTGTGCGAGGTGCCGGTTGAATTCAACCGCATCGGCATGGTAATGCTCGGTGGACTTACTCCTGTCGCCGCCGTACAGGAAGCAGGAATCGACGTGGACAATCACGCCATGAGTATTGTGCTGGACTACAACCAGCTTGTAAGTTTTAACCGGGTTCAATAGCACTACGACCCTTGCCTGTTGACGATGTTCTTCAGCAACTCAATCTTTTATGCTTGCCCCCACCTACAATTGAACTTATTCTCCAACAGTAGTAAACTATCCTGCATATGAAAGTGCTCGGCATCATGGGCAGCCCCAGAATCAAGGGCAACACCGATCTCCTGCTGGAAGAGGCTCTAAAGGGAGCGAAAAGCCAGGGGGCGGAGGTCGAAAAAATTGCGGTGTGCAAGCTGCACATCGAACCTTGTAAGGAATACTACGGCTGTCTGAAGGATGGCAACTGCGTCATCCGGGATGATATGGATGCCATCTATCCAAAGCTCCTGGATGCCGATATCATAATAGTTGCCTCTCCAATCTTTTTCTACGGCGTCAGCGCCCAGCTCAAGGCGCTCATAGACCGCACTCAGGCGCTGTGGGCCAGGAAGTACGTTCTCAAGCAGCGCCCACGCGAGGAAGGAAGGAAGGGTGGTTTGATTCTGGTAGGCGCAACGAAAGGCCCTTCATTGTTCGAGGGCTCCATCATGACGGTCAAATACTTCTTTTTGTCCATCGGTGTCAAGTACAGCTATGACTTGCTGGTGCGCAACGTGGACAAGAAGGGGGAGATAACCGACCACCCTGATATAATGTTGAAGGCATTCGAGCTGGGCAAGAGGCTGGCTAAACATTAACGCTCACCTTGAAGGTCAGCGCGCCGGAAGGACATGCGCGCACACACTCACCGCACTGTTCGCATGCAGAATCCCCGATTAGCTCATCGTAGAAGGTGGTGGCCCTTCTATCGAAACCACGGTGGGCAAAGCCCAGCACCCCTGTTCCACGCTCGCGGCAGATTGAAACGCACCGCCCGCAGACCACGCACTTGTTGGGGTCGTAGTTAAACAACGGGTTACTGGAATCGATTGGTAGATGGTGGACCAGCTTCCGATACGGATTCTTATTAAGCTTTACATTCAAGTGCCCGGCTATTTTCAACAGCTCGCAGACATGAAGTGCCGCACAGCGCGCACATTCGATGGGGTGGGAGGCCATCAGAAGCTCAAAGCCGTTGCGGGCCAGCCTCAGAGCCTGCGTGCCTCTGGTATTCGCCACCATCCCCTCCGCCGCTATCTCGGTGCAGGCGGTGACCGGCTGTGCCTTGCCCTCAACCTCTACCCAGCACAGGCGGCAAGAAGCGGCAGGTGCGGCAGCATGCCTCAATGAGCAAAGATTAGGTATGTAAATGCCGTTATCCAATGCCGCCCAGAGCAGCGTATTCCCTGCCTGCGTTTCTATTTGTTTATCATCAATAGTTAACGATACCGTTTTCATCATCTCGTTACTTTTTTGAGGTCGGTACTTTGCCTGGAGGCGAAAGCTTTACCACCGCGTTATATTGCAGAGGACACGCCACCAGACAGTTGTTGCACTTGACGCATTTCTCCTGGTCGATGACCTTTATTCTCTTCTTATCGGGTGATATGGCCTCTACCGAGCATGTGCCCACGCACGCATCGCAGGAGCGTTCGCATTTATGCGGAAGGATGTAATAGGCTATCAGGTCGGGGCACATCAGCGACGGGCACCGTCCCTCCCTTACATGGGCTTCGTACTCATTTCTGAAATAGCGCAGGGTGGTCAGTACCGGATTTGGCGCCGTTTTCCCCAGTCCGCAGAGCGAGCCTGCCTTAACACCCTCTGCCAGGTGCTGGAGCATATCGATATCCTCAAGCTTTCCTCGCCCTTTTGTAATATCGGTAAGGATTTCCAGCATCTGTTTGGTGCCCAGCCGGCAGTATGTGCACTTGCCGCACGATTCCCTCTGGGTGAACTCGACGAAGTAGCGGGCTATCTCCACCATGCAGTCGTCTTCGTCGAGGACTACCATGCCGCCTGAGCCCATCATCGCCCCGGCTTTTTTCAGGGAGTCGAAATCGATGGGCAGGTCGAGCGCTGATTCAGGCAGACAGCCGCCGGAAGGGCCGCCAATCTGTACCGCCTTGAATTTCTTGCCGTTGGGGATTCCGCTGCCGACCTCGAAAATGACCTGCCTTAGCGTAGTCCCCATGGGGACTTCAACCAAGCCCGTGTTAACTATCTTGCCAGCCAGGGCAAAAACAGCGGTTCCTCTGCTGCCCTTTGTACCTATGCCCGCAAACCACTCCGCTCCGTTGTTAATGATGTGACGGACATAGGTCAGGGTCTTTACATTGTTGATAGTCGTTGGCTTGCCAAAAAGGCCACTGACCGCGGGGTAGGGTGGACGGACGTGTGGTGTGCCTGCTTCTCCCTCAAGCGAGGCAATCAGCGCGGTCTCTTCCCCGCAGACAAACGCTCCGGAACCCTGGAAGAGCTTGATATCGAAGCTGAAATTGCTCCCCAGTATTTCCCTTCCCAGCAAGCCCAACTTCTTTGCCTGCCGGAGCGCAATCTGCACTCTTTCCACCGCCAGCGGGTACTCAGCACGGACATAGATGTAGCCTTGCCGCGCTCCGGTGGCATAGGCTGAAATAAGCATTCCTTCGAGTACGGAGTGGGGGTCGCTCTCGATGATAGAGCGGTCCATGAATGCGCCGGGGTCGCCTTCGTCCGCATTGCAGATTGCGTACTTCGGTTTTCCAGCGCTGTTGCGGCAGATTTCCCACTTTTGTCCTGTTGGGAAACCGGCGCCGCCCCTTCCCCGCAGTCCCGACCTCTTGACCTCGTCTATGACCTTTTCCGGCCGCATCCGTAGCGCCTTCTCCAGCGCCAAGTAGCCGCCGTTAGCGATATACTGCTCGATGTCCGTAGGGTCGATATGCCCGCAGTTCTTCAGGATAAGCTTCTTCTCATACTGCGCTCTTGGAAACTCGGAGAGGCTGGGAATGAGGTCGTTCTTTTCCAGGGCGCCCAGGACGAATTCCAGGCAGGGATTATCACCTGCAACGAACTCCTTGACCAGCGTCCCGGCAATGACCGGGTTGACATGGCCGTAGCAGATAGCAGGGTAGCCTGGTTTGCTGATGATGACGATTGGCTCGGCATAGCAGTGACCCATGCAACCGACCTCAATCACACGGCAGTCCAGGTTGAGCTTTGACACCTCGTCCCGAAAGGCTTGCAACACTTCCAGCGCACCGGCAGCCTGGCCGCAGGCAGCAGTGCCTACGGTGATGACTGTCCTCCCGCTTTTCCAGAGGCCCTTCCAGTGTGCCTCTGCACATACTTTAAGCTCCTGGAAAGCAGGGATTATAGCCTGGACTCCGGTGGTTGTCACTGCTTTTTCTTGCCCTCCCTTTCACGCTCGAAGGCAAGCAGCAGGCCATCGACTTTGGTGGGGTCGACCTTTCCCATCGGCTTCTCATCGAGCACAGTCACCGGGGCCATGACACAGCAGCCCACGCAGGCCACAGTGTCCAAGTCAAACTCGCGGTCGGTAGTGGTCTCACCCGCTCCGATACTCAGCCTCCGTTTCCAGGCATCCAGGGTTATGTAGCCACCCTTCATGTGGCAAGCGGTACCCAGACACACCCTCACCGAGTGTTTCCCCGGAGGATTGAGGCGGAACTGGTTATAGAAGGTGACCACGCCGTAGACATGGATTGGCGGAAGTCCAAGAAATTCAGCCACTTCGAGCATGGCTTCACGCGGAAGATAGCCGAGCCTACCCTGAACCCTCTGCAAAATGGGGATAAGATTTCCTTTTTTCTTGCTGAAACTCTTCAGGACTTGTCGTGTGTGCTGCTTAATCTTTTCTTCGGTCATGATGTAACTTGTGTTTAGTTGCGTAAATTGGCATTACAAAAAACCCGCTCACCCTGAGCCTGCCTTTCGCAGCCTTAGCGAAGGAGGGTCGAAGGGTCGCCACGAGCGGGCGATTGCGCTCTTTATGCAACATGGTAATGTTGTAAATCTGTCTTACTCCAATGTTATTCTACTATCATCCGTCCCCGAACGTAAAGTTACCAGCTCAACAAACTCAATTCTTGATAAATAAAAAGTTTGTCTTCTATAATGTCATAAGCCAATGACGTAAATGATACAAGTAACGGAGAGGAAATAAATTGGCGCAAACATCAAGAGCCGAAACCGGTGGCAAGAGGATATGGGGACTTCACCCCAATGTCTTTTTCCTGGGGATTGTCAGCTTCCTTACCGATGTCAGCAGTGAGATGATTTTCACTCTTGTTCCTCTTTTTCTGGCCAATGTTCTTGGCGCAGGAACTACCGTTATCGGGCTTATCGGAGGGCTATCGGAAAGTACGGACGCAATCTTTAAAATATTCGCCGGTCGTCTCAGCGATAAGATGGGCAGGCGTAAGCCGCTGGTAGTCGCGGGTTATGGCCTTTCCACTCTTGCAAAGCCGTTTATGTATCTTGCGGCTAGTTGGGGCGCAGTTCTGGCAATCAGGTTTACCGATAGGGTAGGGAAGGGACTTCGTGGCTCCCCCCGTGATGCTCTGATTGCTGACTCGGTAGCGGAGACCGGGCGGGGAAAGAGCTTCGGAATACATCGTTCGATGGACACTGCCGGTGCTGCCCTGGGGCTGGCAGTAGCCGCAATTATCACCTATCTTGTCCAGGGTGAAAGTATCAACCTCAGCTTGAATACCTATCGCTGGTTGGTACTGGTAGGAATAATTCCGGCCGTGCTGGGAGTACTGCTCCTGCTTGGTCTTGTCCGTGAACCACGAAAGAAAACTACACCGCCAGAAAGCGGCTCTCATCGAAGTTCCGATATTGGCAAGTCGCCGCCGGCCTTCTCCGGGCGGTTCAAGCTGTTCCTGGTTGTCATGGCCATATTCAGCCTGGGCAACTCCAGCGAGTTCTTTATCACGCTGCGCGCCCAGGACATTGGAGCGCCCGTTTTCGAAGTAATTCTGATGCTTGTCGTGTTCAATCTCACCTATGCAGTAATTTCATCCCCTGCGGGAGTGCTATCGGACAAGCTGGGAAGGAAACGGGTTATCACGGTGGGCTGGCTGTTCTATGCCCTGGTCTACCTCGGATTTGCCCAGGCATCCAGTCTCTGGCAAATATGGGCGCTTTTTGCCGGTTACGGAGTCTATCAAGGAACAGTCCAGGGCGTAGCCAGGGCCTTTGTGGCGGACCTGGTGACACAGGAAAAGAGGGGTACTGCTTACGGACTTTTTCACGGAGTGGCAGGTATCGCCCTGCTACCTGCCAGCCTCATTGCCGGGTGGCTGTGGCAGGCCGTTAGTCCGGCTGCGACTTTCTATTTCGGCGCGGGACTGGCCTTCCTGGCAACTCTTGGTATCGTGACGTTAATCAGGGAATAGACGAGGCTACAGCTCAAGGGTATGTTTCAAGATGCTTGCCCGGAAGTAACCAAATTCGGTGCTCTTTTGCACCTTATCCTAACTGGTTGTATTGCTTAAAAGAGATAATTGAAACAACTGCCAGAACGAGAGCAGCTAGTGATTGAATAACGAATGACGCATACATCGTGCCTGTTTGCTCGGCCTGTCCGTCCGCATAAGTGACGAATTGCATTCCCATGATAACGGAAACCATCAGGAGAACAGCCAAAACAGCGCTAATACATCCTAGAAAGAACCAGAATCTCCACATTCTGCAGCCTCTTATATTACCCGGTATTATAGTTGGAAACCTCTGGCTTAATCGGGGAGTAGCCGGGGCTTCAGCTCTAGCACCATGTTATCAATCAGACGCGTTTTCCCGACTCTGACAGCCATCGATACCAGGCCACCCGGCTTGGCGGTCTCCATCTCTTCGAGTGTCTCTGGGTCTGCTACGCTGACATACTCGACTACTGCCAGCGGTTCGCTTCGCAAAACATCCAGCATGTGACGGCGCAGCCTCGCCGGATTTCTCTCGCCCTCCGACCATAGTTCCAGAACATGGTTCAGCGCACGGTAAAGGACTGTCGCTGCCTTGCGCTGCTCCGGGTTGAGGTAGATATTGCGACTGCTCATTGCCAGGCCGTCAGGCTCTCGCACAGTGGGTACGGCAATGACCTCGATGTTCATGTTCAGGTCTGCCACCATCCTTTTGACCACCAGCACCTGCTGGGCATCCTTCTGCCCGAAGTAAGCCCTGTCCGGTTGTACGATGTTGAACAGCTTGGCGACAACTGTGGCAACTCCCCTGAAGTGGCCGGGCCTGGCAGCGCCCTCCAAATGCTCGGTGATTTTCTTGACATCCACCCAGGTAACAGAGTTTGCGGGGTACATCTCCTCAGCGGATGGCATAAAGACTGCGTCTGTCTTAGCCGTTTTCAGCATGGCTAAGTCACGTTCGGTGTCGCGGGGGTACTTCTCGAAGTCCTCTTGAGGGCCGAACTGCGTTGGATTGACAAAGATGCTGACTACTGCCGAGGCGTTCTTTTCTTTGGCTTTCCTGACCAGGGTCAAGTGTCCCTCGTGGAGATACCCCATGGTAGGAACAAAGCCAACCGGCTCAAGAAGACGCTGCCTCAGTTTCCTCATTTCGGCTATGGTCTGTATGACTTTCATGCTCGTGGCATTAACCCTAAAAGAGACTATCTCGCCATTTGCGAGTCCACTCGCCTTTGGCCTGCTCGCCGTACACCTGCCCGCCGTACAAGACTTTGGCAGGCGAGCGGGGCGAAGCAACCTCTATACTAATCCGTTTCAGAATCAGGAAAGCTGCGCCAGGACGCTCTCATCCATCGCAAAACTGTGCTCTGCGGTAGGGAAAGCGCCTTCCTTGACCTCTTTGTAATATTGGCCGATGGCACTTGACATAATATCGCTCAGCTTAGCATATCGCTTGGCATGCTTCGGAACAAAATCGGCAAAGGAGCCGAGAAGGTCGTTTATCACCTGCACTTGCCCATCGCATCCGGCTCCCGCGCCGATGCCGATGGTGGGAATCTTCACTTTCTGAGTAATGAGGCTCGCCAGCGGAGCAGGCACGGTCTCCAGCACTATGGCGAAAGCCCCTGCGTCTTCCAGGGCGCGAGCATCCTTGAGCAGCCCGGCCGCTGCCTCTGGGCTTTTCCCCTGAATCTTATAGCCGCCTAGCTGGTTAATCGATTGTGGCGTAAGGCCGATGTGTCCCATCACGGGAATGCCGCACTCCACGATTCTTCTGACCTTCTCCGCTACCGTTACTCCGCCTTCCAGTTTAACTGCCTGCGCTCCCCCCTCCTGGATGAAACGGGCAGCGTTGCGCAGAGCATCCTCGATACTGATATGGTAGGTCATGAACGGCATATCGCCAACTATCATAGCATGCTTTGTGCCTCGAACAACGGCTTTGGTGTGGTGCAGCATTTCTTCCATAGTGACCGGAATCGTTGATTCGTAGCCCAGCACTACCATGCCCAGGCTATCTCCGACAAGTATCAGGGGAATGTCGATTGTGTCAACGAGTTTTGCCGTGGAGTAGTCGTAGGAGGTCAGCATGGCGATTTTCTCGCCCGCCTGCTTCATTTCTTTTATCTGGCTGATGGTAACCCGCATTACACCTCCCTCAAAAGAGGTCACACTCGTGTTTCGACTTCTCTTTTGACTCCTGTGATAGAGTTTTTAGCGTCAACGTAGACCAGCCTCGGTGCAAAATCATGAGCCTCGGCTTCGTCTACATGACAGTAGGAAAGGATAATTACAATATCGCCCTTGTCGACCAGCCTGGCCGCCGCGCCGTTCAGGCAGATTTCGCCTTTTCCACCTTCGATGGCATAGGTGCTAAAACGGGCGCCGTTGTTGACATTCAACACCTGTACCTGCTCATAGGGGAGGATATCCGCTTCACGCATAAGCTCCCGGTCGATGGTGATGCTGCCTTCATAATCGATGTTGCACTGAGTGACTCTGGCCCGGTGTATTTTGCTCTTGAGCATGATTCTCATTGTGGGACTCGCTCCTTTAACGATTCCTCTGGGTAACAGGTTCCTGTAGTATCGCCTCAAGCTCCTGTGCCTGAAGCTGATTAATTTTCCCTTTGGCTAAAGCTATGGGGATTGTCTGGCGGCCAAGCTCGCGATAGGCTGAAAGCAGGTCTGGAGCCGTCCTTTCCAGCGCATCGAGGTGTTTTTTGACCGTTCCGGTATCCCCGCGAGCGATAGGCCCGGTGAGACAGTTCGGCAGCCCGATAGCTTCGATGTTGCTGATTGTCCCGCGCAGCAAAGGGAGTAGCGACTTGGTTGCTTCTTGTGGCGAAATGCCGAAACTCTGCCACAGGTCGGTTGCCATTTTGACCAGGGTGACCAGGTAGTTGCAGGCAATAACCGCCGATGCGTGGTACAGTACCTTGTCGCTGGCATCCAGTTCCACCCAGCGCCCATCGAGGGCGATAGCCATATCTTTGAGTGTGCCCAGTAGCGGCTCTTCAGCCTCGATACCAAAAATCGAGCCGGGGAGATTTTCAATCGCCTGTCTTACGCTGGCAAAGGTCTGCAAAGGGTGGAAAGTGCCAACCACAGCGCCCGGTTTGCTGGCTGGCTCAAGCACCTGTGTAGAGTCCGCGCCGCTGCAATGTACTACGCTCTGCCCTGCATGCCACACGGTCTGCGCCGCTACCTGACCGATAGCGGCATCCGGCGTAGTGATGAAAACGAGCTCAGCATTGTCGGCCACGCCCTGGCTGTCATCATAAGCCCGGCAACCATCGATAGATTGCGCCAGTTTCTCTGCCGATGCTTTAGTGCGGCTGGACACGGCCACAACCTTATATCCCCCGGCATTCAGCCTGTGCGCCAGGGCAGTTCCCACCGTTCCGGCTCCGATAAATCCTAGTTTCATCATCTATCGCATCCTCAAAAAGGGCATAAAAAAACCCTCTCGGACACAACCGGAGAGGGCGCAGAACCACACATCTTCACCGTCTCGGTCACGTCCGATCCAAGCGGCCAAATCTTGTTAAAGGTTCACTCGTTTTCGACTGCTCTTAGCTCACCGCCGGAAACTGGTCGATGGCTCAATCGATTAATACCACATTATATGTAGCTTTTCGTGGATTTGTCAAGTTGAGAACAGGTCAAAGAGCTAAAATACTCTTGAATGTTTATTATGCCCGAAGGGCAGATTATTAATACACTTATTGCATGAGATACTTCTTCAGAAAGGAAACGGTGGTAGCTAGCGCATCAGCACGATTTGGACTACTTGGCACGGTTACTACGTGTGCCCCGCCTTCGTAGTAACGCGCCTCGTATGGCTTGTTAAGTCTCTTCAGTGCAGCTTCGTAGTCCCGTGCGGATTGGACGGGAGCGGTCTGGTCAGCGGTGCCGTGCAGCATCAGAAGGGGCGCCTCCATGTTCTGCACCAGCCCGATTGCCGGTTTATCAATCGGGCTCTTCGGGCTGTAACTTGCGGAATCAGCAACAACTGCTTGTACACCGGCACCTGTTGAAGCCAGCAGGACTGAGGCCATTGCCCCTCTTGATGTGCCAAAAACTCCCATGTGCTTTCCATCGGCCCCGGGCAACAGGCGAGCAGTTTGGACGATAATATTAGCGTACTTGATAGCCTCATCGGTCGTACCCGCGAAAGGAGGGCCTTGAGGCCAATCTATGAGTCCCGGGGCTTCCCATCCTTGGGCGTGGCCGGAGAACCATAAACCCCCTACCACAAGGAACCCGTTCTGAACGAAATGGTTGCCGATGCCCTTTGTGAATGGTCCTGTAAAGCCGGCGCTCGCGTGAAGGAGTACGATAACCGGGAATGGGCCGGTGCCTTCGGGACGAAAAACAGCAGCAACCAGTTTGTAGTTACTCGATGTATCTATTTCAATCCACTGGACATTTTTCTGCTCGAATCCGTTGGGCGGTGACTTGGTCTGTCTCCAACCAGCCCCGGATGCAGGCAGGATAGCCGGTGTAACCGTCACCGGTGGAACAGGCGTCAACCGGTTATCAGGCGGAGGCGGCACAGGTGCCGTTGGAGTAGATATTATTGATGGTGCAGCAGTCGGGGAGGGGAGTGGTGTTAGCGGGTAGGGGGATGAAGTCACAGGTGGTTGGGGTGATGCAGGTGGAGGTTGGCTAACCGGCGAAGTTGGTCCCGGAACCAGCGTAGTTGTTGAAGGTGCGTTAAAACATGCGGTCAGTATCGGTAGGACACTCACCGTAACAATGCTGACAAATATCTTTCTAAATCCCATACTTCCTATCCCCTGATAGGACTCCCCAGTCAAAATTTCCACATTCGTATTTCAAGGAGGTTTAGTATCGAAATAGTGTACCATACACTTGTACGAACAGGCAATGAGGTTAAAAACCAGCGACATCGACTACGTTTGACATGTCAACCCATTCGAGATACACTATCGTCAAACCCTCTTGCCCCGATTTAATGACAAGGAGACTGATATGCGACAAATCACATCTAATGTTTATGTGGAAGACAGTTTTAGCACCCCTCCCAAACTCCGGCGGTGCACTTCGGGTTTTGTGATTACCTCGGAAGGGATAGTTATTATTGATTCGCCTTACATGCCTTCAGACGCGGTCAAGTTGAGGGAAGATTTGTCTAAAATAGGGGAGGTGCGCTACCTCATTAACACGCACCATCATATCGACCATATTACAGGCAACTACTTTCTCCCGGGGACAATCGTGTCTCATGTGGAAGCCAGGGAGATGCTTACCGCTCCTGTTCCCCTGGTGAGCATAGTAGCCGTTGAGTTAGCCGAGCAGGCAACCAGAATTAATCCGCGGGCGGGCTTGGTGGACTGCCTCCGCCTGCGGGTTAGCCAGTTGGACCCGGACGGCTTGCAGATTCCAAAGGACTATCAGCTGCGGGTGCCAACCATCACTTTCTCGCAGCGATTGACACTTTACGTAGGCAGGCATACCTTCGAGTTGCTCCACCTGCCCGGACATACACCCGGACACATCGGCGTTTATATACCGGAGGAAAAAGTGTTCTTTGCCGGGGATAATTTCACCACGGGGGTCCAACCTTCTCTGGCACATAGCTCGCCTTTGGACTGGATAGAATCATTGAAAAAGATTGAAGCCATGGATATAGATGTGCTCGTACCCGGACACGGAGTTGTTTGCGGCAAGGAAGGGATTCGGGAGTTCATCCTGTTCCTTGAAAAGGTTGTGGAAATGGTCAGGGAGGCTATCAGGCAGGGAATGAGCAAGGAAGAAGCGGCCGCCAAGCTTACCTTCCTGGGATTCTATCCTTCGTTGCACCCCGAACCTGGCACACAGAGAATGAGTATCATTCGGATATATGAAATACTAACGCAAAATAAGCCGAAAGGTTAACGAATTTGCTATGTTGGAGTGTATTAAAATTTTCAACTTGAACGGGGAGAAGCTTGACGTTATAATCTTTGTGACATGAGACATGACAGTGCCATCAGCCAACCCACAAATAACCCATTCCTGGGGATGCCGGAATCCAGTGGCGGGGAGGTCTAAAAGCTACAAGCTGACAAATTAAAGCTCAAAGCTGAAAGGAGGAGGTGTGGCCACACAGAATGTAAGGGAGCGAATCGAGAAAATGAGCGGGAAGGAAAAAAGGGCGCTGGCAAAGAAGATTAACCAGGCCGCCCACGACTGGGAGATGAACTGGGGAGGTTGAGCGTCTGCTTCACTAGCGGGACTAGTGCAGAACCTGGGACTGGAGAATGAGGCCGCGTTCAAAGCGACCAGCGGGCTATCAGGAGGACTTGGACGCACCGGCAGGAGCGCTTGCGGGGCCTTGTCTGCCGGAGTTATGGCTATCGGACTGGCCTATGGAAGAGATAAGCAGGAGAAATCAGGTGAGTCCTCGGCCTATAAGGAGACTATGAGGCGTGCCGGTCTCCTCTGTGATAAGGTCGAAAAGGAGTTCGGCAGCACAATATGCCGGGATATTCAGCTAAAGATATACGGAAAAACATGGAACATGAGAGACCCCAACGTGCTCGAAGATATGAAGGCGACGACACAGAAAGAGCACAAGTGCGCCGATGTAACCGGCAAGATAGCGCAGTTCGCCGCCGAGGTAATTCTTGACCTGGAATAGCAACATCATCTAACACTTTCAGGTTGCCAGTTGCCATAATATTTGAAATTCTTAATAGGGTTAGATTGTACTGATGATAAAGTTCACCAAAGTTCAAGGAGCCGGAAACGATTTTGTGCTGTTCGAACCCGGAGAGTCCAGGCGCAACTGGTCGCGGCTGGCGATGGCTATGTGCAACCGTCACTTCGGGGTGGGTGCCGATGGACTGCTGCTGGTGCTGCCCTCCAAGAAAGCTGATTTCCGAATGCGTATCTTCAATCCCGACGGGTCCGAGGCGGAAGCCTGCGGCAATGGCCTGAGATGCTCGGCGAAATATGTCCTCGATAGGGGTCTCGCCGGCACGCGTGGTAGCGAGATAACTGCGGAAACTCTGTGCGGCATCAGAAAGGTCAGGTTTCTGAGGAGAGGGAAACAGCTAACCAAACTCCAGATTGGCATGGGCCAGCCCGCCTTTGGCGCGGATGAAGTGCCGGTGGCAGTCAAGTCAGGCAGAAAAAGCCTTGAGCCTGGTCAACCGATATTAAACTATCCGGTGGATGTGGACGGCGAAAAGTTCATGCTAAGTTTCGTCTCGATGGGTAACCCCCATGCGGTGCTGTTCTGGAAAAAGCCGGTCTCCGTGTTCCCTCTGTCGCATATCGGCTCACTGGTTGAGAACCACCCCATTTTCCCAAAAAGGACGAACTTCGAGGTGGTGAACATTATCGACAGGCGGCAGGTAGTAGCCCGTGTGTGGGAGAGGGGAGCAGGGGAGACGCTTGCCTGCGGGAGCGGGGCCTGTGCCGTGGCAGCGGTTGCGCAACTACTGGGCTATGTCGATAACAAAGTTGACATAAAACTGCCAGGCGGTACGCTGGTAGCGGAGTGGGACGGAAAGGGAGAAGTCTTCCTGAGCGGCCCCGCCGAAGAAGTCTTCACCGGAGAATGGCCAGAAAGTTCAAGGTGAAAAATGCAAAGTATAAAATTAATCCTGGTGTCCTGCTTTGGGGATACGTTGCTTAAGTATGCTCTCTCCCCAGAGTGGGAGAGTTAGAGTGAGGGGGAATTCACCTCACATACTCAATGAATTCCCGAGGTACACATTATTCAACTGAGGTGCAAAAAGGATGAGAGTCTCTAAACGTGTCGAGAACCTGCCCCCATATCTGTTCGTGGAAATCAGCAAGAAAATTGCGGAGAAGAAGGCCAGAGGCGAGGAAGTAGTCAGCTTCGGCATCGGAGACCCCGATATACCGACGCCTTCCCACATCATCGAGAGCCTTTGCCAGGCAGCGCACGACCCTGCCAACCACCGCTACCCGGAATCGGAGGGACTGCCGGAACTGCGCAAGACCATCGCCACATGGTATGAGAAGAGGTTCGGCGTAAAACTTGATTCGGACAAAGAGGTGCTGCCGCTCATCGGTTCCAAAGAGGGCATCGGCCATATCTCATTCTGTTTCATCGACCCCGGGGACATAGCTCTGGTGCCCGACCCCGGCTATCCGGTCTACTCGGTGAGCACCATGCTTGCCGGAGGCACTTCCTTCTTTCTGCCCCTTCTGGAGAAGAACAACTTCCTGCCTGACCTTAATGCCATTCCTTCCGATATTCTAAACAAGGCAAAGCTCTTGTGGCTCAATTATCCCAATAATCCCACAAGCGCTGTAGCCGACCTTAGCTTCTTCGAGAAAGCAGTGGCCTTTGCCAGGCAGCACGGCATACCGGTCTGCCATGACGGCCCTTACTCGGAGGTGGCCTACGATGGCTATAAGCCAGTCAGTTTCATGCAAGCCTCCGGTGCCAAAGATATAGGAGTCGAGTTCCATTCCCTTTCGAAAAGCTACAACATGACCGGATGGCGCATCGGGATGGCGGTAGGCAATGCCGAAATGATTAACGCCCTGATGCGCATCAAGTCCAACCTGGATTCCGGAATTGCGCAGGCTATCCAGCAAGCCGCCATCACCGCTTTGACCGGTCCACAGGACTGCATCCAGCAGCATAATGATGTCTACCAGAAACGGCGCGACCTGGTTGTGGAAATGCTGAACCGCATCGGCCTCCAAGCCAGGCCGCCCAAAGCAAGCCTCTATGTATGGGCCAAGGTCCCGGCTGGCTATAACTCCAAAAGCTTTGCCACCGAGTTACTGGACAAGGTGGGAGTGGTGGTAACGCCCGGCACCGGCTATGGTCCAAACGGAGAGGGTTACATTCGCCTGTCACTGACAATCCCGGACGCATCACTGGTGAAGGGTCTATCCCGGCTATCGGCATGGGGAGCCGGCAAAAAGCTGTAAAATAGGCTTCCGATTCTTAACATCGGTTGGACAGGGCCTGTTCGTGCCTGTACGAGGGTAAAAATCTTATTCGCATTGGCTATCATGATGGCACAGAAAAACGGTGGCATCCGCCCCTGGCGGACCTGTGCATCTGCCCTGCACTAATCTGCCAGCTTGATTGCAACATGGAATTAGATGAGGTAAATGAAGGGCGGGTCCGCTCACCTTTGAGAGTTTATGAATATATTTGAACTGGTCTCCTCGCCCCTTGCGGGAGTCCGCCTGAGGCGGATGAGCTTTGACTTTATAGTAATCCCCTATCGATTCAATTTGACATAACGTAGGAGGCAAATTCAATAAACCGGGTTGCTGGTGCGCCAAAGGACACGGGAGCAGATTCAGAGCGGGCATTCCTGCTGGCAGTGGCTCGCAAAGATGCCAGAGGCGGATTGGAGGCGGAGGTCACCCTGGAAGAGCTGGCACAGCTTGCTGAGACCGCCGGTGTCCGGGTGGTGGGCAAGCTTATCCAGAGGATGAAATCACCATCGTCAACACACTACCTGGGAAAAGGCAAACTAGAAGAACTGCGAGCGCTGAAAAATTCCCTCGGCTACGAGGTTGCCATTGTTGATGATGAGCTTACCCCGCGACAGCAGCAGAACCTGGAAGATGCCCTCGAAGTCAAGATAATCGACCGTCCCGCTCTCATTCTGGACATTTTTGCCAAACGTGCACGTACCCGCGAAGGTAAGCTCCAGGTGGAGCTTGCGCAGTATCAGTATCTCCTGCCACGGCTCGCCGGGCGGTGGAGCCACCTCGAAAGGCTGGGAGGCGGCATCGGCACCCGCGGCCCCGGCGAATCACAGCTCGAGACAGACAAGCGCATCATGCGCCAGAAGATACACCGTCTGAAAGAGCAGCTTGAGCAGGTGAGAAAACAGCGCGGCCTCTACCGCGAAAAGCGTCGCAAGAGCGGCGTCCCGGTGGTCTCTCTGGTGGGCTATACCAATGCCGGGAAAAGCACGCTGCTCAATGCCTTGACTAAAGCCGGTGCGTATGTTGAAGATGGACTCTTTTCCACACTCGACCCCACGACAAGACAACTGGCGCTACCAGATAACCGGAAGGTGCTTATCACTGACACTGTAGGGTTTATACGTAAACTGCCGCCTACCCTGGTGGCCGCATTCCGCGCCACGCTGGAAGAGCTTGAAGAGGCTAGTGTTCTGGTACATGTGGTCGATTTCACTTCACCCCACGCCGCCGAGCAGCACCAGGTGGTGGAAGGAATCCTCGCCGAGCTTGGCCTTGCGGAAAAGCCGCGCATCACCGCCCTGAACAAGATCGACCTTCTCCTTGACAGCAGTAAGACATGGGATGAAAAAACGGCCATAGAGTTTCTGTCCGACCAGCGTGCCGGGACCAGTGAAGTTACCGTGCTTATTTCCGCGGCTAAAAAATGGGGGCTGTCCGCATTGCTTGAAAAAATAATGGCTTCTATCCGCTCTTGAAATTTGAAGGGATTACTCATTCTTGGTTGCTGGAGCAATTTACGGACGGCAAGTCTCCCTTTCGTAAAAGCCTGCCCCGTTCACAGCTTGCCCCGTACTTGATACGGGGGTGAACCGTTCACTTCGTGGTGACCTCAGTGGAACCAGGGTGAACCCGTACTTGATACGGGGAGCCTGCCCTGAGCGAAGTCGAAGGGGAGATTTAGAG
>JACPPQ010000095.1 GCA_016190925.1 Chloroflexota bacterium | reverse complement strand
GGACACTAGTGTGCCGTATCAGAAATACGTTGACTGAATATTTTGTCATCTCCCCCTTTCGCAAAGGGGGATTAAGGGGGATTTTGAACCTGCCCGACAGAAAATCCCTCTCAGTCTCCCCTTCGACTTCGTTCAGGGCAGACTTTTACGAAAGGGAGAAGCTATTTCCCGAATCTATTTTAAATGAGACGATTAGTATGTGGCTATTATACCACTTCAAGGTGCGAAGTGTCGTTCAAAGTAACCAGACGTATCTTGCCATCGATAAGACGCACTATGTTAAGCGACGCATTGGTGATTTCAAATCTGCGATAGATGCTGGTGGAAACGCCGAGGACATAGGCTATAATCTGCTTGATGACAATCTCATGGGAGACTACAACCACCTGTTTACCAGAATTCTCCGATGCTATTGTTCGAAACGCGCGGACTGCCCTTTCTCCAACCTGTTTGAAGCTCTCCCCGCCGGGAAAGGTGACGTCCGAGGGGTCAATCCTCGATTGCTTCCAGATTTCAGGCCAGCGCTTCTGGACTTCATCCATGTGGAGTCCCTGCCAGCCACCCAGGTTAATTTCAAGCAGGTCATCCAGTTCCTGCACTTCAAGTTTGTGGGGCTTAGCAATGATTTCCGCTGTAGTACGGGTACGTTGGAGAGGACTGGCATACACCGAGGCTAGAGGGAGGGCGGCAAGCCTTAAGGACAGGCTGCGCACCTGGGCATAGCCGGCTTCATCCAGGTCCTCATGAGACCTGCCCATGTAGAATCCGGTGACATTGGACCGGGTCTGACCGTGCCGGACAAGAAGAAGGGTGGTGGACACCTGCGCATCTACAGGCAATTCAGAAACGCCAAGAGCATTCGTATTCATTAAATCTGAAACCGCTTAGAAACACGGCCATTTCCTGACCGAAGGATTTGCCACTTTAAGGAAGAGGGGGCTTGCGCCCCCTCTCGAACACAGTGACACACAAGGCAATAGAAGAGACGGAAAGAGGCCTCCCATCCCATTATTTTTTCTCTTCCTCTTTCTCCTTTTTTGCTTCCCCTTCGCCAGCCTCTGCGGCCGCTTCTGCAGTAACTTCAGCCGCCGGTTTTGCAACGACCACTTCTTCCTCGATGCGGCGAGTGACAATCCTTGCCAGAGTTACCTCAGGGTCGTCCAGAATGGTTATTCCCGCAGGCAGTTTGAGGTCTTTCACCCGAATAGGGTGTTCCGAGTCGATGAGGGCGCTAAGGTCCACTTCTATGCGGTCAGGGACCTCGGCCGGAAGACATTCAATATTCAGAGAACTGACATCGCGCTCCAGCATCTTTTCTTTCAGTTTGAGAGCGGGCGCCTCACCGACCAGCAAAACAGGGACCTCGACCTTCATTTTCTCAGTCATTCTTACCTGGTAGAGGTCGACATGAAGCAGTCCGCCCTTCAAAGGGTCTTTTTGAATCTCGCGCACCATCACGCTACGCGGCTCTTTTGCCTTGCCAATCTTGAGCTCGATGAGCCTGGTCTTGCCTGCCTGAGACATGGTTTTTTGAAGCTCAACCGTATTGCACTGCAACGTCTCAGATTCGATGCCATGTCCAAAGAGATGCACCGGGGTCACACCTTCGCGGCGTAGAAACCTTACCTTCTTCCCCAGGACATCACGTTTAGTTACTTTCAGTTCTAATTTTGCCATCTACGTTTTTTCACCCCCATATATTTATACCTTAAAATCGCCTCGAATACAAGTATTTGTTACATTTAAGCTATTAGCTGTTAGTGTCCTGAGTTATAAGACCGTTACATAATTCAAGATTCCTATGTTATTACAGGAAACGCGACCCTATCCCCTTTGTCCCCTTCCCCTCGCGGAGGGGAAGGGGAAGAATTGGAAGAGGGGTCGGCACCCCTCTTAGACACCCCGACTTGGCGGTACTGTTTTTGTAAACGGATTTCTGACTCGGGACATTAGCCATTAGTTATTAGCCCTCCCCCCACAGCTTCACCAGGAGCTAATGCTGATAGCCCTTTATTCAAGCTCTTCCCGGTGGAAAGCCTCAGCCAGCTTGAAGCCCGTACCTTCGGCCAACATCCGGGCACGTTGAAGAAGCCATTCCTCGTGGTCCGGACGGCCGCTCACCTGGCTTTTATGGCAGCGCAGCGCCCTTAGCTTGATATCGAAGGTGTCCGTAATATCGGAGCGGTAGTTGGGGTCTTCCGCGCCCCAAAAGAGGACTTCTTTCACAATGTGAGGTTTCAGGCCGGCATCAAGAAGGTCAGGATAGGCCAAGCGGTCACGGACATATGGATAGACGGCATCGAGTACCACCTGACCGAGGACGCGATGGTCATGGTGCCAGATATACCGGCGGTAGGGGTCCGGGGCAGCCACCGTGCCAGGACGGTATTTCCGCATTACGCTGACTATTTCTTTGCGAAATTCGGGGGTGTCCTCCAGAGATTGGTCGGGGTGACGCAGGAAGGCTACCCTCCTCACACCCAGCACTTTGGCTGCCGCCCGCTGCTCCTTTTCGCGGATGAAGGCCAGCCTGGGGGAAGTCATTTCCGGGTCGCTGCTGCCTTTATCACCATTGGTACATACCACGTACATTACGCTCTTGCCTTCCCTGACCCATTTCGCCACACTGCCGGCAATGCCGTATTCGGCATCGTCCGGATGGGCGGTGATTACCATAATATCGCAAGCCCTTGCCATATTAAACTCCTTAACTCAAGAATCAAAAGTCATCCGCCTGAGGCGGACAAAAACACAACTAAAAACTTAAAAATACTTTGTCATTTTTGCACAAGACTATCAGAGGGACTCAGAAATATCATGAGCTAACTCTTGCGGGGTAGCTATCGAAGGCTTCCTGGTACTCACGCAGAATAAGATTGGCGATGTTACCCCAGCTGTAGCCAGCTACGAGGGAACGCCTGGTTTGGATAGCCTGCGCCCTGTCTTCCTCCACGGACAGGATACGCGCAATGGCTTCCGACAGGAGAGAAGGAGAGTTATCCCGCACCAGATAGCCCGTTACGTCTTGCCGGACAACAGACCTCATGCCACCAACATCAGTAGCAACGACAGGAGTACCGCAGGCAAGAGACTCAAGAGCAACCATGCCGAAGCTCTCGTAGTATGAGGGGATGATACAAGCATCGGCAGCGCTGTAAAAAGCGGGAAGCTCTTCCTGGGCGACGCGTCCGCAAAAGGTCATATGCTCCCGAACACCCAGTTTACACGCCATGTCCTCAAGCGAGCGGACCTCGGACTCGGAGTGCTCATCACCGCCAACAATCATCAGAAAGGGCGCTGCGGCACCCAGCATGGCAAGCGCTTCCACAAGCCGACTGAGTCCCTTCAGTCGCTCGATTCTCCCGACGTATAGGATAACCTTGCCATGCTCACTGAGACCGAGCTTAGAGCGGGTGAGCACCCTGTCCACCGGCTGAAAAAGTTCGGGGTTCACGCCACAGGGCACAACTGAAATCCTGTCCGGGGCAGCGCCGGAGAAGCGAGCAAGTTCGTCCCGTTCCCGCTCGGTAGCAGCGATAATCCGGTCACAGCCAAGTGCTACCTCCCGCTCGCTCTCAATTCTTAGCTCAGTCTCATCTTCGCCAAGGCCAATGCGATTCTTAGCAGCGCCCATGGTGTGGAACATCGTCACATGAGGTACATTCCATCCGCTCCCAAGCTGCCGGCCTACGAGACCAGATAGCCAGTAATGGCTGTGCAAAATGTCATAATGCAGACCTTCCCTGGCCCTGAAATTTTCCACGCCGCAGGTGAGGCCCTGGAGGTGCACATAGAGGGCTACCTTGGGCATCTCATCGTCATCACCGGCACCGAGGTGCACCAGCCGCACATTCCCGTCCAAATCCATAAGCTCTTCATGCTCTGGCTGGTGCGTCCTGGTGAATATGTCAACCTTATGCCTTTTCCTACCCAACTCAAGAGCAAGCTCCCGAACATATACGTTCATTCCACCGGTGTCTCTCCCTCCAAGTTTGCCGAGAGGGCAACTGTGGACACTGAGCATCGCTATCCTGAGACTGCCGGGAATAACCGATTTCACATACCACCGCCATGATTCTCTTCCAAGCTCATACGACAATGGAACAAGGGAAGCTCCTGCCCACCCAACCGGTACTTGTAGACCTCTGCGCCGCTGAGGAAATCAAACTTCTCTCTACCGATGCGGATGCTTTCCTTGATGCAAAGCACCTTTGAGAGCAAGCCGACACTCAGCCAGGCATATCCGGGGTCGTAGCCGCTATTATACAAGTATATTCTATTGTGGTAATCAAAGCATAAGACAGCTGCCACCGGCAGGGAATCGAGCTCCATAATTTTCAGCTTCAGTATCCCCTGAGCGGACAGAGTAGCCGCCAGCGACCTGAAGAATGCTTCCATTGCCGGCGTCATGAAATCCTTCTTGTCCTGACGGCTGTCCCGGAAAAGCTTTAAAAAGATGTCCATGTCTGCCCCGGCAGCATCGCTGGCACGGACTTTCAATTCGCCCATTTCAGAGAGCCTTCTCTCTTTGCGCCTGAGTTCGTGTCGCTGCTTGGTGGTCAAAGTATCAAGATAGCCTTCCCAGGTGGCAGGAAGGTCAAGCGCTACAGTGACGCCCGATTGTTTTCTTGAGACCTGCCATCCCCGTTTTCCGGCAAAAGCGGCCAGGCTGGTGAGCGCCGTGGAGTCAGGCCTCAGAGATTCCAAATCCAACTGTCTGATTCCCCTCTTCACAAGCTCGTCGAGAAATACACCGAAGAAAGATTCCTCCTTCCCTTGCTCCACCACAAAGTCGAGGTAGTCACTGACATCGGCGCTGCCGATAAAGGACGCAACCCCGTCCTTTACACGGAGCGGAGCGATACCGATGACAGTCCCCTGGCATTCGACAGCGCCGAGCAGCAACTCAGCCCCGGAGCCAAAGTGTTGCCACCATATCTGCATCCATCCCGGAGTAGTGAAAACCGGGCTGCCCCCCGGATTGTGCTGGATCTCTCTCCAATGAGGAGCGAGGGTCTCGAAACTGCCGGGAATGAATTTGCAGTCCATATCCTCCTGACTGTTGGCGACTCAATGACATTTTTGTGGCGGGTTTCGCTACGCTCCACAATCCTAATGGATTACCCCGAAAATAAAGGTTTAGTTCAACTTAGGGGGATTTGAAATCCCTCTCAATCTCCCCCGTATCAATCCCGTATCAAGTACGGGACAAGGTACGGGGCAGGCCCTTTGCGAAAGGGAGACGCTTGTATTTTCATCCTTCGTGGTGCTGGCTGCAAGCCAGAATGGAAAATTCTCAGTAATGAGGAATCTGTTCTCAAATAAGGATAGTACGGATTCTTCGTCCGCCCGAGGCGGACCAGAATGACACACATATAATATTTTTAAGACACGGCTCAACTATTCACAAAGGGCAACGGCAGGGAGCGCAATTCAACCGGCGGTAAATCCAGGATAGAAAGGAGCAAAACTTGCTCCCGCACGATGCGCCGGGCTATCAGATGTCGCAGGGCGGCGCAGCGCAGACCTCTATACTGTCGCCCGCTTTCACAACGCCACCATTGATTACCCGGGCAAACACGCCCTCTTCAGGCATGATACACTGGCCTACCTGTTTGAAAATGGCGCATCTGGTGTGACATTCTTTCCCAATCTGGGTGATTTCCAGGACTACTTCGCCGCCGGCAGAGACCCGCGTGCCGATGGGGAGGGATACCACATCCAGTCCTTCCGTTGTAAGGTTTTCGGCGAAATCCCCGGGACCTACGTCCAATCCCAACTGGCGCATCTTAGCTATACTTTCAGTTGCCAGGAGGCTCACCTGGCGGTGGGTGCAGCAATCTGCATGAGCGTCACCCACAAGTCCGAACTCTTCCTTGAAAACACCTTCCGTGATGGGCGTCTTCCTGGTCCCCTTTTTCCTGCTGCTGCATACCGCAATGATGTTGGCCATTCTTTTGATACCTCGATTAACAGCGTTCAGCTATCAGCAATTAGCTTTCAGAATCCTCCCCACCCCCTGGATGCCGACCCCACATCAATCCCGTATCAGGTACGGGACAAGCTTTGATACGGAATCCAGGCGGGCATGAGGCTGGATTCCAGCCTTCGCTGGAATGACAATACGTGTGTATTCGTTGTATAGTTTTCTCTGAAACACTACACTAGAAAATAAATCTAAATAACCGATGGCTCAAGCCTCCAGCCCTTGGTACGAAGAAAAGCAGGGCGGGCGGGTCCGAGACCCGCCCCTACAACGTTTTCATCGTTCGCGGGTGCGCCTGAGGCGGATGACAAATTACCCAAAAAATAACCATTCCGACGAAAGTCGGAATCCAGCCCTACCATCCCACTGGATTCTGGCCTGCGCCAGAATGACAGAACAGTGTTGTATGTTTTCATCGTTCGCGGGTCCGCCTGAGGC